>NZ_JBFUJJ010000051.1:0-15959 GCF_056401435.1 Arthrobacter sp. P4_F10
CGCCTGGTTCCCCGACGTTGACCACCATGAACGCCCGGTGTGTGGTGCCGGCGTTGAAGTCAGCGTCGACGCCGGCGGCGTCGAATCCACCCATGGGGCCTGCATGGAGCCCGACTGCACGTACCGCCATGATGAAAATCCCGGATTGGAGCCAGGCGTTGTTCTTGCCGATTTCGGCGCGTTTGATTCTGTCGCCGTCGAACATTGCTTTGCGTTCGGGGGCGGGCGGGAAGAACGTTGGGAAGTGTTCGTGCCAGTCGCTGTCATAGGACAGCACCGCGACTGCGGGGGCGGTGCGGGTCTTCTCCTGGTTACCGTCGGCCAGGTGCGAGGCAAGGCGTTCGCGGGCTTCGGGTGACTGGACCCAGGTGATGCGCAGCGGCTGGTTGTTCATCATCGTGGGGCTCATCTTCGTCAGCTCGTAGATCGCGGCCAATGTGTCGGCTGAGACCGGTTTGGAGGAGAAGCTATTGGCGGTCCGCGCTTCGAGGAAGAGCCGTTGAGTGCTGTCGGAGTCGATGGCGAGACTGTCGTGGATCGTGGCGTAGGCTGTCGTGGGGTTCATGGTGTTCCTTTTGTGTTCGGGTATGGGAGCGGTTGATCCCGCGGGGTGTGACGGCCACTTCTGCTGCGCCTCACCTTGGCCGTCCGGTAGTGCGGTCATGCCCGAGGACGTTATGGGGAGCCGATGCGCTTTCATCGCTCTGTCCGCTCGGTCTTCGCGGACGCGGAGTGGAACGACGGCAGGCGGGCGAGGCTCCCGGCGACGGAGTCGGCGGTGAACACCACGGCGCGATCCGGGCGGACAACCGCGGCAGCAATCCGATGTCCAACGAGCCACTGATGGAGCTCAGATCCGGGGTCCGGGACGACAGGCGCCGCGCCCCTGAGCAGGATCTGTTCGCGCTCCTCGGGAGTGATCGCGAGAGCTAGCAGCGCGAATCCGTCTCCGGCGACCTCATCGAATCGCTTGGCGTCCGGGGTGACCGAAGTGCGGGCGTTGGGGCAGAGACGTCCGACGGCGGAGGTGCGGGCCAGTGCCGAGAGCCGGGAGCCGAGGGGTATAGGCGTCCCTGACTGTGCGGGAAGGCCTGCCACGAGGTGTAGGCCCGGTGCGAAAAACCTCCGCAGGGCCGTACCGACGCGACCACCCGCGGTCATGGTGAGGCCGAACAGCTTTGCGACGGTGATGGTTCTTTTCGCGTGCCGCTTGCGCTCGGTCTGGTAGCTGGCCAGCGTGGTTGCGGGGAGCTCGCCGGCAAGAACACCGGCGAGCTTCCAGGCCAGGTTCATCGCATCTCGGAGTCCTGCCCCCATGCCCTGGCCTATGAAGGGAGGACTCAGGTGAGCGGCGTCGCCGAGGAGGAAGACCCGGCGGTCGCGCCACTTGTTGGCGACCTGGGCGCGGAAGGTGTAGTCGGCGACCCGGATCACGCGCAGATCGTCCACCGGGACGTCGCCGGTCCACGGCCGGATCAGCGGATGGAGCGTATCCATCGTCGCAAAGTCGGCGGCAGTCTCGTCAGGCAGCAGTCGGAACTCCCAGCGATAGCGGACCTCTCCGACGCGCATGTACGTACCGGCGCGGTGGGAGTCGCACAGTTGGTGGATGCCTTCCCACTGGTTCAGTTGCGCCGAAGTGTCGACGTCGACAACCAGCCAGCGCTGTTCGAAGCCCAGGTCCTCCATCTCCGCGCCGATGGCTCCCCTGACCATGCTGCTGGCGCCGTCGCAGCCGAGGACGTGGCTGGCACGGACCGACTCGCGTGCCCCTGTGGCACGATCCGTGAAGTCCACCTGGACAGCCGCGTTGCCTTGGGTCACACGGAGAACCTCGACATTTCCGCGCAGGGTCACCGTAGGCATGATCCGGAGGTTGTTGCGCATGAGCTGCTCGAGGTCCGGCTGGTCAAACATGTTCGCTTGGGGATAGCCGTGGGCGCCGCCATCGGCCGGTCGCTGGAACTCCGCGAGCACCCGGTGGTCGGGTGCGAGCAAACGTAGCCCGTGTGCAGGGCGGCTGAGCCCAGCGAATTGCGTCCCCAGGCCCAGACGATTGAGGATGCGATAGACCTCGTCGTCGAGATGTACCGCCCGTGGCAGCGGGTAGACGCCCTCCCAGCGGTCCAAGACGAGGCACTCGACGCCGTACTGGCCGAGTAGGGTGGCGACAGCCAGCCCGGAAGGGCCAGCGCCGACCACGACCACCGGCGCCACGCCCTCCTTGTGGGGGCTCATACTATTGCCGCCGTAAGACATCCAACCAGCGCTATCGTGAGGACGATGATCATCGATTCGCCTTTCCTGCGGGCCGATGCGTGATCCGCCATCGGACGCCGTACTCGTCGAGGGTGCGCTTGACGGCCGCATGCGATGCCTCGTCAGCACGCACGGTGACGACTATCGTGCCGTCCTCGATATCGGTCTCCACGGCGTGCACGGCGGCCGTCTCCCGCAAGGCCTCGCTCAGCGCTACCCTGGTGGCGTCCGCCCGGAGCGCGAGCTTGTAGAGTTTGCCGACGGCAGTGACCGGAAGCTGGTTGACGATTGTGACCGACTTCGGCGAGGACGCCCGTTCCCCGACCCGGTCATCCGCCCATCGGAGCAGGTCCTCGGTCCTGGTGGTCGCACCCGCAGCCAATGTTACGTAGGCGACAGGTACCTCTCCCGCATGCCGGTCGGGTCTGCCGACCGCCGCTGCGCCCGTCACGTCCGGGTGCGTGAGGAGGGCGTCCTCGACGAGTGCCGGGTCGATGTTGTGGCCGCCTCGGATGATCAGATCCTTGGCACGGCCGGTGAGCTGGACGAATCCGTCCTCATCTACCTGTCCGAGGTCGCCGGTGTCGAGCCAGCCGTCCCGCAGTTTGCCGAGGCCGTCGAGCAAGAGGCCGTCGGGGCCGTTGCCGATGACGTAGCCGGGAAAGACCGTCGGGCCCTTGATCACCAGCTGGCCTCTGGTGCCCGGTCCGAGATCATGCCAGTGTCCGTCGTCGTCGACGTGCACCGACTTGATCTCTTGGTAGGGCAGTCGGCAGCCGAGCGAACTCATAGTGGCGCCTGGGAAGCTCCGCACGCTTACGCACGTCGCTTCCGTCAGGCCGTACCCTTCGATGAGGGTGACGCCGGTGGCTGTCTCGAAGCCGGCACGCACGGCCGCGGGCAAGGGGCTGGCTCCGACCATGGCGTGGCGCAGGCTGCTGATGTCGGCGTTCACGGGAGATGCGGCGAGCGTGGCGTAGACGGTAGGGACGGCGCTCATGGCGGTAAGCCGGTGGTGCTCGACCAGCTTCCAGAAGACGCCGTAGAGGGCGGGGTCGCGGTAGCCCAGCGGTCCGGACCACACGACCGACTGGCCCTTGAAAAGGGGAGCGAGGACGGTCACCACGAGTGCATTGACGTGGAACAACGGCAGGGCGGCGAAGTACACGGCGTCCTCGCCGGGGAGGTCGTTGGCTGCGAGCATCCAGGCGTCGGCGACCTCGTTGGCTTGGGTGTGTGCCGCCAGCTTCGGGGTGCCGGTCGTGCCGCCAGTGTGGAAGAGTGCCGCCACATCGCCTTGTCCGGGCCGATCGCCGTGGAACTGCTCGGACGACGCGGTTGCTGCCCGGCGCGTCAGGTAGTCCACGCTTGCGAATCCGACGGTCGAGGCCGGGCCAGCGGGTGCCTGCCCGGTCGGTGACATGAGGAGCACGTAGTCCACCAGGCCCTTCTTAGCGAGGCTGAAAGCGGCCTCGGTGACGACGGGATCGAGATCGGGCCCGGCCGCCACCAGCACCCGCGCGCCCGAGCGCTGGAGCAGCTCGGCGATGTGGTCCTCGGACAAGCCGGGGTTGATCGGGACGGCGATTCCGGCAGCCTGGGCGGCGAGGGTCGCGGAGATGAGCTCCTGGCAGTTGGGCGAGAGTAAGGCCACGGTGTCCTGGCGGCCGACCCCGATTTGTCTCAGCAGGTTCGCCATCCGGTTCACATTGGCGAGAAGCTCAGCGAACGTCAGCGTGGCGGGTTCCTGCCAGCGCTCGGCGTTCCGAAGTACTGCCACTGCCGTCCGATCCGGCCAGAGCCGGGCGGCTCGGCACAGCAGCTCGTACGTCGATGCCGGAAGTCCGCGTTCGGACAGGGGGGTCCTCTCAATGTCGACGATGTCATCTGGGCTCGAGTACCGTGGCCAGAGAGTCGTGCCGTTCACCGGGCGTCCCTCACCGTCGTGCGCTGGCGCCCCAAGTCGATCTTCCCGTCGTCGGCGCTGACGGCGATCTCGATGACGTCACCGCTCTTGAGGTACTTCGGATTGCGGCCCTGGGCCTTGAAGAACAGGCGCCACTTCGTGGCCGGGGGCAGCAGATTGCTGATGATCTCGACTGGCTTCGGTGGTGCGCTCAGTGCGGTGCCGACAGGGGTGCCAGTCAGCACCAGGTCGCCGGGGGAGAGGTGCTGAAAGCGGGTGAGTGCCCCCAGCGCCTGGACGGGGAGGTAGATCATGTCGGCCACCGTCATGTCCTGGCGGACCTCGCCGTTCACCCACAGCCGCAGCCGCAGCTCACCAAAGCGGTTCCAGTCCTCGGGATCGAAGAGCACGAGTGTCGGTCCGGCGGGCGTAAAGCTCGGGTAGGACTTGGACTCGTAGAACTGGGTCTTCGGCAGTTGCAGGTCGCGGGCAGAGATGTCGTTGGTGATCACGAGCCCAGCGACGTAGTCGGCGATCGTGTCGTCGGTGATAACCGAGCCGACCGGGGTCTCTTGGCCCATCACGAGGCCGATCTCAGCCTCGTAGTCGAGGAACCGCACGTGCCCGGGCCGGACGACGTCGTCATGGGGCCCGCTGATCGAGCCCGAGGACTTGCGGAAGAAGGTCAGTGGGATTTTCTTAGGATCCATGCCGGCGTCCCTCACGTGCGAGGCGAAGTTCGTCATCTGGGCCACCACGCGGCACGGCACTGTGACCGGCGAGATGAGGTCCAGGTTTTCCACCGGCACAGTTTCGCTGCCGCCGATCGCGGCATTGATGGCCGCCCGATCGGCGATCAGCTCGCCCGTGGTGGTCGCAAGAGTGGCGATACGGGCGGCGCCGGTGGGCGTGTGGACCCACCAATTGTCGGCGGTACGCAGGATGGAGACGGTCATGAGGTGGCTACTTTCATCAGGCCGCGCAGGCGCGTGAAATCGAACTCGTTGTCGTCGCGGAGGGCTGAGACCATCGAGGCCAGCTCGCGCAGCGACTCCCGGCCGGGGGTGATACCGAGGAAGTCCTTGCTCGCCGGAGGGCCCCACTGGGCGAGATTGGAGGCGGACATTTGTGCCCAACCGGGCTCGAGGGTGCAGTCGAACATGTCCCCATCGGTGAAGTGCTCGACCAGGAATCCGTTGGGATCGCGCCAGTAGTCGAAGATTTGGCTGCCCTGGATGTGGCGGCCGATCCCCCACGAACGGTGGTACCCAAGGTCGTGCAGAAGCTCACCGCCGGCGGCAAGGGCATCGAGGTCAGCGACCTGGTATGCCGAGTGCACGTAGCGGTTCGTCGGTCCCAGCGTCATCGCGATGGTGTGATGATCGGTTGGTGTCGAACCCCGGTCGCAGCGGATGAAGCTCATTGTCGGACCGCGCTCGCGCTGGCCAGGGTAGTAGAGGAAGTCGCTGACGATCAGGCCGAGGTGTTCCAGGTGCCAGTCGAGCGTTTCACGGTACTTTGTGCTCTGAAGCACGACGTGACCGAGGCGCTGAACCGTCGCTGGTTGACGCAGTGGCCGCTGGGTCTGGTTGGCCCGCGCCAGCTCGTGGCCGGAGTTGAACGTGAGCGGCGTCTGGGCCGGTAGTGCAGGGAGTTTGTGCGTGTCTGCGACGACGCGAATCGCCGCGCCGCTCGGATCCACGAGGTTAACCCCTATGCCGCCGATGGTCTCCGGTAGTTTTTTCGTGGTCGTGCCTGTCGCGTCAGCCAGGCGAAGGACGTCCGAGGCCTCGGCCGCAGTGAACGCGGCGCCCAGGTATTGCGATCTCGGTCCGCGCCGTACGATCACGCACGGCGCTCCGGTGTCGGTGCCTCGGAGGTGCAGCTCGTCAGGGGTGCGCAGGCTCGTGGCGAAGCCGAAGGCGTGCGCGAAGGTCTCGGCAGCGAGCAGGTCTGGCTTCTGGAACTCGAGCCAGGCGATGTCATGCACCTTGATGATCGGGTTCGCCGCCCGTCCGCGGTGCTCGCCTCGCAGCGCCCCTTGCTCACTATGCAGGTCAGTGTGCAGGTCGCTGTGGGTCCCAGGGTGGTCATGGTGGTCATTCATGGATAGCCTCACTTTCTGAATCTATATTCGGTTATGAAGATATCGTCAGTCAAGGGCAGTTGAAGATTTCTTCACTATATTGATGGCGCGCTGGTAGGATTCCTTTGACCGGATGACTTCAAGGAGCCAGCGATGACCCAAGCCCCAACTTCGTCCCCGGAACCCACCCGGTCGCATCGACGGAAGGCGCAGACTCGCGCCGCGTTGATCCGCGCAGCACAGTCCTTCCTGGCTCAAGGACGGACCAATACGCCGGTGCTGGAGATCACTCAGGCCGCGGACGTTGGGATCGGCTCCTTCTACAACCACTTTGAGTCGAAAGACCAGCTGTTCGAGGCAGCGGTCGAGCACGTCATGGACCTCCTCGGCGCGGTCCTGGACGAGCTCACCACCGACGTCGACGACCCCGCCGTCGCGTTTGCCACCAGCTTCCGGTTGACCGGTCGCTTCCACCGCCGTGAACCTCAGCTCAGCAAGGTGATCCTGCACGCAACTCTCGACATCCTCGGCGCGCAGACAGGACTGGCGCCGCGTGTCCGGCGTGACATTCAGGCCGGCGTCGATTCCGGTCGGTTCACAATGACAGACGTCGACGTAGCAGTGGTGTGCGCCGTCGGTGCGGCAACCTTCCTCGGACAGCTCATCCATGCCGAACCGGACCGCGACGACGCCGAGACGACGGATCGGGCGACCGAGGCGCTGCTGCGAATGTTGGGTGTCTCTGCCAACGAAGCGCGTGCAATATGTAGCAGTCCACTCCCCGAACTCCAAACGGCCGGGCTGCGCGGTGCCGTCGACGAGGTGGCAGCGAACGGAGACGCTGCCCGCTGAATTGCCCGACCTCGGGATGCCGGCGGGGAACGACCGTCACCATGCTAATCGCGCTCTGGAACCTCTGGCGCTTTCCGGGTTTCGAGTTTTTGGAGGCCGCCCGCAAATTCGCAGTTGTGAATCAAGAGTTCGGTGAAGTCAAACCCGCTCATTTCTTTACTGCCTGTAAATATGTTCTTGTCGAAGGTGCAGTTGATGAAGGACAAGGATTTGGGCCGCTGATACGTGGCGAAGTTGAAGCTACCGTCTTCAAATCGGCAATCTTTGAACGTTAGGGACAGGGCATCGCGGCTTTGTTCGACATTTTCAAATTTTGTTCCGCTGAAAGTGCATCGGTTGAATTCGATTCGACCGCGACCACTGCCGTTTTCGTCGATACTGTATCTGACGCTGCCGCCATGAAACACGGAGTCCTGGAAGAGAAGATTGCCCATGTCCAACTGCAGATCGGTCAGGTCGACGCTGCCGGCGGCCACGTACCACCTGGCCATGTAGCCGAGGTCATGGTCTCCACGGTCCTCGGCACGAACGCCTCGGAGGTCCAGCTGTGCGCCATTGACGTATAGGTCGGAAATGTTGGACGGGGCATGATATGCCATGTTGATGCGCAGCCCCCAGTACCGTCCCTCCTCGAGCCCTGCCTTTAAGCGGCGGAGGATGGTCGCGGTAATGAGAGAGCCTACATCCGAAAGATTATCTTTGTCCTTCTTGGCCAGTCTTAAAAATTCAGTCAAAAGACTTACACAGTTTTGCCGCTCAACTTCGTTGCGCTCCGCAAACCATTCATCGGTCAGGGACTCGATTGAATGGACGCCAGCAATGGCAAGGGGGAGCTTTTTGCTCCCCAGCTGCTCTGCTGCAAGTGAGTATCGGTCCCTAAGGGCGGAGACCACCTGGGTATCATGCTGCCGTTGCTGTAGTTCCAAAAGGCTGTTGGTGATCGAGAGATTTTCCTCTGTCGCTCTTTGACGCCGGTAGGTGAGGAGCAGCGTCACACCAACACCGAGCGCAGCCCCTGCTGTCACGGCGTTCCGAAGAACGCCGGACTGTTGATCAGTCGTCAGCGTCTGCTGATTTCCCAAGGGTGTCAGACTCTGCGTGGTGTAGGCGGCGAAGACGTAAGATAGCGCCGCGACCAAGGCTAGGGAGGCGAGAAACCCGAGTAGGACCAGCCCCCATAGGCTGACTTTTTCCTTCGAAGCAGCCGTCGGGGACTCGTGACGTTTCCTAGACATGGCATCCTCGATTGTCTCGATTGTTGGGTAGGTCACGGGGGTGAATATGTGCGCTGAACAAGGTTCGTTGCTGCCTCGTTGTCGCTTATGTGGGTCTGAAGACCCGGGACGAAACCGACAGTTCACGAGAGGCCGGCGCCGGTGCTCCCTCAAGCACCGGCGCCCACCCGCTCCTGCCGAGCTGGTCTTGATGAACTGCTGTTCAGCTGTCAGGGCACCAGGATGAGGCGGATCGGGTCGCCGATCTTGTTCGCCAGCCGGTTCACCGCGTCGGCCGCCTCGGCGAGCGGGAAGTGGTCGGTGATCGAGGGGGCGAGGTCTAGACGTCCGACCTCGGCCAGCCGGACCAGCTCGCTGACGGACTCGGGGGTGCCGCCGTAGTGGCCGCGCACCTGCTTGCCGAGGTAGTTGAAGGTCAGGCCCTCGGTGATGGTGAGGGGCCTGGGGCTGATGCCGACCAGGATGAGGGCGCCGTTGAGGCCGAGTACGGAGGCGGCCTGCTCTCGGACGGCGGGCACGCCGGCGCAGTCGAAGGCGAAGTCCAGGCCTCGTCCGCCCGTAGCCATGCGGATGTGGTCGGCGAAGTCGTCGGCGGCAGGGTCCAGGGCGAAGTCCGCACCGAAGGCCAGGGCACGCTCGCGGGCGCTGGGCAGCGGGTCGACGGCGATGACCGGCGCGGCGCCGGCCATGCGGGCGACCCGGACGTTGTGGGCGCCGACTCCGCCGACGCCCCAGATGCCGACGGACTGTGCGGGGCGCACCCCGGCGGTGGCAACGACGGCGGCGTAGGGGGTGGAAACCGCGTCGGGGATGATCGCTGCCTGATCGAAGGGGAGGTTGTCGGGAATGGGGATGAGCGTGTCCTCGCGGGCGAGGGTGTACTGGGCCCAGCCGCCGTCGTAGTCGATGCCGGCGGTGCGCATCTGGGTACAGGGGCGGCGGCGCACGCAGCCGCCGCACTGGCCGCAGGTCTTGCCGGCCTCAAGGGTAACGCGGGTGCCGACGGTCAGTCCGCGCTTAAGGTCAGGGCCGAGGGTGTGGATCACACCGGCGACCTCGTGGCCGACGGTGACCGCGTCGGAGGTGGCGAACAGTGGGACGAGGGAACCGTCGAGCAGGTGGACGTCCGACAGGCAGACACCTGCGGCCTTCACCTCGATCAGGATTTCACCCGGGCCCGGAACGGGGATGGGGACCTCCTCCACGGCGAACTTCTTGCTGTCCAGGTGGAAGCGTCCGGCGAGCATGGTATTCATGGTGATCTGCTTTCTCTGAGCGGCATTTCCTGGCGGTTCGGGCCGATGGCTGCCGTGTGGTTTGTGGTGGTTCGCAATCGGGTGGTGGCCGGGAAGGGGGGCGGTGTCGGGTCCGCCGCACCCTCCCGGAGTCTGGGGGATCAGGCGAATGTGTGGACACCGCCGCGGTTTTCAGTCAGCTGCGGTCTCGCAGTACCAGCCGGCCCATGGCGTATGGGTCAGCTCGCAAGCCCGCCGGTGCTCAAGGTGAGCAGGCGGAAGTTGCGGTGGCGGTAATGTGGTTGCATCGGTTTTGCCGGTGGCTGCCAGGATGCCTCCGTGAGGGGCGGCCGTGGCCTGGGTTTCCGTCGCCATGATGACTCCTTTTGTTGACTTGCTCAGTGGTGGCCGGGAGGGGGCGGGGTGTCGGGACCGCCGCACCCTCCCGGCGTCTGGGGGATCAGGCGAAGACGTCCTGCTGGTAGCGCGCATCGGCTTCGAGCTGGGCGAGCCACTGCTGGGCGGCCTCGTCGTCGCTGCCGGTCCGCTCGCGGTGAATCGCCGCGAGGGCCTCGCGCACGGCGGGCGCCATGCGGCGGCCGTCACCGCAGACGTAGATGTGCGCGCCGTCTTCGATGGCTTGCCATACTGTGTCGGCGGCGTTGGCGATGGCGTTCTGGACGAACCGGGCCGGGTGGCCGGTCACCGCGGAGTAGGCGGTGTGCACCTGGGCGATCCCGGCCTGCTCCCAGTCCTGCATCTCCTGCCGGTAGAAGTAGTCGTGCTCCGGGTGGCGGCAGCCGACGAAGACCTGCGACAGACCCACCTTCGTGCCGCTCTCGTGCTGCGATGCGCGTTCCTCCAGGAAGCCGCGCAGTGGCGCGATGCCGGTGCCGGGGCCGATGAGGATCAGCGGCGTGGCGGGGTCGGCCGGCGGGGCGAAGGTCGGGGAGGGCACGCGCACGTAGCCGTAGAAGACGTCCCCGGGCTCAAGGCCGCCGATGTAGGACGAGCAGGTGCCCCGGTACTGGCCGTCACCGGACAGGGCCGGGCCTTCCAGCAGGCCCACGGTCAGGCGCACGTGGCGGGGGTTGGCCAGCGGGGCGGAGGAGATGGAGTAGAACCGCGCGCGGATCGGACCCATCATGTCCAGGAAGACCGCGAGCGGCAGCTCGACCGCCCGGAAGCGCTCCAGCAGGCCCAGCACGGAGACACGCTTGCCCAGGATCTCAGTCTGATAGCGCTCCTCGGCTTCGGCGGTGTCGGCCGTGTAGGCCTGAAGCTGCGGTCGGGTCCACGGGCACTCCGTGTGCTCAGCCAGCGTCTGCATCTGGGAGCGGGTGGCCACGTCCTGCAACTCCAGGAAATCGGTGAGCAGCAGTCCTGCCGTCACAGGGGTGCCCACAGGGAGGTGGGTGCGGCCGCCGGTGGGCAGCTCCAGGCGCAGGACCTGATCGCGGTCGACGCCGAGCGCCGCGAGGGCACGGTTCACCAGGGCCGGTTCGTTCTTGGCGAAGACGGCCAGGTGGTTGCCGGTCTCGTAGGTGACACCCTCCGGCAGGCCGATGGTGATGGACTTCGCCGCCGGGCGCGGCGGCTCGAGGCTGAAGTCCCACAGGCCGGTGGCGTCGGCCACGAGTTCCTCGTTGGCCACCACCGTGAGGGGGTAGGCCTGCTCGGAGACGATCGCGGGGCGCACGTCCGCCTCGGTGAGCAACTGCACCTGGAAGCGCGGGCTGCTCACCTCGGAGGTGTCGGCGGCGTACTCCTCGGCCAGGGTGGCCCACAGGGTTTCCATCCAGCGGCTGGCCATGCCGTCGAAGTCACCGGCGGCATCCGCGGCGCCGCGCTCGATGACGGGGGTGGCGCCGGCGGCCAGCAGGCCTTCTTCGATCCGCTTGGGGAAGCCCTGGTAAGTGGCCACCCACTGGGTGTTGCCGGCCCCCAGCAGTGCGAACCGCACGTCCGACAGCGAACCCTCCGGGAGTCCGGAAGCGAGCAGGTCGTCGAAACGCTGCGCGTTGTCCGGGGCCTTGCCGTTGTAGCTGGAGGCCACCACGACAAGCAGGCCCTCGGTGGGCAGGTTGTCGCCCAGCTCGTCCAGACCGATCAGCGTGGTGCCGAAGCCGGAGCGCTCACTGCGGTCGGCGATGGTGCGCGCCAGGTCCTCGCACGAGCCGAGGCTGGAGCCGTAGGCGACGGTCAGGTTCACCCCGACACCGCTGACTGCGGCCTGCGCCGGCGTGTCGCCGGTCTGCAGGTCCACTGCGCCGAACACGGTCCGCTCGTGCTCCTGACGGGACCGCACTTCCAGTTCGAAGCCGCCGGGCTTGCGCGTCAGCGCCTCCTGGACGTCCATCTTGTAGTCGTTGGTGTCGGCGAACTTGAACTTCTGCAGCACCAGCGCGAGGGCCAAGCGGGCCTCGGTGAGCGCAAACTGCCGGCCGATACAGGCACGCACGCCGTTGCCGAACGGCTTGTAGGCGTGCGGGTGGTGGTTGACCCGGTTCTCCGGCAGCCACCGGTTGATGTCGAACTCCTCCGGCCGGTCCCACGCCTTGGGGTGGGTGTGCAGCGGGCCCTCGAGGATGTTGACCCGCGCTCCCTTCTTCAGTTCGTAGCCGCCGCCGATGACGGTGTCCTCCAGCGGGGACTTGCCGATCATCGGGATGGGAGCCCACAGGCGCAGGGTTTCCTCGAGGATGCGCGGGATTACGTCCATCTGCATGATCGTGTCGTAGTCCGGGACCGTGTCGCCCGGAAGCAGGCGGTCCACCTCTGCGTAGGCCTGGGCCAGTACGTGCGGGTTGCGCATCAGCGAGTACGTGGCGAACGAGAGCAGGCCACTGGTGGTCTCGTGACCGGCGATCAGGAACGTCACTACCTGGTCACGGACGTTGTCGTCGTCCAGCCCCTTGCCGGTCTCCGGGTCGGTGGCCTCCAGCATCAGACCCAGCAGGTCATCCTCTGCAGTGCCCTTCCCCTCACGGCGCTCCCTGATCACACTCTCGACCAGGTCCCGCATCTGCTGGATGTTCGCGCGGTACTTCTTGTCATCGGCCTTGCGCAATTTGGTCATCATCGGCAGCTCCTGCGTGCGCCGCAGCGACTCAACCAGCGACTCCAGCAGCGCGTTGAGGAAGGGGTGCAGATCCTCCTTGGCGAAAGAGTCGAACCGGTAACCGAACCCCGACAGGGCGATGGTGTCCAGGGTCAGCCGAGTGTAGTCGTCGGTGATGTTGACCGGCTGGCCCTCCCTGCGCTCCCACTTGCCCACCAGGTTCTGGGCTATCTCCAGCATCTGCCCGTAGTAGCCCTTCATCGCCCGCTGGCTGAAGGCCGGGAGAAGGACTCGGTGCGCCATGCCCCATTCCTCCTCGTGCTGGTGGGCCGTGAACAGGCCGGCGCCCGTGAAGTCCCGGACATGGGCCAGGGGCGTCTTGTCGATCTGCTTGAAGAACCGCGACTCGTCGCAAACCTCGGCCACCAGGTCCGGGTCCCAGACGAAGACCTGCTCGATGCCGGCGATCTCCATGCTGTAGAGCCCCTCGGGGAACTGCTTGGACACTTCGCCGAAGTACTCCACCGGGTTGGTGCTGGGGATTTGCGGCGTGTGGCCGAAGAGCGGGACCGCGCGCGGAGACCTGATGGGTCGCGATTCGTTCTTGAACTGAGTGGTCATGGGTTTGCTCCTTTGTGCAGGGCGTGGATGGGCTGTTGCGTCGGTGATGTTGGAGATGCACCGCAGAAACATACGTTGTATGGAATTGCAACCATACATCGTACGGAAGGTCGATCGCAACCCGGAATGTCGAGTGGCTTCATTCCGCCGCACGGCCGAGGTTATTTCCATACGCTGTACGAATTTGATAGTGTCCGAGTATGGAAAAAACGAAGAGTTCCCCGCGGGGGACCAGGAAAAGAGAGGTGCCTCTGACCGAGGCCGGGATCTACGCCGCCGCCCTGCGGCTCATCGACGCGGACGGGGTCGAGGCGCTCACCATGCGTAAACTTGCCACCGCGCTCGATGCGAACCCGATGTCGCTCTACTACCACGTGCCGAACAAGGACGCCGTGCTGCGGGGCGTGGCGAGAATGGTCGGCGCCCAGTTCCGCACCGTGACGCTGGAGGACGCTCCCTGGCAGGAGCGCATCCGCCTGCTCGCCACGGAGTTCCGGACGCTGGCGCACAGCCACCCCAGGTTCATGGGCTACTCGTTCAGCCTGCAGTCGGACTTCATCCAGCCCGACGACCCGTTCTGGACTGAGCTCACCGCGATCCTGGACGCCGCAGGGGTGCCGCACTCGGAGCTCTMTCATTTCACCGCTCTCGTGGGCTTCGCCATGAACGGTGTCCTCACCGCCGAACTCACCGGCGCGCTCCACCGGTGGTCGAGCCTTAACCCCCCCAGTGTCGGCGAAGATGGGCTCACCCCTCCAGGCCGTGACGAGAACCGCGTCTTCCACCTGGCGCTGGACACGATCATCATGGGTCTGGAGGGCCAACTCGCCGCCTTTGGTGAGAGCCAGGGCGCCGACCATTGATTGTGCGGTCCTGTAGCGTTGCCGCCTGAGGGCGCCTGGCTTTGGCGGCTTTGATGAGGGGGAGTTCGTTCCTGCGCAGTGATCCACCATCGCAAAGCGCGGCGGCAATCCTCTGCAGCAACGCAAAATCGGCACCGCCCCGGGTTGGAGTTGAGGCCCGCCCGAGTCGGCCGCAGTGGTTTGGAGTCACTCCCGCCGAACGGTTGGATGGGCTGACGCCCCTGCCCAAGCCGGTCCCTCACGGCGGCGTCCGCCAGCCTCCCGCCCTCGGGTTTAAGGGGGATGCTTACGCTCCTTCGGTCATCTGTGTCCGGGTGCCGGCTTACCAGTCCGCGGTCTGTCGACCCGGTTCATCAACGGGATGACGACGGCGGTGCCGCAGATCTCGCGTCTCGGGGTGCTGTTGGAATCCTTAGAATGGCGGCGGCCTCCATGTCCACGAGCTTGCGTGTTCCGGTCCTTTGGCAAATGATCCAGAACATCTCCACGGACGGCAGGGTCTGGTTCACCCTTCCTCGGTGCAGGAGCTTGCCGAAGCGCCAGGCTTCGATTTCGTCTCCGTAGGAAAGTTCCGAGCATGAGCGGATAGGTGAGGACTGGGCTGCCGTCATGGTTGTCTCCTTTCGGGGCGGTTCCCGCAGCGGGAACGACACCTCCCGGTTTTCTATTGCCGAGGCCGTACTGGGTGTTTTCGTGTCAATTCAGTGAGCTCGGCGAGCTCGGCTAGCCGGTGTGCCCGGGCGGATTCGGCCGGTGTGAAGGGCGCCCGGGGGCGGGAGAAGCCGAGGGGTCCATGCCGGKGGGATGGTATTTTCAGGACGGTGCCATCACATGCCGGTTTGCTGGTCGCGGGTGAGGTGCTGTCGSYGGTGGGAGCCGCGACGGGCTTGGCGTCGAGCAGTTCGGCGACCGCGAGTTGGAGTTCGCCTGGGTCCTCCACGACCCGCAGGGCAAGGGCAAGGGCCTTGGTCTGGCCGTCCGCCACGGTCAGGGCTGTCGCCGGCCACGCTCGGACATCCCGTCCTCCGCCGCCCGCGGCCGCAGCGAGTAGTTCCGCGTGGGTGACATGATCTGGCGTGGAGACGACCAGCTCGTCCAGCATCCCGCCGGCAACGGTGTGATTCCGGCACACGAGGATCTCGGCGTCGACGCCGGAGATTGCCTCTACCAGTTTCTCCTGGGCTTCGTTGCTGTAATCGATCAGAGTGCGGACCCGCCACAGGGCCGCAGAGTTGTGCAGCCGGCGCCGGTGGCGCAGCGCCGGTGCGTGCAGCCAGCCCCGCAATGCGCGCCGGACGGAGGGCTCGGCGACCCAGATAGCCAGTACGGTGGCCGTCAGGACCAGTACCTTCAGAACATAAGGGAGTGCCGCGTTCACTACAGCGGTATGAACCACAAGCTCAATCGGCAGTATGGCTGTGACGTTGGCCAGGGTAAGCCGGGCTTTCGAGGGGTGGGGCAGTTGGCCGCAGGCGTCACACAGCAGCGCTTTGATGGGGTTCCTTCGAGGCATTGTTATGGGTGGCGAGTCGTTCATGGACTGAACGGTCATGGGTTGCTCCTTTGTGCGGGGCGGTATGGGCAAGGGCGCCCGCGATGCCGGGTGCACCGCGTAAACATACGTTGTATGGAACTTAAACCGTACAACGTATGGAAGGTCGACCGCAACCCGGAGTCGCGCGGGCGATCGTCATCCCGCCGCGCGGCCGAGACCCCTTTTCATACACTGTATGAATCTGGTACCGTCCCTGTATGGAAAAGGTGAAGAGTTCCCTGCGGGGAACCAGGAAGAGGGAGGTGCCTCTGACCGAGGCCGGGATCTACGCCGCCGCCCTGCGGCT
>NZ_JBFUJJ010000052.1:0-15940 GCF_056401435.1 Arthrobacter sp. P4_F10
GTGTTCGAGACCCCCATCCACGCCGACGTCGCCCTGATCAAGGCCCTCACGGCGGACGGCAGGGGCAATCTCGTCTACCGTAAAACCGCGCGGAACTTCGGCCCCATCATGGCCGCCGCCGCGAAACACACCATCGCCCAGGTGTCCGGGATCGTCCCCACCGGCGGCCTGGACCCGGAAAACATCGTGACCCCCGGCATCTACGTCAACAGCATCGTGAAGGTGGCCTGAGATGAGCATCCCAACCAATGACCACGCGAGTGTCCGGCCCGGCAACCAGGCTGATCTCCAGACGTCCGGCAAGCCGCTGGGCCGTGACGATCTCGCCCGCCTCGTGGCCCGCGACATCGCCCCCGGATCGTTCGTGAACCTCGGAATCGGCCAGCCCACCCTGGTCTCGAACTACCTCGAGCCGGAGCAGAACATCACGCTCCACACCGAAAACGGCATGCTCGGCATGGGCCCGGAGGCCACCGGAGACCAGATCGACGGCGACCTCATCAACGCCGGCAAGATCCCCGTCACCGAATTGCCGGGGGCGTCCTACTTCCACCACGCTGACTCCTTCGCCATCATGCGCGGCGGACACCTGGACATCTGCGTCCTGGGCGCCTTCCAGGTTTCCGCCACCGGCGACCTCGCCAACTGGCACACCGGCGCCCCGGACGCGATCCCCGCCGTCGGCGGCGCCATGGACCTCGCCACCGGCGCCAAGGACGTCTTCGTCATGATGACGCTCCTGACCCGCGACGGCGCGTCCAAACTCGTCGAGACCTGCACCTACCCGCTCACCGGGATCGGCTGCGTGACCCGCGTCTACACGGACAAGGCCGTCTTCCTCACCGGACCCGACGGCGTCCAGGTGCGGGAGACCTTCGGCTGCACGCTCGAGGAACTCCAGGCCATGGTGCCCGTCCCCCTCAAGGCGACGGTCTAGCTATTTTCGGCATTCCATACCGGCATCAGAGCGTAATCGCGTCCTGTATCTCCAAATTGGCCTTCAAGGTCGGAGGTACCCTGTCAGTGCATTGGGATGCCCGAAGCTGCCTGAGCCAAGGCGCTCCGGGCTGAGTGGATTCGTCTTATTGCCCAGGGAAACCGTCTACCAGTACATGCGTCACGCCAAGTTGGGGTGAAGCACTCTCCTGCCGGCGCCGTAGTTGCGCCGTTGCCCCGCCGCCGTAGCTTACGAAAGGTCCACTATCGTGGTTCGAGCGAGACGAAAAGCTCATGTCAGAGTTGGACCTTTTCTGCCGACGGCCGGACCTCTATTCCTGGCCGAGAACGGACGGGAGCCGGTCCTTCATAGGCTGAAGCTGTTTTGCAAAGCAGATCGACGTCGGGATGGCGTCCTCGTAGGGAGGATAAGTTGGTATCTGCCGGTATCCAAGTTTCCGGTAAAAGGCTTCAGCTTCCGGCTGCTTGCCCCCGGTTTGCAGGATAACGCGACGGGCGCCGGCACCGGCGGCAATCCTCTCGAGTTCAGCCATGAGTACGGTCGCAGCGCCCATACCTCGGGCTGCAGGGTCTGTAATGACCCGTTTGACCTCCCACTCCCCATCTAACCGGCGGAGAGCGCCGTGCCCTATGGCTTCACCTACGGTATTAAGTACCAGGACGCTGGCGATGAAATCTTGCGGTGGTACGGAGAGCGCTGTCTGCGCTGCTTCGGAAAGATGAGGTTCTTCTTCGGTAGCGTACCGGGCGAGGAGCTCGTCTGTTAGCAGATCCCGCAGACGGGTTGCTCTGGGGTCTTCAAAGTCAACTATTTGCAGTGTCTCTGCCGGATTCCCGGACATCTATCTGCTCCTGATGTACGTCTTATCGATATTCCATGGTTTGCCGCTACAGGAGACGACCGCGGGGTGTTCCGTCGTCGCCCTTCAAATTTGTCGTTGCTGGTCCACCGGTATCGCGTCGGCCGTAGACACAAGCGGTCCCAGCATCAGACTGCCCAGTCTGAATTCCTCGCCGCATTCCGCGCAGGTCAGCACCGGTTTCAGGTCGGCCCCGCAACTGTGCCGGTAAGAGGCGCGGGGGGTCTCGTCGCGCATCCAGGTACTGCTCCACGCTGCGAGTGAGATGAGAATGGGAGCAATCTCGGCCCCGGAAATTGTGAGGTGGTACTCATGGCGCGGGGGGTGTTCGGAATATTGGACGCGCTCAATAACGCCATGGCTTTCGAGCGTCCGCAGCCGGCTTGTCAGTATGTCGCGGGAGGCGCCTGTGTTACGGGCTATCTGGTCGAATCGATGAACGCCCAGGGACATCTCCCGAAGGGCCAGCAGCGCCCACCGCTCTCCCAGCACCTCGAGCCCTGCTGCGATGAAGCATGCCCTGGGCGCATCCCTGGCCGTATCGGTTGGTGTCATGACTTACCTGCTTTCAGTGCGTTCTATAAGCATACAAGTTAGTTGGAAATTCAAACCGACTGAGCTAACCTGATTTTCGAAGGCTGCAGCAACCGCGTGGGCGCCCTGCCGAGATCAGGAGAATTCATGCCACTGCTGTCTGGTGCCGTCGCCCTTGTCACGGGTGCGAATGGAGGGCTCGGCCCCGAACTCGCGGAACAGGCCCTCGCCAGGGGCACGGCCAAGGTGTATGCGACAGCCCGCCACCTAAGGGAGATTACAAGGTCATCGTGGATGACATCACTGCCGGCGTGTAGCTTGGCCTCTCTGGTGCGATCTCCGATCTTTACCCGGCGCTGGCAGCCAACGGCCGGCATGACCCCGGCAAAGCCTGAAGACCTCCTAAGAACTCAGAGAGATACATTCATGACAAGCAACACCTCCGCAGAGCGCTCGGAGACCTTCACCTGGATGGACCCGGCAGTAGCTCTCCAACAGCTGCCACTACTGTCGGGTATGGACTACTTTTCCGGCCTCCGTAACGGCAGCATAGCGCCGCCGCCGATCGCATCCCTGATGAAATTCGATCTCGTCGAAGCTACACATGGCCACGTCGAATTCGAGTGTCGGCCGGGAGAAGCCCACTACAACCCCCTTGGAATGGTGCACGGCGGCCTAACATGCACACTCCTTGACACGGCCCTCGGCTGCGCAGCACACACCACCTTGGCAGCAGGTCTCGGCTACACCTCCATCGACCTGGCGGTGAAGTACCTGCGGCCCGTCACGCTCCGGAAGGGCGCCCTTCGAGCAGAGGGGTCAGTGGTGAAAGCTGGTTCGCGGCTCATCTTCACAGAAGGCCGCCTCAGCACCACCGAAGGTGAACTCCTCGCCACCGCCACAAGCACACTCCTCGTCTTTCCCCACCAACCGGAGGCGCTGGCACCATGACACATAGTGCCACCACTGTTGCCCAGGCGCCTGTGGCGCAGAAACCTGTTCTGCTTCCGCACGCCGAGCCAGGGATGCATAAGTTGAGCCGGTTCGGCGTACCGTTGGGGCTTGCCGGCCTGGGCGGCGCCTGGTCCGCCGCAAGGGGCACCCTCGGATCCCCGGTATGGCCGGAGGAAACTCTCTACGGAGCAGCCACCGCCCTGTGGCTGGTCCTGACCGTCCTGTACGTGTTCCGGGGCCTTCGGCGGAAAGGAACATTCCGTTCTGACCTCAAGCACGAGGTGGCAGGGCCTTTCGCATCCTTTATTCCACTCGTCGGGATCCTGCTTTCCTCCCACTACAGCCAGTATTTGCCGCCCTGGGGTGCCTGGCTGTGTGTGGCGTCCATCGCCGCCCTGGCCATCGTCGCCGCACAACTTCTCGCCCACTGGGTGACAGGCGGGGTATCGATGCAGTCCATCCATCCCGGCTACCTGCTGCCTGTCGTTGCCGGGTCCTTCGTTGCGAGCATCGGATTTGCAAGCCTCCACGTCCATGATGCGGCCATGGCTGCGTTTGGCGTCGGCGTATTCTTTTGGCTTGTCGTGGGCACCGTCGTCACCGTCCGGCTCATGACCGGAGGCGCGCTGGCACCAGCAGCCAAGACTGGACTGTCCGCATACCTGGCTGCACCTGCAACGGCCAACATCGCCTGGATGGTGTCACACCCGGGACCCGTAGGGACCGTGCAACTCGGGCTCACCGGCGTGCTGGCAATCATGGCGCTAATGCAGGTCATGCTCCTCCCCCAATATCGCAAGCTGCCTTTCTCACCAGCGTTCTGGGTGTTTACGTTCCCCGTGGGCGCGACCACCAACTACGCCATCCGCTGGCTTGCCACAACTAACCTCCCCGGCTGGGAAATTTACGCCTGGACGATACTCGGGCTCGCAACAGCCTTCACCCTCGCCATTGCCGCCCGCACCGCGAAGACGGGAAGTGCCCGCGCATAGCCAGACGCGTCGGACGAGGTGAACGAAGGCGACTGACCGTCGATTAAGGTCGCAGGGCAAGAATGCACCAGCCACGGAGCGAGGGCATGATCTCGTCCCCCGTCTCGTATCCCTAGGGATACGAGACAACCGGGCAGCAGCCGAGAGCCGGCCTGACTGCCTCATACCCGCGGCGGGGCACCGAGAGCGACATGCAGCAGCGCTGAAACGCCTCCGTTTATCGCCGCAGATCACACCGCATCCCAGTCTCGTTGCGCTCCAAGAACCACTTCACGGGCACCACGATCGAAGGGTTTATGGCCCAACCTGACATCGGACTCAATTCGTCACGTCCTCGAATAAAGCAGACGACAGTGTGGAGACTGTACACACCCCCTTTGCTAGGACAACAGCGCCGCACGGCGTACGCGGGTGTTCCTATGATCAGCCTCCCGGTGCTTCCTACAGCGCAATCGTCACAGTCATGTAGTCCCCGCTCCCCCGGTCCATGAATAGGTGTAGGCCACCACTGCCCACACCGACAAAACCGGAACGAGGAACCGCATAACCCCAGTCACAGCGCGCGGAAGGCCCACCAGCCAGGGACTTGAACCCGTCACCCCACACACGTGAACAAGCCACGCGGCGGCCAGGCCAAAGCCCGCACACCAACCGTCAGAGCGACGCGACCACAAGCTTTGTACACGTCAAAGCAAAATCGCCTCTGACGAGGGGGAATGCTGTGCCCGAGGTGGGACTCGAACCGGGTTCCACCCCTTGAATTTCCGCCACTCCCCCGAATATCTCCGCAATCCGGCCCAGTCCGGCACCAGTACGACCCGATCCGAAGCCCAGGGTGTGCACATTGTGCACACCCTCTTTCTGCCCATAATCTTCCCTGGTCCAGAAGTCTGTCGTGACGCTGCGGGCCACGACAGGTTCACGCTGTCCGTGATGGTGCTCCGCTCTGGCGTAATGTTCTCCGAACCGTCGGTGACGACTGCTACCAGACACCCAACGCGGCGGCATTGGACAGTTTGGGAGTCGACATGGGTCATGGCTGTTCGTCCCTCCTTTCCGAACATCTCATAATAGGCAAACGGTTACGTAGCCGCATGACCGACACTCACTGGCCGCCCCTTGTAGAAGTGGGGCACCCAAGGCTCCGCAGGCGCCGTTAGAAGGCCTGCTTTTGCGTTTTTGGAACGGCCGACGGCGTCAATCACCAGGTCCGCGCCGCTGCCCCGCAGTGCCGGATGGCCTCAATGGGATCTTCCCGGCTGGACGCCGTCGGTGGCGCCAAAGGACTTGGCCATCTCCACCTTGTTCGGGTCAATGTCAACGGCGACGATCGTGGTGGCGCCGGACAGCATGGCGCCAGCGATCGCGGCGATACCCACACCGCCGCAGCCGATGACGGCGACGGATTCGCGGCGCTTGACCTCACCGGTGTTGATGGCGGCGCCGATGCCTGCCATCACTCCGCATCCCAGCAGCCCGACGGCTGCCGAATCACTGTCCTCTTCAACCTCGGTGCACGGCCCGGCAGCGACGACCTTCTTCTTCTCGGCGAAGGCGCCGATGCCGAGGGCGGGCGAGAGCTCCGTGCCGTGCTCGAGGGTCATCTGTCCGCAGCGTTGTGGGTGTTTAAGCAAGACTGCGGCTGGCCTTGGCGCACGCCCGGCATTCACGGCACACCGTCCGCCAGTTCAGAATCACGCGGTCGCCGGGGGCCACCTCGTTGGCGTCCGGTCCGACGGCGCTGACCACACCGCTGGCCTCGTTGCCCAACAGGATGGGCAAATCGTCAGTGATTCCGCCCTGCTTGTAGTGCGGGTCCATTTGGCAGACGCCGCAGGTGAGAATGTCCACCAGGGCCTCTCCAACCCGGGATCCGGCACCAGGATAGTCTCCACCGACATCGGCGCATTCTTTTCCCTGGCTACAGCTGTCCTAACCCGGTGTGCCATGATTAGCTGCCCTTCTTCCGTCCGCCGTGCAGCAAGCCATTGTGGTCTTCAAGTCTTGTGCTTCATTGTTGCCGGCTCGACGCTGTCATCCGCCGCGCTTGGGGCCAGGGCCTTGTCAGCTACCCCGGCCCCAAATGACGGCGTGATCAGTTGGTGCGAATGAGCTCATTTGGAACGTCCGCKGTGCGCCGGTCAAAGACGAGGGCTCCAACTTCCTGTTCGGCCTGATTCCGGATGGAAAGGTCGATACCTGAGCGGTCCCGCACCAGTGAGACGGCCACAAGAGAGATGAGGGTCATCCCGACCAGGTACAGGGAAACGGCATCGGTTCCGCCTGTGGCCTGTACCAATGCTGTGGCTATAGTCGGGGCAAAGGCGCCGCCCAGGATCGCTCCCAAAGCGTAGGAGATGGAGACACCCGAGAAACGCACCGAGGCAGGGAACATTTCCGAGTACAGGGCAGCCTGCGGGCCATACGCCAGTCCCAGACCGACGGTAAATATGGTCAGCGCCAGATAGAGCATCGCCAAGGACCCTGTGTTGATCAGCCAGAAGAGCGGGAAGCAGGCCAGCAGCTGGGCGCCGAAGCCTATGAAGTAGGTGCGCTTGCGGCCAATCCTGTCCGAGAGGTATCCGGCGAGGTAGGTGAAGACGAGCCAGATAGCAGAACCGTAAGCGACTGCAACGAGCACGTCAGTGCGTCCGTGACCGACAGCGGGGCTGGTCGCGTAGCTGGGGATGAAGCCGCCCGTTGCCATGTAGCCTGCAGCGTTGTTGCCCGCGAAGATCAGGGCGGCGATGATTACGAGGAGTCCGTGGCGCCGGAATAGCTCCACGATTGGTGTCCTGGGCTGTTTCTTGGCTGCAGCGATTTCCTGGAATACAGGGGATTCGTCCACCGCGCGGCGTACGAAGTAGCCCACGGCAACGAGAACGATACTCAGCAGGAAGGGTACCCGCCATCCCCATTCGAGGAAGGCTGCCCCGGGGGAAACTACACCGGTCATGAGTGCTGTGACGCCGGAGGCCAGCAGCAGTCCCAGTGGAACGCCCAGTTGCGGGAACGCCCCGGCCCGTCCGCGGCGGTCGCTGGGGGCGTGCTCGACTGCCATCAGAACGGCCCCTCCCCATTCACCTCCCGCGGAGATGCCTTGCAGGATCCTCAGCAGCAGGAGCATGACCGGGGCGATGACACCGGCGGTCGCGTAGGTCGGCAGGAAGCCGATCAGGGTGGTTGCTGCGCCCATGAGGATCAGGGTGAGCACGAGCATGGCGCGGCGGCCGATCCTGTCGCCGTAGTGGCCGGCCAGGAAGGCGCCGAGGGGCCGGAAGAGGAAGCTGATGCCGACGGAGGCGAATGACAGCAGCAGTCCGATGGAGGTGCCGGCTGGTTCGAAGAACAGCTGTGCGAAGACCAGGCCGGCGGCCGTGGCGTAGATGAAGAAGTCGTACCATTCAACGGTGGTGCCGATGACGGTTGCAAAGGCGACGCGACGTTGGTTCGCCTTCGAACTGTGTGTGTACATGCTCATGGTTCTCCAGTTGGTTTAAGAGCTGTACCCAGAGAGGAAACCCTGGGGCATCAAACTTTGCTGCCGATTTTTTGGGCGGAGACTGGTAATCCGTGTCAGGCCACTACTGGCACTAACGGGGTGCTGGCAGCTGCCTTCAGGGTGAACCCCTCGGTTTCTGCCTGGGCGCGGGTGATGCCTGCGCCGGCGACGAGTAGTTTGCGGGCAGCCATATGGTCCGCGGTGACGTTGACCGATTCCACAGCCGTGAGGACGCCGTCCCTGAAGCAGAGGACGGAGAACTTTGCTGCCGCCTGGTCACCCACGACCAGCATGTCGTCGTCGGGTCGTGCGAGCCCTGCCATCTGCAGCCGGTAGGGGCCCTGTATGGACCAGAACCAGGGCAGCTCCGTGTAGGGGTGTACAGCCCCGAGAATGGTACGGGCGGCATGCCGGGCCTGATCGGTGGCATTCTGGACCGACTCCAGACGCAGACGGACCTGGGCGTGCGCGCTGGGGAAACTGGCGCAGTCGCCTATCGCCAGAACGGCAGGGTCCGCCGTGCGCAGCGTTTCATCGACAACGATGCCGTTGCTGGTTTCGAGGCCGGCGTCCGAGGCCAGGGTGTCGTTGGGCTGCACGCCGATGCCCACGAGGACCAGATCAGCAGGATATGACGCCCCTGTTGTTGACACTGCGGCTCCGACGCAGCCATCCGTGCCAGGCTCGAAGCGGTCGATGCCTTCGCCGAGACGCAGGTCGACACCTTGTGAGCGGTGAGCGGCTGCAAACCACTCCCCCATGACGGGGGTCAGTGCACGTCCCATCGGGCGAGGCGCGAATTCCAGGACGGTCACCTTGCATCCGTGGGCCAGGGCGGCGGCGGCAAATTCCAGTCCAATGAATCCGGCACCGATGATGACGACATTGCGGGCGGTGGGCAGCGCCCGGTGCAGCGCCTCTGCATCTGTCAGGGTTTTCAGTCCATGGATGCCGGACAGGGACGCGCCCGGACAGTTCAGCATCTTGTTTCGGGCGCCGGTCGCGAAGACGAGGTGGTCGTAGTCGAGTGAACCCTCGGTGAGCTTCACCTTCCGTTCGGCCAGGTCAATGGCGAGTGCCTGGACACCTTCATGGAGTGTGACGCTCTTGTCCTCAAAAAAGGATGTGCCGCGCAACGGCAAGGGAGCCGGTTCCTTGCCCGGGGCCAGGTAGTCCTTTGACAGCGGCGGACGCTGATAGGGCAGCCCGGATTCCTCAGCGATCACATGGATCTTGCCCGCATACCCCTCGGTCCTCAACGTATCGGCGACCTGCAGGCCGGCCTGTCCGCCGCCAATGATGACAACGCTCATGTCATTTTCCCCGCTTCTAGAGTTGGCCGGCAGGGATGTCGACGACAATCTCTGTGAGTTCTGCGTCGATTTTGATCTGGCATGCCAGACGGGATGTGTCCAACCGCTCGGCTGTGGCACAGTCGAGCATTTCGTCTTCATCGTCGCTGATTTCGGGCAGCGCCTGTGCATATTCCGGCCGCACGTAGACGTGGCATGTGGCGCACATGGCCTGCCCGCCGCATTCGCCGATGATGCCGTCAATGCCGTTGGTGACGGCGGCGCGCATCAGTGTTGTGCCCTCCTGGACCTGGAGGGTTTGCTGGGTGCCGTTTGGCTGAGTGTAGGTGACGGTGGGCATCGTTGCTCCTTGGTATTTGGTGGTGCTTCTAGTTCCAGGTGACGGGCAGGCTGGTCAGTCCGCGGAAGACCCAGCCATCCCAGCTTTCATTCCGCCGTTCATCTACGCGCAGCCCTGGGAAGCGCTTGTATGCCAGCGGTACCGCCACCTGGCCGATTGAAGTCTTTGCGGCCCAGTGCCCGGCGCAGAGGTGGACGCCGCTGCCGAAAGCGAGGTGGGGGCGCTTGGGCCGGTGGATGTCGAAGTCTGCAGCGGATTCTCCGAAGTGGGCGGCGTCGTGGTTGGCGGATGCAACGACCACGCCTATACCGGCGCCAGCGGGGATCCGGACCCCTTCGAGGACGGTTTCCCGGGTCGTTTCGCGCGGGTACATCCCGATCGGCGATTGCCATCTGACAGCTTCGTCAAACACCGAAGCCCACAATGCGGGGTCGGCTAGGACCTGCGCGCGTTGTTCGTGGTGGTTGCTGAGGGCCCAGACCATGTTGGTGACCATGTGCTGGGGCTCGTTCATTCCGCCGGAGATAGTCAGCTTGATGTTGGCGGTGACGTTGGAGGTTGGCAGCCCGCTGTTTGCGAATGCGGACACCATCGAGGCGTCCGGGTTCTGCCGGTAGTAGGGGATCAACTCCTCGAGCAAGCGGTCGGCCTCCTCGGTCGAGGAGTCACATCGGTCCCAGATCGACTGATCGTCCAGAACGTTTCCCATGCCAGCAATGAAGTCGTGGGACCAGCGGCGTACCTGATCGACCGAAACGTCCTTCAGCCCCAGCAGGTCAATGAGGTTCTGCGAGGCCACGGGCGCGGCGTAGTCCCGGTTCAGGTCTGCTTCCCGGGGACCGATCTCGGCGAACTTCTCAAGGTAGGTTTCGGCGTTGCGTTCAAAAACCGGTCCCCAGACTTCCTTGATGGACTTGGGACGAAGTACAGGATTTACGGGTGCCCGGTCTGCCGAATGCTCTGGATCGTCCTTGCGCAACATCGGCCGGGCTCCAACGGCCCGGGTCATCGTTGAGCCGGAGACGTTGGCGCTGAAGATTTCCTGATCCTGTTCCACCGTGTGGCAGCCGGCGTAGTTAGTGACGAGGAATTTGTTGAGCTGCGGAACCCAGCCGATCGGAGACTCCGCCCTCAGCCTGGCATAGGTCGGGTAGGGATCCGATGCAAGTTCAGCCACGTCAACCCAGTCAGCCACGGGGTAGTCGGCGGCGTCGTGCGAAGCGGTGGTGCGAGATTGATCGCTGCTGCCGCGCACCGATTCCGCGTCAACGCTTCGGGTCTCCGAGTTCCCGTGGAAGGGGCACTGTGGGGCTTGTGTCGTCATTGTGGTCCTACTCCTCCTGGCACGTCGTTGTGTAATCAGTGTCACAGCCAACCTTCTTCTAGTAAACTGTGAATATTAGTGGAAGTATTTCGATTCTTTAGGAGAAGAGATTTTCGTGCCTAAATTCACCTTTCGTCAGCTCGAACTCTTCGCCGCGCTGCCGGAACACACCACCCTGGGATCCGCGGCGCTACAGCTCCACATCTCCGAATCCGCGCTCTCGCACGCCATCAGCGAGCTTGAGGCAGCGTTGGGGGAACAACTGTGCATCCGGAGGAAGGCCCGGGGCATGCACCTGACGCCGACAGGGCGCCACTTCGCGAAGCGGGCCAAAGAACTGCTTCGCGAGGCCAGTGCACTGGCAGACGGATTGGGTGAGTTGCGCGGCGAGCTGAAGGGGCCGGTGTCGTTGGGTTGCTATACGGGCCTGGCAAGCAACGTCCTGCCCGCCGTGCTTGAAGGCATGGCCAACCTGCACCCCAAGATCGAAATCAGCATCACGGTAGGGGACCACTCAGACCTGCTGCCGGCGCTTGAAGATGGAACACTGGACACGGCCATCGTCTATGACATTGGCTTGCCAGCGGACGTGGAGCGCAGGGTCATCTACAAGACCGAAGTCATGGCCGTTCTGGGGGCCAACGATCCACTTGCTGAAGAAGACGACGTGGATCTCGCGGATCTGTCGGCCAAGCCACTCATCATGCTTAACACGGCCCCCAGCACGGAATATACACAGTTGATGTTCGCTCAGCGTGGACTCAAGCCAAGTGTGGGTGCAGTAGTCCCGCAAATCGATCTTGTCCGGGCAATGGTCGGGCGGGGGCTCGGCTATAGTCTCTTGATGTCGCGGCCCAACCAGATCCCGGTTTCCAGCGAGGGCAAGGGACTCGTGACCAGGCACCTTCGCCCCCGCGCCGGACAGACCTCTGTTGTTGCGGTCTGGCCAAAAGAAACGGCGCAAACTGCCCGGTCACTGGCTGTCATCCAATATGCAGTCGAGGTCCTGGACGCCATTGAACCCTGATAGCGACCGCCAGGTGCCAGAAAAATGAAGACCAAAGGGTTGATGCACGACGGCGATTCAGCGATAGCCGGGCGACGTCGTCGAGGTTGAAGGCAGCGCCGGCGGACTCACCGGCGCTGCCTGGACAACCGGCGGCTTGGTCACTCGCGTGGAGGAAGGCACAACGCCGTTCGCGGACTTTGGCGCCCGGCCCAAGACCGATGATCTGCCTCGGGAGGAGGCATACGGCTCGCGGGAAGCGGCCGGCACCGCGGCCGTCGGTCCGGTCCTGTCCCTGGCGCTGAAGGCGAGGCTGGAGAGCGTCTGCACGGCCACCCTGTCCTCCCAGCTGCGCAAGCGCGGCCTGAACAACGTCAGCATCGACGGCCTGACCTCCACCCGGCCGGAAAGGCGGATCGTGGGCCTGGCCCGGACCCTGCGCTACGTCCCCAACCGCGAGGACCTCTTCAAGACCCATGGCGGCGGCTTCAATGCCCAGAAGAAGGCCATCGACTCCGTCAACGAGGGCGAGATCCTGGTGATGGAGGCCCGCGGCGAGAAGGGCACCGGCACCATCGGCGACATCCTGGCCCTGCGCGCCCAGGTCCGCGGCGCCGCGGCCATCATCACCGACGGCGGCGTCCGCGACTTCTCCGCCGTCGCCGCGATGGACATGCCCACCTACTACGCCAACCCGCACCCCGCCGTGCTGGGACGCCGGCACATCCCGTGGGACACGGACATCACCATCGCCTGCGGCGGCACCACCGTGCAGCCCGGGGACATCATCGTCGCCGACGCGGACGGCATCCTGGTGATCCCGCCGGCGCTGGCCGCGGAACTCGCCGACGACTCCATCGCCCAGGAACGCGAGGAAACGTTCATCACCGAGATGGTGCAGCAGGGCCACAGCGTGGACGGACTCTATCCGCTGAACGCTGACTGGCGGGCCCGCTACGAGAACTGGGAAGCCGGCAAAGCCAATGAATGACACCGCCGCCGTGGGGTCTCCTACCGCCACGTTCACGGCCACGCAGACCGCGACGCACACCGCCAGCAAATCCGAGCAGGYCTACGCGGCCGTCAAGACCCGGATCGTGGACGGGAGCTACTCCCCCGGCTACCGGCTGGTGCTGGCCAAGATCACCGAGGACCTGGGCGTCAGCGTGGTGCCGGTCCGCGAGGCCATCCCGTGAGCGGAAAGACCTGGCCTCGCTGAAGGTGAAGCAGTTGCATGCGCAAATGCTCGTGACTCAAATGTGCTTTGATGTTCCGGCTGTGGTTTGAGTATTGCAGACGATTGAGCTCGGAGGGTGTCACTCCCCCGGTATCGCTCGGTACGCATGGGCCCGTCAGTAGGATTCGTCTGATCCGGCTGGCGGCCAAACATGGCGCAGGGACTTCTGTCCTCCACGCGATTTGATCCCCTGCCGTTCATCTCATCGGTGGCGACCAACTCCCAAGCCGCAGGAGCACAGTTCTACGGAATCCACCTCTTCTCGTTTAACGACTTCACCGCTGTCAAAACGCTGGGTGACGCTCTCAGCTTGCCTCAAGCGGATCCTGTTCGTTCTCGGTGACACCTGGCTGGCGCCGGGTCCGTAGCCGTAGCCGTAGCCGTAACCGTAACCGCAACAGAAATACGGCACCGTGCTAATTTCAACCTCTGTCGCCCACACCCCGGACTGAGTCGAACCAGCGTTGTTGCTCCTTACCGACAGAATCGCGGGCAAACTCGGTAAATGCAGCAGCCCTGGTCGTCAGCGGCGTTCGGCGGAGCCAGGCAACCTGTACGCGTTCGAGCGGCATTGCCGGTTCAAGCTCCAAAGTTGCGAGTGCCAGACCCTCGTAGCTCGTCTTGGAGCGCGAGCGGTGAATCATCATGCAGTAACCGAGGTTCCTGGCGACCAAGGCACGAGTCAACTCATACTGTTCGCTGCGGTACCGGATGTTGGGTCTGATGCCGAAGTCCTTGAAGATCTCCATCGCGTGGTTGCTCGCCGGCGGGGAGTCGAAGAATACGTATGGGTCATCTCTCAACTCTGCAAGTGCCACGGATCCTCTTCCCGCCAGCCGATGTCGGGCTCCCACAATGATGTGGACAGGCGTTTCATAAAGGACAACTCCTTGGAGGTCCAATGGCAGATTCAGATCGTAGACCAGGATCAGGTCTATCCGCCCCTCGCCGAGGAGCTCCATCAGAGCACCTTGAGGTGCGATCCGGAAGTCGACGTCCACGCGCGGATGTAGAGCCGCGAATTCGTCGATGAGCGCAGGGATAAGAGTGGGAGCAAACGTCGGGTAGCAACCCACTGTAATGGGGCCCACAAGCTCTTCGCCTTGACCGGCCACTGTCAGGTCAACCTCCTCGGCTGCCCGCAGAAGAGCTCTCGCTTCGTTCAGCAGAAGTCGCCCGCTGGGAGTGAGGTCCACCCCATGGGCCCGGCGCCGCACGCACAACTGAGTCTTCATGCCCCGCTCCAGCTGTGAGATGGAAGCGGCGATGGCAGTAGCCGAAACGTTTTCGCGGATGCTTGCCCCGGCGAAGGACCCGGTCTCGGCCACCGAACAAAAATACTGCAATTGGATTAGGTTGAACGACGGCATACCCAAATGCTAGTTGGTTTTTGAGAGGGAAACCGCAAGTGCAGTGAAGGAAAGGAAACTGCGCCGGACTCTCATGATCCGCTTGGGCGTTGGGATGCATACGAACAGCCCCGCTGATACCGAACTTTTAGTGCTGAATACCTCAACTATTTTCCGTTTTTCAAAGAAACTCCGGCCCTTTAACGTGTTTTGCATGGGCACCTAAGCGTCGCCGGTGCCGAGACCCGCTTCAAAGGAGAAACCGTGAGATCAAACATTCAGACCATGCGTGCCGGACTCGACATTGCCGCATCGTGGGGCAGGCTCGAGTACTCGGGCTGGCAGGACGAGAACATGTCGTGGAAGGAGGACGTCTACCTCGGAGACTGGTCCTATTTGGACGAATTGCGCGTCACAGGCCCAGATGCACTGCAGCTGTTTTCAGACTTCGCCGTCAACAGCTTCGCCAAATTCGCCATCGGACAAGCCAAGCACGCCATCTTCTGCAATCTTGACGGCAAGGTCATCGGGGAAGGCATCCTGGCCCGTTGGGCAGAGGATGACTTCCTGTTCAATGCACGCGGGCCGGTCAGCACCTGGCTTGAATACAACTTCAAGAAGGGTGCTTACAAGGCCGACTTGTCCCTGAAAATCAGCGAGTTCAAGTTCCAGGTTTCGGGACCGAAGTCCCTTGAACTCCTCGAACTCCTGACCTTCGAGTCGCTGCGGGACATCAAGTTCATGCATTTCCGGAAAGCCACAATTGCCGGACATCAGGTTCGCCTTCTCCGCCAAGGAATGGCCGGCGAAATCGGATTCGAGCTGCAGGGTCCCGGATCGATCGCCGAAGTCATCCGGGCCGCAGTGCTCGAAGCCGGGAAGGCGTTCAACATCCGCCGCATGGGTGCCCGAACAGCCATGGTCAACCACCTGGAGGCCGGCTTCCCCACCGTCACCCATGACTACCTCCCCGCCATTACCGGCGAAACTGAACGGGAATACTACGAGCAGTACAACGTCGAGGTGACAGACGACGGCAGCCCGGAGTGGTACCAGAGCTTCGAGCGGTGCATGAAGGTCAAAGGAAGCTTTGACGGCGAGGATCCCAGCGCATGGTTCCGTAGTCCTGTCGAACTGGGATGGACCAGAAACGTCAAGTTCGATCACGATTTCTACGGTCGGGCAGCTCTGGAGAGGGAGACGGCCGACCCCAAGCGCGGGATTGTCACGCTCGTTTGGAATGAAGAGGACGTCAAGGACGTCTACGACTCCTTCTTCCAGGACGGCGAACCGTACGATTTCATGGATTGGCCGCGCGGCCAGTGGTTCGCGATGTACACCAGCACGGTGCTGGAAGGGGAAACCATTATCGGCTCAACAACCTCGCGCGGTTACAGCTACTACTYCCGCAAGGTTCTCTCCCACGGGGTGCTCGACTTGGCCTACACGGAACCCGGCACTGAGGTAGAAGTCCTGTGGGGTGACCCGGGACATCGCCAGAAGAAGATCCGGGCCACCGTTCATGCCTATCCTTTCAAGCAGGACAATCGGCGCACGGAGCTGGCACTCGTC
>NZ_JBFUJJ010000053.1:0-15409 GCF_056401435.1 Arthrobacter sp. P4_F10
CTGGGTCAAGCCGCAGGAATTCGTGGACCTGCAAAACGAAGCGGACGAGATCGGCTTCCTCGGCGTCATGTCCGGGCCCCTGGTGCGCTCCTCCTACCGCGCCGGCCGGCTCTGGGCCACCGCGATGCGCAAGAAGGGCTGGGAAATCCCGGCCGAACTCGCCCACATCGAAAGCTCCGGCAGCACCCGCCAGGAAGCCAGCTCACTGCTCGCGGCGCATTCCTGAATCCTGTTCTCAGACCCTTCCAGCCAAGGGCCGGCCCCGGAGTCATCCGGTGCCGGCCCTTGGCCGTCCATCACGTAGAATTAAGGCACTATGGTGAATTCCCCTGATCCCAGCAACTCCAGCCCGGCTTCCGATGCTCCGAAGCGCGGACTTTTCTCCCGCAAGCCCAAGGAAGCAAAGGCCAAGAAGCCGAGCCGGCTGAAGCAGATCGGCGAAGTCTTCCAGATGACGCGCCGCCACGATCCCATGGTTCCGTGGCTGATGTTGCTGGCCTTCCTCGGTGTTGTTGCGGTCAGCCTCCTGGTCGGCTTCCTGCTCGAAAACTGGATCACCGGCCTGATCATCGGCATCGCTCTGGGTGCCCTTGCCGCCACACTGATCCTGTCCCGCCGTGCCGAGCGCGCCGCGTTCGCTCAGATCGAGGACCAGCCGGGCGCTTCAGGCGCCGCACTGGGCACGCTCAAGCGCGGGTGGATCACCGAGGACCAGCCCGTCGCCGTGAACCCGCGCACGCAGGACGCCGTCTTCCGCGCCATCGGCCGTCCCGGCGTCGTGCTCGTCAGCGAAGGCCCCAGCAACCGGGTCAAGCCGCTGGTCGACGCCGAGCGCAAGCGTCTTGCACGCATCCTCCCCAACGTCACCATTCACGTGATCGAGAGCGGCCGCGGCGAAGGCCAGGTGCCGCTCAGCCAGATCGCCAGGAAGATGAACAAGCTCAAGGGCGAACTGACCAAGACCGAGGTCAGCGCCGTGTCCAAGCGCATTTCGTCGCTCGGCGGCCGTCTGCCCATCCCGAAGGGCATCGATCCCTACAAGGCCCGTCCGGACCGCAAGGCGGCCCGCGGACGCTAGGCCCTTCCCACAGCCCATTAGTAGTGCAGAAACGCCAGTAACGCAGAAACGCCCCGGTTCACGGCCACAATCCGCCAGCCGGGGCGTTTCCATTACCGTCCGAGATCTACCCGACGGGTGCCAGGAACCAGGAGAACCGCATGACATTCCCACCGACCGCCATCATGATCCGCATCTTCCGGGGGCTGGCGATCGCCGAAGCGTTCAGCTGGGCCGCGTTGCTGGTCGGCATGGTGCTCAAATGGGTGACCAAGACGACGGAACTCGGCGTGGAGATTGCCGGTCCCATCCACGGCGCGTTCTTCATCGGCTATTCGGTCGCGGCCTTGAGCCTGTGGGCGAAGCTTCGCTGGCCGTTCCGGGTTGCCCTGCTCTCAGGCGTGTCCGCCGTCTTCCCCTTCGCGACCGTCTGGTTTGAACGTTGGGCCGGGCGCCGCGGTCACCTGGCGGTGCAGGCCGGAGAGGCCGCGCCGACGCCGGCCCAGGAGACGGCGGGGGTCTAATTTTGCCCGGGACCTCGGGTTCTGTGCGCCCTGGCACCAACACTGCGCCAATCTGACGCAGATGGCCGCTATGCGGGGAGGTTAGCGGCCATTCGTGGCAAACCGCCGCCAAACGGGGAGGTTAGCGGCCGTTCGTGGCAAGTGGACGAGGGACCGCCGCGCCCTGGCACCATCGCTGCGCCCATCCGACGCAAATGGCCGCTCTGCGGGGACGTTAGCGGCCGTCCGTGGCAAACGGACGAGGGACCGCCGCGCCCTGRCACCATCGCTGCGCCCCTCTGACGCATATGGCCACCATGCGGGGAGGTTAGCGGCCGTCCGCGGCGAACCGCGCCAAAACGGGGAGGTTAGCGGCCGTCCGCGGCAAACGGACGAGGGACCGCCGCGCCCTGACAACATCGCTGCGCCCATCCGACGCAAATGGCCGCTCTGCGGGGAGGTTAGCGGCCGTCCGTGGCAAACGGACGAGGGACCGCCGCGCCCTGACAACATCGCTGCGCCCATCCGTGGCAAACCGCCGCCAAACGGGGAGGTTAGCGGCCGTCCGTGGCAAACGGACGAGGGACCGCCGCGCCCTGGCACCATCGCTGCGCCCATCCGACGCAAATGGCCGCTATCCGGGGACGTTAGCGGCCGTTCGTGGCAAACCGCCGCCAAACGGGGAGGTTAGCGGCCGTTCGTGGCAAACGGACGAGGGACCGCCGCGCCCTGGCACCAACACTGAGCCAATCTGACGCAAATGGCCGCTATCCGGGGASGTTAGCGGCCGTTCGTGGCAAGCGGACGAGGGACCGCCGCGCCCTGACGGCCTGGCACCGCCGCCGGACACGGGCAGGAGCTACATCCGGACGAGCACGGTATTCATGGCCTTGTCGTGGAGGCCGCGCTGGTCCGGGTCGAAGATGACGGCAGGGATAACCAGGCACAGCAGCAGAGTGCGCACCAGAGCCGCGAGCGGGCCTGCCGGGCCTCCGCCCAGCCGGACCACGTGGATCCCCACGATCCGGTGGCCGATGCTGTAGCCGAGGGTGCCGATCAGCAGGATCTGCTCGATGGCAAACACGGCAAGGGTGGCCCAGGAATCGCCGGCGAAGGCGAAATTGCTGATCAACAGCGCGATGCCCCAGTCAATGCAGATCGCCAGGATGCGCCGGCCGGCACGGGCGATCGATCCTGACCCGGCGTCGGGCAGCCCTAGGCGCTCCCCCGGGTACCTGGAGATGCCGGATGTGTCCGGCCCGGTGAGCCATGAACCGATGTCTTTGCGATCTACCACCCTCCAATCTTATCGGCTCTGGCATGTCCACAGTGTGGGCGGTAGGGTGTCACACTGTGGACCGTATAGGCCACAGTATGGACCTGCGGCTAGCGTTTACGTGTCAGGGCATTCTGTAACCTCCCCGAAACAATGCGGACACTGCGGGGAAATCCCATGTCCTTAGGGTGGTAACAGTTGCTAGCGACTGCGAAGCGGGGGAGTTTTTTTGCCTTCCCCGCTGTTGGACTGCGCTGGACCAATGTGCCTGACGGCCAGATTTTTCATATGCGTAAGGAGCATAGATGTTCAAGACTGCGGACGAAGTCCTCAAGTTCATCAAGGACGAAGACATCAAATTCGTCGATATCCGCTTCACCGATCTCCCTGGCGTTCAGCAGCACTTCAACGTGCCCGCCAAGAGCGTTGACGCAGACTTCTTCGTCAACGGCCAGCTGTTCGACGGATCTTCGATCCGCGGCTTCCAGGGCATCGCCGAGTCTGACATGCAGCTCATCCCGGACGTCACGACGGCGTTCATCGACACGTTCCGCATGGAGAAGACCCTTGCGCTGAACTTCTCGATCGTGAACCCGCGTACCGGTGACCCGTACCACCGCGATCCCCGCGGCGTGGCCGAGAAGGCTGAGGCCTACCTGGCTTCCACCGGCATTGCCGACACCGCGTTCTTCGCTCCCGAGGCCGAGTTCTTCGTCTTCGACAACGTCCAGTACCAGTCCTCGCCCCAGGGCAGCTTCTACAAGATCGACTCCGAGGAAGCGCACTGGAACTCCGGCCGTGAGGAAGAGGGCGGAAACCTCGGCTACAAGACCCCGGTCAAGGGCGGTTACTTCCCGGTCTCCCCCACTGACAAGCAGGCCGACCTGCGCGACGCCATGTGTGTTGCCCTGGACGAGGCCGGCCTTGAGGTCGAGCGCAGCCACCACGAGGTCGGCTCCGCCGGCCAGGCTGAGATCAACTACAAGTTCACCACCCTGACCCACGCGGCTGATGACCTGCAGAAGTTCAAGTACGTCATCAAGAACACCGCTGACGCCTGGGGCAAGTCTGTGACCTTCATGCCGAAGCCGGTTTTCGGTGACAACGGCTCGGGCATGCACTGCCACCAGTCACTGTGGACCGGCGGCGAGCCGCTGTTCTACGACGAGAAGGGCTACGCCGGCCTGTCCGACACTGCCCGCTGGTACATCGGCGGCCTGCTGAAGCACTCCTCCGCCGTCCTGGCCTTCACCAACCCGACGGTGAACTCCTACCGCCGCCTGGTCAAGGGCTTCGAAGCTCCGGTCAACATGGTCTACTCGCAGGGCAACCGCTCCGCCGGTATCCGTATCCCGATCACGGGCTCCAACCCGAAGGCCAAGCGCATCGAGTTCCGCGCACCGGACCCCTCCTCCAACCCGTACCTGGCGTTCGCCGCCCAGCTGATGGCCGGCATTGACGGCATCCGCAACCGGATCGAACCCCCGGCTCCGATCGACAAGGACCTCTACGAGCTCCCGGCCGAAGAAGCCAAGGACATCCCCAAGGCTCCGGGCACCCTGGAGGAGGCCCTGGACGCACTGGCCGAGGACAACGAGTTCCTGCAGGCCGGCGGCGTCTTCACCCAGGACCTGATCGACACCTGGATCGAGTACAAGTACGAGAACGAGATCCGTCCGCTCTCGCTGCGCCCGAACCCGTACGAGTTCGAGCTCTACTACGGCGTCTAGCTAGATCATGCGGCTAGGCCCTGCCTAGCCGGCCGGAATTCTCAGGACTTCCGAACAAAAAGGCCGGTCACGGGTTTCACCCGTGGCCGGCCTTTTTCTGAATCTTCCGCACCTCAGCGCTTTCCGTACTTCTTGTGCACCGCCTGCTTGCTGACACCGAGGCACACCGCAATCGCCTCCCACGACAGTCCGGCCTGCCGCGCACGCAGCACCACCTCGGTTTCTGTGCGCGCCAGTTCCTTATGGAGCTCCGCCACGGCGCACAGCGCCTCGGCCGGGCCTTTGCCGTCCATCGAGCCAATCAAGGTCTTCATGCCACACCTCCTTGCGTCAACCCTAGTTGACGGATGCGGAGGGCGTCAACGCACGTTGACACACCGGCTGGAGCGGACTCCAGATGGTCAGAATGCCCAGTACATAATGCGTTGCGGGCCGGCGTCGCCGCCTTCGTAGCGGCCGCGGTCCTCGAAACCGGCCTTGCGGTAAGCGGCCAGGCCGCCCGGGTTCAGTTCGTTGACGGAGAGTACGACGCCGGCCTGGCCGCTGCCCAGGCCCGCCGTCAGTTTGGCGGCCTCCCGCACTGAGGCCTCCGCGGCGAGGGTGCCGAGGCCCTTGCCCTGCTGACGCCGGTCGATCAGGAAGCCCCGCAGCAGCCAGGCGGAGTCGTCGTCAGGCCAGCCGGCGAGGCGCGCCGCTCCGGCCTGGAGGGTGAGGACTCCGACGGCGGTGCCGTTCTCATCCACGGCGAACGGATGCCGGGACTCTTCCTCAAGCGCGATCAGCATCATCCGCAGCGGCTCGCCGACGAACTTCAGCTGCCCCTCGCCGAGCTCCAGCAGCGCGATCTCCCCAAGTTTGATGGCCCGGGCGTCGTCGTCGAGGTTCTTCAAGGGCAGCAGCCACACATGTCCAGACATGTAGACAGCGTACCCGCGCAGGCGGCGCCTGCCGCCACGCGCAAAACAGCTACAGCGCAGCGTCCTTAGGCGGGCCGGCCGGATCCATCCAGAAGACTTCCCAGAGGTGGCCGTCCGGGTCCTGGAAGCTGTGCGTGTACATGAAGCCGTAGTCCTGGGCCTCCTCCGATGCCGTGCCGCCGGAGGTCAGGGCGGTACGGATGACGTCGTCCACGGCTTCGCGGCTCTCAAGCGAGAAGGACATGATGACCTCGGCGGTGTCAGCCGTAGCGCCGACGGACTTCGAGGTGAAGGTCTTGAAGTAGGACTCGACGAGCAACATCACGTACGCGTCGTCATTGACGATCATGCAGGTGGCGTTCTCATCAGTGAAGTCGGGGTTGAAGGAGAATCCCAGCGCTGTGAAGAACTCAACGGTCTTATCGAGATTCCGGACGGGAAGGTTCACAAACAGTTGCCTGGCCATCCGCCCAAGGTAGCACCGCACTGCAATCGTGTCAGTAGGGAGTTTCAGTAGCCGCGTGCCAGCCAGCAAGCGCTACTGGCCGTAGAAGACCCGCTCGAAAACTGCCCGGGCGCGGCGGCTCAACCGGAGGTAGTCCTCTTCCAGCGCCGCCGCGTTGCCCTGTCCATAGCCGCACCAGCGGGCCACGGCCTCAAGGTCGCGGCGGGAGGAGGGCAGCAGGTCCGAGGACCGGCCGGTCCAGATGACATTGGCCGAACGGATCCGGCTCGCCAGCCGCCAGGCGCGGAGGAGGATTACGGTGTCCCCCGCGTCGATCAGATCCAGGGCCGCCGCCGCCTCGAGCGCCTCCACGGTGGACGTGGTCCGCAGCTGCGGATGTTTGCCGGCGTGCCGGAGCTGGAGCAGCTGGGCCAGCCATTCGACGTCGCTCAGCCCGCCCCTGCCGAGCTTCAGGTGCCGGGCGGGATCGGCCCCGCGCGGCAGGCGCTCCGCCTCGACCCTGGCCTTGACCCGCCGGACCTCCCGCACGTCCTGGTCAGACAACGACTCCGGGTACCGGATGGTATCGATCAGGGCCACAAAATCCTCGGCCAGGGCATCGTCGCCGGCCATGGGACGCGCCCGCAGCAGCGCCTGGGCCTCCCAGACAAGGGACCACCGGCGGTAGTACTCGGCATAGGACTCCAGGGACCGCACCATGGGCCCGCTCTTGCCCTCGGGGCGCAGGTCAGCGTCCACCGCCAGCACCCGTTCGGCCAAAATCGCCGGTTTGAGCGGCTGGGTCAGCAGGCTGGAGAGCTTGCCCACTATCTGCAGGGCCTGCGCCTGTGCCTCCTCTTCCGGCACGCCGGGGAGTCCRCGGTGGACGTACATGACGTCGGCGTCCGAGCCGTAGCCGATCTCCCGGCCGCCCTGACGGCCCATCGCGACCACCAGCACGTGCGTCTTCAGCGGTTCCTCGGCGGTGATGATCGTCTCCGCCACGCGCAGCGCCCCCAGGACGGCCGCCCGGTCCGTATCAGCGAGGGCTGCCCCCACCTGGTCCTGGTCCAGCAGCCCCTCGCTGTCCGCAATGGCGATCCGCAGGATTTCCCGGCGCCGGATCAGCCGGATCAGCCGCATGGCACTCTCCGGGTCCGCGTGCCGGGACATCTTCGAGGTGATCTCAAGCCATTGGGATTCGAAGCTGAGCGGCACCAGGTCCTTGTCCGTGCCCAGCCAGGCCACGGACTCGGGTGAAACCTCCAGCAGGTCCGCGATCAGCCGGGAGTTGGCGAGCACGTGGCAGAGCCGCTCTGCCGCGACCGTCGAATCCCGGAGCATGCCCAGGTACCAGTGCGTCGTGCCAAGGGCCTCGCTGACGCGCCGGAAGGCGAGCAGCCCGGCGTCGGGGTCCACGCCGTCGGCGAGCCAGTCCAGCAGAATGGGCAGGAGCTGGCGCTGGAGTGCGGCGCGCCGGCTCACGCCGGCGGTGAGGGCCTCGATGTGCCGCATCGCACCGGGGGGATCGAGGTAGCCGAGGGCCGCGAGGCGGCCTTGGGCGGCTTCCGGAGTCAGGCGCGCCTCTTCGCTGCTCAGGGTGGCGACGGTATTGAGCAGGGGGCGGTAGAAAATACGTTCGTGGAGTTCCCGCACAGAGCGCTTGGTCTTTCGCCAGGCGGCGACCAGGGCATCCGGCTTGGGCCGCTCGGCGGAGAACGGTCCCAGGACAGCCTTGGCCAGGGAGCGCAACGATGCCTCGTTGACCGGCATGAGGTGGGTCCGGCGCAGCTGGAACAGCTGGATCCGGTGTTCGAGGAGGCGCAGGTAGCGGTAGTCGCGGTCGAACTCCGCGGCGTCCGACCGGCCGATGTACCCGCCCGCGGACAGCGCGGCGATGGCCGAGGTGGTGTCCCGGCAGCGCAACGATTCATCGGACTTGCCGTGCACGAGCTGGAGCAGCTGGACGGTGAATTCGACGTCGCGCAGTCCTCCGCGGCCCAGTTTGATCTGCCGCTGTTCCTCATCGGCTGGAATATGTTCGGTGACGCGGCGGCGCATGGCGCGGACGGATTCGACAAAGCCGTCCCGTCCCGCAGAGGACCAGATCAAGGGCGTCACGGCTGCCTCGTAGCGGGCCCCCAGGGCGGTGTCGCCGGCAATCGTCCGGGCCTTCAGGAGGGCCTGGAATTCCCAGCTCTCGGCCCAGCGCGCGTAATAGCTTTCGTGCGAGGCGAGGGTCCGGACCAGCGGCCCGGATTTGCCCTCGGGCCGGAGGTTCGCATCCACTTCCCACAGCCCGGGTTCGCGGCTCGTGGACATGATCGCCCGCGAGATCCCGGCAGCCAGGACGGTGCCGATGGTAGTGGCCAGGGTGTCTTCCAGCGCGCCGGAATCGATCACGTAGATGACGTCGACGTCGGATATGTAGTTCAGTTCGCCGGCACCGCACTTGCCCATGCCGATTACGGCGAGCCCGACGTCGGCCACCTCCTCGGCGTCGAACTTCTCCGCTGCCTCGGCCCGGGACACGGCGAGGGCGGCCTCGAGGGCGGCTCCGGCGAGATCTGCCAGTTCCGCTCCCGCGGCCGGCATGAAGTCCAGCGGATCGGCCGCGCACAGGTCCTTGATGGCGAGTTCCACGAGCCCGCGCCGGTAGGCGGTCCGCAGGGCGGCGTAGGCTTCCTGACCGCTAAGGGCCGCCACCGGCCGGGCAGATTTGGGGTCGGCCCGCACCGACTGCAGCAGCCGGGACCGCAGGGCCGCGGCGTCTGCGGCCAGCGGTTCCGGGCTGACCCGGACCTCGAAGGCGTCGAGGTGCTCGGGGTGGCGGATGAGGAACTCGCCCAGCGCCTCGGAGGCCCCCAGGACCCGGTACAGCGGTTCGCTGCTCTCCAGGTCCGCGACGGCAAGCTTGCGCAGCTCCGGGTGCTTCTCGATCAGCCGCACCAGGGACTGCAGGGCCGTGTCCGGGTTCGCCGCCAGTTGCAGCCCCGCGAACAGGGCATCCTGGTCGAGCCCCTCCAGCTCCCGGGCCGCCAGGAACCGCTCGCCCTTGTCCAGATCACTGAAGCCGGCGGCAATGAGGCGTCGTGCCAGGCTCATTGGGGCAGCCTACAGAATGCCGAGATTGCGTTGCAGCTCGTAGGGCGTCACCTGGAGGCGGTAGTCCTGCCATTCTGCACGCTTGTTGCGCAGGAAGTGCTCGAACACCTGCTCGCCGAGGATCTGCGGCATGAGTTCGGAATCCTCCATGGTCCGGATCGCGTCGTGCAGGCTCGCCGGCAGCGGGTCGTGGCCCATGGCGCGGCGTTCCGCCGAGCTCAGTGACCAGATGTCGTCCTCGGCCGCCGCGGGGAGCTGGTAGCCCTCCTCGATGCCTTTCAGGCCGGCACCGAGGAGCACGGCATAGGCCAGGTAGGGGTTGGCGGCGGAGTCGATGCCACGGTATTCGATCCGCGCGGACTGGCCCTTGCCGGGCTTGTACAGCGGGACCCGGACCAGCGCGGAGCGGTTGTTGTGGCCCCAGCTCAGGTAGCTCGGTGCTTCCCCCCCGCCCCAGAGCCGCTTGTACGAGTTCACGAACTGGTTGGTCACCGCCGTGAATTCGGGGGCATGCTTGAGGATGCCGGCAATGAACTGGCGCGCCGTCTCGGAAAGCTGGAACTCCGCACCGGCCTCGTAGAAGGCGTTGGTGTCTCCTTCAAAGAGCGAGAAGTGCGTGTGCATGCCGGAGCCCGGGTGGGCTGTGAAGGGCTTGGGCATGAAGGTGGCGTACGTGCCCTGCTGCAGCGCGACCTCCTTGATGACCGTCCGGAAGGTCATGATGTTATCCGCGGTCTGCAGCGCGTCCGCGTAGCGCAGGTCGATCTCGTTCTGGCCCGGCCCGGCCTCGTGGTGGCTGAATTCCACGGAGATGCCGACGGATTCGAGCATGGTCACGGCGGTCCGGCGGAAGTCCTGGGCCACGCCGCCCGGGACGTGGTCAAAATAGCCGCCCTCGTCCACGGGGACCGGCGATCCGTCGGGGCCCGGCTGCTGGGACTTGAGCAGGTAGAACTCGATCTCGGGGTGGGTGTAGCAGGTGAAGCCCATGTCCGCGGCCTTGGCCAGGGTGCGCTTGAGGACGTTGCGCGGGTCCGCGGCGGAGGGTTCGCCGTCGGGGGTCAGGATGTCGCAGAACATCCGCGAGGTGGCCTCGGTCTCGCCGCGCCACGGCAGGATCTGGAACGTGGCCGGATCCGGCTGGGCGAGCATGTCGGATTCAAAGACACGGGCCAGGCCTTCGATCGATGACCCGTCGAATCCGAGCCCTTCCTCGAACGCGCCTTCAACCTCGGCCGGGGCCAGGGCCACGGACTTGAGCGATCCCACGACGTCGGTGAACCAAAGGCGCACAAACCGCACATCGCGCTCTTCGATCGTCCGCAGGACAAACTCTTGCTGGCGGTCCATACTGGCCTCTTTCCGGTTCTTCCATCCGCCCCAGGCCCGCCTTTCATGGGCCCTGCGGCTGCTCACGGTTCACTTTACTAAGCATTGCCTCCGATTGCTGAAGCCGGACCCCCGCGTAACACACCGTTAACACAACGGCGGAGGATTTCGCGGCGTACGGCGGCGCTGCGCCGTCACGCGGACCGCCCTTGTGACGTGATTCACTGCCAACGGGGACGTTCCCCGGTAGCTGCGGCACTTCGTATCGCATTACGCTCGTGGCATGGCCACACCTAACAGCTCTGATTCCAGCACGCCCGCAGAACTTGCGGCCCCCTACGGCAACGGCCCGGCAGCGGCTTCAGCGGCCGTCCCATCCGGAACCACGGGTGGCGCCGGCGGCGGCACTGGCGGGGCTGCGGAGGCGCCCCGGAAGCCGGCGGCCAGGATCCGCACGCATCATCTGTACCAGGCCAAGGTCAACGGTGAGCGCTTCGCCATGCTCACCGCTTATGACCAGTACACCGCCGAGATTTTTGACCAGGCAGGCATCGAGGTGCTGCTGGTGGGCGATTCGGCGTCCAATAACGTCTTCGGCAACGAGACAAGCCTGCCCGTGACGGTGGACGAGCTCCTTCCGCTGTGCCGGGCCGTCGCCCGCTCCGCGCGGCGGGCTCTGGTGGTCGCGGACCTGCCGTTCGGCAGCTACGAGGTCTCCGCCCAGCAGGCGGTCGCCACCGGCGTGCGGTTCCTGAAAGAGGGCCTTGCCCACGGGGTCAAGATCGAAGGCGGAAAGTTCTACGCCGAGACCGTCCGCGCCATGGTCCAGGCCGGGATCCCGGTCATGGCGCACATCGGCTTCACCCCGCAGAGCGAGCACGCCCTCGGCGGCTACCGGGTCCAGGGCCGCGGCGATGACGCCCAGCGGTTGATCGACGACGCCGTCGCGCTGGCGGACGCCGGCGCGTTCTGCGTGCTCATGGAAATGGTCCCGGCCGCCACGGCGGCCGCCGTGGATGCCGCTGTCGAGGTCCCCACCGTCGGCATCGGCGCAGGCAGCGCCACTACGGGACAGGTCCTTGTGTGGCAGGACATGGCGGGCCTGCGCGGTGGAAAGATGGCGAAATTCGTCAAGCAGTACGCGGACCTGCGCACCTCGCTCAGCGACGCGGCGAAAGCTTACGGCGAGGACGTGCGCTCGGGCCAGTTCCCCGGCCCGGAGCACTCCTTCTAAGCCACCTCCGGAGCACTCCATCTCAGCCGCCGTGGTGCCCACAAGGCATTCGTTATTCGTATCCAAAGCGTGACCTGCGGCGATACCTCATCCTTCACGGGCGATGCGTTGCGTCTCCGGTGCGGGCAGGCTGGCCATTAAGGTCTGCATTAAGGCCCCAAGATGTTCCGCCGGCCCGGACGGTTTCATGCGCGAAGCGCTGGGTCAGGCTCCGGCGGACACGACTGGAGGAGTATCGATGGACACGAATAGCTTCTGGGACGTCCTGCTGTGGAGTTTCTGGTTCTTCATCTGGATCGCCGCGCTGATGGTGTGGTTCCGTTGCCTGATGGACTTGTTCGGCGACCACGAGCTCAGCGGCTGGGGTAAAGCCGGCTGGGTAATACTGCTGATCTTCGTACCCTGGCTCGGCGCCCTCATCTACCTGATCGCCCGGGGCCGCAGCATGGCCGAGCGGCAGATGAAGACGCTGGCCCAGCAACAGGCTGCCCAACAGGAGTACATCCAGCAGGTCGCAGGCAAGTCGGCCAGTCCCGCCGCCCAGATCGCCGATGCCAGGGCGCTGCTCGATTCCGGAGCTATCAACCAGACCGAGTTTGATTCCCTGAAGGCAAAGGCCCTGGCCTGACGCGACACCTGACCTGGACAACGGGCGACGGCCCGGCATGAGAATCACCTGGCTTGGTCACTCCTCGGTGGTTCTGGATCTCGACGGAGTTCGGGTCCTGACCGACCCGCTGCTTCGTCCCCATGCCGGGCTGTTGCGACGCCTGGCACCGCGGCCGGCCCCGGAGTCGTGGAGCCGACCGGACGTGGTGCTGCTCTCCCACCTGCACCACGACCACGCCGAGCTGCGCTCCCTGCGCATGCTCCGCGGGGCAGCGCTGATGAGCGCTCCGGCGAACGTTGCCTGGTTGCGTCGCAGAAAGCTGCTGCACACGGTTCCTTTGGGGGACGGCTGGACGCCGGTAGGCGGCGGGGTCGAGATTCGCCAGGTGCCCGCCGAGCATCGCAGCCGCCCTATGCCGCACCGTCCCAACGACGCCAATGGCCAACTCGTTCGGGGCCCATCGGGCATCGTCTGGATCGCCGGTGACACGAGTTTGTATCCGGAGATGGCCGCGATCCCCGCCATGGCGGGAGGGCCCATCGATGTCGCCCTGGTGCCGGTCTGGGGGTGGGGACCGAGGCTCTCGGCGGGACACCTGTCTCCGGAGAGCGCCGCCCGGGCTGTCGCGATGAGCGGCGCGCGATTCGCCGTACCGGTGCACTGGGGAACGCTGCACCCTCCGTTCGTCACACATTTTGCCCGGAGCTGGTTTGAGCAGCCCGGGCACCGGTTTGCTGAGGCCGTGGCGGAGCAGGCTCCTGGCTGCACGGCAGTGGTCCTCGCTCCCGGCCAGTCATGGGTAGCGCCCGAGTGAGTCGCTCAGCCCAGTCATTCAATCCAGTCACTCAACCCAGTCACTCAATTGTGGAATGCCGTCGTGGCTCGTTGGCCGCAGGACTCGAGCATTCCCACCAGCACCCGGTGGAGTTCTCCGGCACCCTCGATCCGCTCGGGCAGCCCCGCCATGAGGTCGGCCGGGCCGATCAGCATGGCGCGGTCCTGCCAACCGCCGAGGCCCCCGTGGGATCCGACGAGGCCTTCGAATGCTGAGACGTCGTCGGTCACTGGATCGACCGCGCTGTTCACATATAAATCCGGTGCCTCGGGGTGCATCATCGCCCGGGCGAGCACCCGCGCCGCGTGGGAGCCGAAGCCGGCCAACGGATCGATGCCCTCCACCGCGCCGCTGGTGAGGTTGAGGCGCCCACCGCTTCCGATCGCCCACGACTGGCCGTCGTCATCAATGCCGGCGACAAACCCGACACCGGGATGGCCTGCCAGGCCCGGGATCAGGGCTGGCCACTGGCTCTCGAGKGCTCGGAGAGTCAAGCGCCGGTCACCCCGCACGTAGACCAGGCCCAGGTTGCCTGAACCCAACACGACCACCGGATCCTCGGCGTCGCCGGGAGCCGACGTCTGCTGCGCCTTGGTCAGCACCTTATCGGCACGGCCGGCCAGTTTCCCGGTCATCCCGCCGGCCGCAATGTCGCCGGCGATGGAGTCCGCGCGCCCAAGCCCCTCGACGGACGCGTCCACGTTCTGAACCTGTTCGTTCATCAGTTCCGCACACAGATCGCCGAGCGCCTGGCCATACCGGTCGGCGAACGGGGTGCCCTGGGACTGGCCGTGGTCCGAGAGCACCACCAGCCGGTAGCGGCGGGGGGCGGACCCGGCGAGCTGGGCCAGGGATCCGAGCGTGCGGTCCAGGCCATCGAGGGCGGCGAGGGATTCGGGCCGGAACATGCCTGCATGGTGGGCGATCTCGTCGTAGTCGACGTAGTCGACATAGATGACCTTCGTGCCACGACGCAACTCCTCCGCCACCAAGGCCGTGTTCAGGTCTCGCAGCAGAGCGTTGGTGACGGCTCGCAGCAGGGCGAAGGTCCAGTCTCGATGCACACGCGGGTTGAGGTCACGCTTGACCTGTCTCCGGGCCTGCCAACGCTCCTTGAGGATCTCCGCGACTGTCCGCGTGAAGCTGCGCATGAATCCGTTCGGCGAAGCGAAAAACCACGCGAACGCACGACGGGTTTGGGTGGAACCGCGCCGGACCTCCACCCGGCTCATCGTCAATAGCGATCGGGGCGCGTCACCGGTGAACAGATTCGAAATGGAGACGCCGTCGTCGCAGAGCAGGCCTTGGCCGGTGCTGTGCCTTTCCTCGATCACCCGGGCGTCTGCCGGACGGTTGGCCACCAGGACCCGTTTGAGCTCACGGTCATACCACCGGAAGGCGGGGATCCCGTCGACGGTCCCGTGCAGAATGCCCAGCTGGCTGGCTGGCGTGGTGCACGGCAGCTGCGGAGTCCATTCACGGAACTGGTAATCCCCCGATGTCAGCCAGCGCCGGATATGGGGTACTGCCCCGGATTGGACCGCCCACTGCAGTACCGGGAAGGGGACGCCGTCGAGTTGCACGAACAGGACGCCGTCAACTTCCGGATCCGTCACCGTTTCCTGCCGGCGTGCCCTTCCGGCCAGCGAGGTGATGAGTCCGTCATCAGTCCCGGCCGTGGTGGCCCACGAGATGAKCGTGCCCACGACGGCACTGACCCAGGTCGCGGCAAGTGCGGTCCATGCCGTCGACTCGATGCCGGGCACCAGGCGGATGGCGACGTACATGATCAGGGCCTGCCCGATCAAAGCGGTGAGAAGCACCRCCAGCCAGCCCACCCGGGCGGAGATCTCCACCAGCGCGGGGCGGAGCACCAGACCGACGATGCCCGCCACTGCTGCCACTGCGGCGTAGGCCCACCAACTGGTTGCTGAGAACCCTGGCAGCAGGGCGCCGGTGATAATGAGGGCTGCAGTCGAAGCAGCCCAGGCAAGGGCCAGCCTGGCCAGGTCGGTGACTCGGGCGCCGCGGGTGCGGATAGCGCTGGTCGGCATTTTCTCAGTATGGCTGGCCGTAACCGGCTGGCACTCACCCTCGCAGGGTGAGAATGACAGGCTGAGAAAAATCAGCCCCCGTGCGCGTTGTCCGGTCTGCGATTGCCAGCGGATGCCCCCACCTGCGCGGCAGGCCGAAACAGGCTAGTCGTCCTCGTCCTTTTCCCACGCCTCGTTACGCGCCTTGACCTTCTCCAGGGCGTGTTCGGCTTCCTCACGGGTCTTGTACGGTCCGATCAACTGACTCCAGTCGGACATCGCGTCTTCCTCGATCTCGTGAGTGTTGACGTTGTACCAGTATTCGGGCATCGGGG
>NZ_JBFUJJ010000054.1:0-13315 GCF_056401435.1 Arthrobacter sp. P4_F10
CACCACGGTTGTCCGCGTTTCCGGCGTCGAAGAGGCAGTTCAGGTGGCAAATGATACCGAGTACGGCCTCGCGGCCGCAGTCTTTGGGGCAGACAGCACCCGGGCACTGCAAGTGGCCATGAGAATCCAAGCCGGACATGTGCACGTCAACGGGGCAACCGTTCAGAACGAGGCTCAGGCTCCTTACGGCGGCATGAAAAACAGTGGCTACGGCCGATTCGATGGCCGGGCCGTCATCAACGAGTTCACTGATCTCAAGTGGATCACAGTGGAGCAGTCCGACCAGCAATACCCGTTCTGAATAGAGAGCCCGACGCATCCGAAGAGGAGAGACATGACAATGCAGGTAACCGCAGCGGTGGCCCGGTCACCACGGCAACCGCTCACGATTGAAGAGCTTGAACTGGACGATCTGCGCCCGAACGAGGTACTCGTAAGAATGGTGGCCTCAGGTGTCTGCCACACGGACGCCATCGTCCGTGACCAGGTTTATCCCACACCATTGCCCGCGGTCCTCGGACACGAGGGCGCCGGAGTCGTGGAGAGGATCGGCGATTCGGTCACCACGGTACAGCCTGGTGACCACGTCCTGCTGGCGGCCGCCTATTGCGGTAAGTGCGACCGCTGCCGTTCCGGCCAGATGGCGTACTGCGAAAACCTCTTCGCCGCTGACTTCGGGGGCCGGAGGCCCGACGGGACCACGGCATTGAGCAAGGACGGGGAAGTGATTTCCTCCCACTTCTTCGGCCAGTCGTCCTTCGCGACCTACGCCAACGTCGTCGAGGAAAGCGTGGTCCGGATCGATTCCGACGTTCCCCTTGAGATTGTTGCCCCGCTTGGATGCGGCATCCAGACCGGAGCCGGCGCCGTCTTCAACGAACTTAGGCCCACGCTGAACAGCACCCTCGTGGTCATCGGGACCGGCGCCGTCGGATCGGGTGCCATCATGGCCGGAGGGATTGCAGGGTGCGCCCGTATCATCGCCGTCGACATCCACGCTTCCCGACTCGACCTCGCAAAGGAACTTGGAGCGACGGACGTCATCAACACAAAGAACGCTGACCTGACGGAAGAAATCCTCCGTTTGACGGCCGGACGCGGCGCCGACTACGTGGTCGACACAACAGCCCGGCCCGAGTTGCTCCGCAAAGCAGCCGATGCTCTCGCCCTCAGGGGCACCCTGGCGCTGGTCGGCGCTGCCGCTCCCGGAACGGAGGTCTCCTTCGAGATCGGTCTTTCACTGGTTAAGGGATGGACGTTCAAAACCGTGATCCAGGGAAGTTCCGTGCCCCAGGTATTCATTCCTAAGCTCATCCAGTTGTGGAAGGAAGGTCGGTTCCCCATGGACAAGCTGATGCGCAACTACAGCCTGGGGGAGATCAACCAAGGCTTCGAAGACTCGGCTAACGGCACCGTCATCAAACCCGTCATCGTGTACTAGCCAGCACCTGGTCTCGATGGGACGCCATGGCGCTCATTACTGCATACGCAAGAGGACGACGGCGGATTCTTCCCGCCGTCGTCCTCTTGCGTTTATTTTTTGTTGCCTATCGCTGCTCGGGTTATTTGGTGACCTGAAGTCCGGTGTCCCAGTTGAAGTCGGCGAACTCCGGGTTGGCCTGCATGGTCATGAGCACGAACTGGAAGCCTTCGAGTTCCCGGGCTGGCGTTTATGACGGCCGTTGGGCCGCATCCACAGCATCTTGAGCGAGCAGTTCGCTGGTGCGCATGATGGATGCGCGTCTGCGTTCTTCGTCCGGCGTTCCGGTGATCACGAGGGGGACGTTCGGGCTCGATACCCATGCGTGGCACAGCGTGACGATGGTCAGCAGAAGATCTTCCGCCGCTGTCTCGCTCAAGGCCGGAAGGGCATTCCGGATCTCGGTGACTTTGTTCGCTGAGCGGAGGGTTCGGGTCTCGGCTCCTACCGGATGTCCCTGCTCAAGCCCCTCCCAAAAGGTGAGGCGTGCGAGGCTGGGGCGGCTCCTGGAAAAATCAAAGTACCGTTCCGCGAAATCTCCGATCGCAACGGGACCCGAGCCGACGATCGGAAGGTCGTCCAGGGCGGTGACGAGTTCGCGGGTGAGTGCCGCTTCGAAGAGTCCGGCCTTGCCGCCAAAGTAGAAGTAAATCCGTTCGCGGTTGCACCCGGAGATCCGCGAAATCTGATGGATGCGCGCCCCGGAGAAGCCCCGTTCGGAGAACTCGGTGATTGCGGCATCGAGGATTTTCTTCTGCGTCGCGTCAGTGTCCCAGGCCATGGCCCCCATCATATCTCCAACCGTTTGTTTGCTTTTGCGAAACGGCACGCAGTAGCATCAATTCCAACCAGACGTTTGGAGATTGAGTGGGACACGAAGGCAAAGCGCTAGCGGCCGATGAAACGGATGCGCATCATCACCGAACCGTCGGTATGGCATCCGTCCACGTAAGGGCTGCTATCACCTGGTTTGCGATCTTTCCGCTGGCCGCAATAGGGATGAGTATTTTGGCCGCATTGGCGCCGGGGTGGCCTCCGGTCCTGCGCGCTTTCACGCTCACTCTTGTGGTCGTTCCCATTGCCGTCTACGTCGCTGTTCCCCGCCTTCTCCTGCTCCAGACGAAGCTGGGCCACGCTGCCACGCGCACTCAGGCGCGGCACAGTGCGAAACGCAATACGCGGGTTCGCAAGCCAGACCGGGGTGCATGATCATCCCGGCCACGATGATGAGGAGTTTGCCATGCAGATAACTGCCGCTGTTGCGCGCGAGCACAACACACCGTTCACAATCGAACAGCTTGAACTGGACGCCCTGAGGCCCAATGAAGTGAGGGTCCGCATGGTTGCAACCGGCATCTGCCACACGGACGTGCTCGTCCGCGACGGGGTCTATCCGACACCGCTGCCGGCCGTCCTTGGCCATGAGGGGGCCGGCGTTGTCGAAGCGGTCGGCGACTCCGTTGTCTCTGTGGTGCCTGGCGACCACGTTGTCCTTGCTGCCGCGTACTGCCGTCACTGCAAGCGTTGCCGGAACGGCCAGATGGCGTACTGCGAAAACCTTATGGCGGCAGACTTCGGTGGGCGACGTCTGGACGGCCAAACCTCGCTAAGCAAGGACGGAGAGGCCATCTCGTCCCATTTCTTCGGCCAGTCATCCTTCGCGACCTACGCGAACATCGTCGAGGAGTCGGTCGTCCGTGTCGACAATGAAGTCCCGCTCGAGCACCTTGGCCCCCTGGGCTGCGGCATCAACACAGGGGCGGGAACCGTCCTCAATGAACTCAAGCCGGAAATCGGGTCCTCACTGGTAGTTTTCGGCACCGGCGCCGTCGGCTGCGCCGCAGTCATGGCTGCGCGCATCGCGGACTGTGCCACTATCGTCGCCGTTGATATCCACGACTCACGGTTGGAACTCGCCCGAGAGCTGGGCGCTACACATGTGATCAATTCAAAGACTGAAGACATCGCCGGGCGGCTTCGTGAAATCACGGCTGATGCAGGCGTTGACTACGTCGTGGACACCACGGGCCTGCCCACTCTCCTTCGCCAGGCGGCCGATGCCTTGGGAGTGCGCGGTACACTCGCCCTCGTTGGTGCGGCCAAACCTGGCACGGAGGTCAGCTTCGAGATCGGCGCGTCTCTTGTGAAGGGCTGGACTTTTAAGACCGTGGTTCAAGGCAGTTCGGTGCCGCAGGTCTTCATCCCTCGGCTGATCCAGCTCTGGAAGGACGGCAGGTTCCCGTTCGAGAAACTTGTCAGTGACTACGCCCTTGACGACATTAACCAGGGCTTTGAAGACTCCAGGAGCGGGAAGACGATCAAACCGGTCATCGTCTTCTGACAAGTGCAAGGCACGTGGTCTTTAGGGCGCCATGGATTTTCCTTCTTAGGATCACCGGACCGCCGGCCTGCCGGGTGGTTGCTACTGTCCCCAGCGGTAGCGCACGGTTTCGAGCAGGGTCGCGAAGTCAGCCGCCATGTCCGTATGGCCGGGGTCGGAGAGCCATTGGAGTTGCAGGCCATCCATGGCGGCTATGAGACCAGCCCGCAGCCATAGCCGAGGTCGTGCCCAAGCCAGAACATCGGTGCGGGTGAGTTGCCGCATAGTAGCCGCGGTAGCCTACAGCCAGGGCTGCGGGGCAGTGGGCCGACTCTGGGTCCGTCACCGTAGGCAAGCGCGCGGATTTCAGTGTGTTCGACGTCGACCCGCTGTCGGCCGGCCCGGATCACCTGGCCGCGGCGCAGGCGCTGGCGACAGGCGTGGACGTCGGCTGCAGCACTTGGCGCTGGCTCTGCAAGATAGGCGGCGGCAGGCCCGCGGCGGCGGTGGTTGAAGCGCCGCGGGCCTAAAGGGTTGCGGACCTGAGGCACCGCGGGCCAAAAGGGGTCAGCCCAGCTGCCTCGTAACCCACTCGGCAAGGGCTGCGGCAGTGCCAGCATCAAGGCTGTGTCCGCCGGCGGAGCGGACGGCCGTGGTCTCGGCGCCGGACTCCCCGCCGAGGTAGCGCCACGTGGCATCCAGCAGTTTCGCCGGAATGACCGTGTCGGCGTCCCCCTGGGCGACGAACATCGGCACGCCCTGTAGCCGGTCCGGAGAGGTTGGCACTCCTGCGTCGAATGGCAGCGTTCCATAAAGAATCGCCGCACCCGCAAAGCGTTCCGGGTCGTCCAGGATGAGTCCTCCGGCGAAGGCGGCACCACCACTGAATCCGATGAGTATCACTGGCCGCCCGGCCGGGGCGACGCCTTCCAGCCACTCCCTGAACCAGGCCATGTTCTGAGCAAGGGAATCCGGCAACGGACGGCCGATGCCGCGGTTAGCGAACCAGGCGAACCCCCGGCCTTCGGCGATTGGAGCCCGGACGGCCGCGTAGCTTGCAGCGGCGGGGAGGTAGTCTGCCAGTCCGATGATCTCCGTTTCGCGGGAGCCGCGGCCGTGGAGCAGGACTACGAGCGGTTGCGTGGGATCGTCGGTGGAGTGCCACTGGACGAGGGGATCCGGGAGGTGGTTCACGCGTCTGCCCCCGTCAGTTCGTCCGTCGTCATGAACTCGGCGATGTTGGTCAGGGCGTAAGTCAGCGCTGCGCCGTGCCAGTCGGCATTGATGCTCGATGTCGCATCCGTAACGATGATGGGCCGGTAGCCGTGGTCGGCTGCGTCCCGGAGCGTGTGTTCCACAGCCATGTTGGTCCAGACCCCTGCCACCACCACCGTGGTAACGCCCAGGTTCCGCAGCAGCAGATCGAGGCCGGTGCCGTTGAAGCCGCTCATTCAATTCCGGAGGAGAACCGGTTCTCCCTCGACAGCCTCCAGCCCATCCAGTGCGTCGGCGCCCCAGGAGCCGAGCTTGAGCGACTCGGGTCCGATCATCCGGAAGATGGGGGCGTTGCTGCCGCCGAAGTCACCCCCGGGGTAGAAAACAATGCGATTGTGAATGATAGGCATCGACTGGCTGCGCGCCCATTCGAGCAACTGCTTCACGTGCGGCACCAGTTCCTGCTCAACAGCATGGCCGGCGGAGCCTGACGAGGCGAATGCACCGTCAGAATGGACGTTGTCGTTCTGAAGGTCCACCAGCACTAGGGCGGTCTTGGTGAGGTCGAGTGGGGCGGTCTGCATGGAGTCTCCTGATTGGGGCCTTCGAATAATTGCTTTAAGCTTCAAGTAAGTCATGTGTGTTTCTATTCCCCTCACGGCGGGGGAGTGCTCAGTGCGGAGTGAGGACGAGGTTGGAGAAGAAGGCTTCGGTGCCGATATCCACGAAGAGACCGATATTGCCGGCGGCCTGCTTACCCTTGGTGTCGGCGATTGTCAGGGTTTCAGTTCCGTTGATCGTCACCTTTACTTGAGTGTCGACGTCGATCTTCAGATGGATCCATTCGCCGGGGCCGATGTCGGCGCCGGCCTCGTAACGGCCGTCGGGATACTTTTCGCGAAGCCGCTCATATTTCCACTCGGGGTAGGCGAAGTATTGAACGGCGCGCTGGTCGCGTGGGGGTGGCGGACTGGCCTTCGAACCGTTCAGCGGGCGTACGTACACGGCTTCAAAACGCTCATGATCGCCGGCGATGCGGTAGGCGATGCCGGCAAAGGCCCGGGCGTCGGGGGGCCTTTGCGTTGAGGCGGCTGAGAATATCCACCTCGATGGTGCCGTTCTCAATAGCCGCGGGAAGCGCCACGAATGTTGGCATGTCGACGTAGTCGATGCGGGGCACCCCCTGAAGCGTGACCGCATCGGTTAGTTCCACACGCAGTGCCGTTCTTCCGGACGCCTCTGCGGGTGTTGTGGTGACGGAGTGCAGCGTCGATCCTTCCGGGAGGACGGCAAGATCATATGTCGTGGATGTTGCCGGCGTCATGCTCGCACCGCCGTTTCCGGTATGCGGGCCAGGACCGGCAGGGTGGCCAGCGCGACGGCGGCCACAAGGGCGCCGGGCATCAGGTTCCATCGTGTTGCGTGGGTCAGGAACTCCGCGGCGTAGGGCGCGATGCCACCAAAAACGGCTGTGGCGGCCGTCGCGCCCAAGGCCAGTCCGGTGAGCCTGCCGGCGGGGGCGAACTGTTCTGCGGCGGCGGAGGCGCCGACGGCGGTGATGCCGCCGGCGGTGCAGGCAAGGACGACGGCGCCGGCCAGTGCCGCGGTGACTGRACCGGCCGTCATGAGGGCGAACATGAAGACCGGCAAAGCGATGGCAGCGGCGCACAGCACGAGCAGTGTGGTCTGTCGCCCAATCCTGTCCGAGAGCGCGCCGGCGAACGGTGTTACCGCGATCACGGTGACTGAAGCGACCGTGGACAGCCACAAGGAGCTGCCTTCGGGGAAGCCGGAGACCGAGGTGAGGAAGGTCGGGACATAGATGATGCCGACGTAGTAGGCAGTGGACGCCAGGGCGGAAATGGCGAAGGTTCTGTAGAGTCCGGCGCGCTGGGTGCGGAGGGTGAACCGCAGGGGCCGGTGCGTCTCGCCGGTCGGCTGTCCGGTAAAGACGGGGGTTTCGCGCAGCGTGCTCCTGGCCGCAAGCGTTGCCAGTGCCAAGAGGGTGCCGACGGCGAAGGGGATGCGCCATCCCCAGGTGTCCAGGGCCGCCTGGTCAAGCATCGTGGTGGTGATGGCGGAGACCGCAACGGCGAGTAGTGCTCCGATTTCGCTGGCCATAGAGGCCAGCGAGGCGACCAGGCCGCGGCGTCCGGGCCGGGCACCTTCGTAGAGGTAGGTGGTGATGGCGGAGTATTCCCCGCCGACGGAGAAGGCCATCAGGCATCGCAGGGCGAGGAAGGCAGCCCCGGCCGTGGCGCCCGCCTGTGCGTGCGTGGGGAGCAGGGTGGTGGCGAACATGGCCGCAGCCATGACGGCCATGCTCGCCAGAAGTACGGGCCGTCGGCCGAAGCGGTCCCCGAAGCGTCCGAACACCAGTGCGCCTACAGGCCGCAAGAGGTAGGACACGGCGAACACCGCGAGCGTGGCCAGCAGGGATTCCGTGCCGCCGCCGAAAATGACCCGGGACAGGATGGTGGCCATGAAGAGGTACAGGGTGAAGTCATACCATTCCACGATGGTGGAAAGGGCTGCGACGGCGATCGAGGTCCGCGGCAGGGAATCGCCGGCGGCGGTGCCACCTGCCGGGCGTTCTGCCTGGCGCGGTGGGAGGGGGAGGGCAGCGAAAAGGGGCATAGGTTCAACTCCTGGTTTGGAGGCAAGGCAGAGGCCGGCCCCATGAGGTTGAGCCGTGCCGGTTCGGGTTCTTTAGGTGGTGACGCTTACGTGGTGACGACGAGTTTGCCGCTGGCGCGGTTTTCCTCCATGTCGCTGTGCGCCTGGGCAATCTGGTCGAGCGTGTAGGTCTTGTCGAGGGGCGCAATGGCGGTGCCGTCTGCAACGGCCTGCAGGAAGTCCTGGAGGACGTTGCCCGGGAGGTCGGCGGCTCCGCCGGTGTAGGAGGTGAGCCGGACGCCCCGGGGAATGTAGTCGATGGGATAGAAATCCGGGACGGTCCACTTGTTGGAGAGCATGCCCGTGAAGCAGACGGTGCCGTGGATCCGGGTGGCCCGCAACGTGTCGCGCAGCGTCGGCGTGCCGACGAGCTCGAGGGCGGCGTCCACCCCGTCGGGAACGATGCGGCGCACGGCGGCGGCGAGGTCGCCGTCGTCGATCAGGACATGGTCGACGCCGATCGCGAGGAGCGCTTCCCGCTTGGCCTCGTCTCGGGTGGTGGCAAGGACGGTAAGTCCGCGGCGTTTGGCGAGGATTGCCGCGGCCATGCCAACGGAGGAGGTCCCGCCGCGAATCAGCAGGCTTTGGCTGGGCTGGACATCCAGGCCGATGGTGAGTGAGCCGTGGGCGGTCTGCAGCATCTCCGGGACGGCGCCGATGACAGGCCAGGGCAACTCTGATTCGAACGGTAGGACCTGCCCGGCCGGCACGCACGTGTACTCGGCGTAGCCGCCGTCGAAGACGCGGCCCATGCCGCCCATCAGGGTGGCGACCTTCTGTCCGGCGCGGAACTCGCCGCCGGGGGAGTCTGCCACTTCTCCTACAGCTTCGATCCCGGGCACGCGCGGAAAAGTGACGCCCTCGGCCAGGCCCAGGCGTGTATGCAGTTCCGAGCGGTTGAGCCCGAAGGCCCGGACCCGGATGAGCACTTGGCCGGGCCGCGGCACCGGGATGGGCCGCTCCCGAATCACCAGTGCCTCGGCCGGCCCCGGCCCGTCCAGCACAACGGCCCGCATGGTGCCGCCGCTCACTGCATGGCCTTCCGCGAGTTCAGCGCCGTGGATTTCAGCGCCGCGGAGTCCCGCGAAGACCGAGGTGTGCTGCGGACCCGTGCCAGGAGGTCGAGCAGCGTGGTTGCCTCCTGCCTGGTCAGGGCCGGGGTGAACCAGCGGGCAAGTTCGTCCTCGACCACGTGGCGGCCCTGCTCAACCATGGCGGTCCCCTCCGCCGTGAGTTCAAGCAGGGAGGAACGCCGGTCGCCCGGGTTCATCTTCCGCGAGCAGTACCCCGCCGCCTCCACGCGATCAATGAGCTTGCTGGCGCCGCCCACCGTAATGGACAGCGCCGAGGCGATGTCGAACACCCTGCACGTGCCAAGGGACGCAAGCACGACCATCGCCTCGTACCTGCCCAGGGGGAGGTCGCATTCCTGGCGCAGGCGGGCGTCGACCGCGTCCCACAGTTCGGTTTCAAGCCGGGTCAGCGTACTGAAAAGCGGGTAGAAGCCGGTGTGGTCGTCTCGGGAGTCCATGGATCGAGACTAGCAGATAGATTCCATGGAAGATACTTCCCTGGATTCCACTAGGTGTCATGAAGTCTACAAGCGGTCTTCATCCACCATTCGGGCCACGTGGAGAGTGAGGTACGTGACCTCGTCCTCGGTCAGTGGTTCGCCGAGCCTGAGCTCGAGGACAGCCTGCAGCTTGCGGGCGGTGGAGTAGGCGTCCGGGTAGGAGCCCCTGATCGCCTCACGGAGTTTGCTGGCGCTCTCCTCGAGCTGCTTGCCGGAGTTGGCGCGGATCGATCCCGACAGGAGCGGCATCGCCTCGGCAAACATGCTCCGAACTGAGTCAAGTTCTAGGAAGGCGAGGTGGGCGCTCTCGTATGTCGGGTTGCGGGCTGTTGTCGACGAACCATGTGCCGACAACCCGGCGCCCTCCAAGCGCGGGACCAGCTAGGTCCATGCGCTCCGTCGAGGCTGAGACATTGATCAACGCCCGAAGCTCCACTGTCTGGGACGTCATCACCGATGCACGGAACTTCACCGTCTGGGAATCCGGCATCACGCGCATCCGGGGCGAGCTGCGCAACGGTGGCACCATCAGAATCCGAACTCACATCGGAGGGGAGCGCACCTTCCGGCTGCGCGTCCAGCAGATGCCCGGCGAGGTGATGACCTGGACCCAGGGCCTGCCTCTGGGCCTGCTCACCGGGGTGCGCACCTTCAGGCTTGAACCGCTCGGCGGCATGACGCACCTGCTCGTAAAAGAAGAGTTCACTGGCCCGCTTTGCGGGCTGCTGCTGTGGGAGTTCGTGTCCGACACGCAGCAGGCTTTCATCGATTACGTTAGCGCTGTCAGGAAACGCGCTGAAATCCTCGGCCGACACCTTCGAACCACGGGGTCATGGGCGCCATCGGAGCAGCGCGCAGCGTCCAAGAGCGCCCGACGCCGCCTGAGCGTGCTCTGGGCCATGCTTCGCGACGGGCCTCTAGCGGCGGACTGAGGTTGCGACACCGTTTGTCTGCGGGACACCTTCAGAGATGCCACGGATGCATCCCCGCGGGCTCTTGTTGGGTGGACACTATCGGTTTACTCTGGGGTCTGTCGGGCAGCGTGCGCATGAATGCGCGCTGGATGGGGACCGGACGGCATCATCCAGCACGCCTTCGGTGCCTTAAATGCGAAGGAACTTCATGGCGATGATGGCTGAACCGAAAATCCACCCGCAGCACCCTTTGGCCGGCCGGGGCGTATATCTGCTGGACGACCACAAGGTCGTGAGACGGGGCCTGCGCCATCTGCTGGAGTCCGATGGTCTCAGCATCGCCGGAGAATCAGGGTCCGCGCACCGAGCATTCCGGCGAATTCCTGCCCTCCGCCCGGAGTTGGTCATCCTTGACGATGACCTCCCCGACGGTTCCGGTGCCGACGTGTGCAGGGCCATCGCCGCGGCGGACCCGACCATCCGGTGCCTGCTGATGACCGGAGATGCCGACGAAGCCGTGCTGATCAACTCCATTCTGGCCGGCGCGTGGGGGTGCCTGTCCAAACAGGATGGCAGCAGCGAACAGCTCAGGCTCATCCGCCGCGCCCTGGCCGGGCACACCGCGTACAGCGGCCGGTTCCAGACCCCGCTCGTCGGGCCCGCAACCCAGTCCCTGGATAGGAGACTCCTGACCCTCACGAGACAGGAAATGAATACTGCCATCCGACTGGGGAGAGGGCTGACCAACCGCCAGATCAGCCAGGAGATGTCGCTGGCGGAAAAGACCGTGAAGAATCTGACCTCAACCGTTCTGAGGAAACTCGGCATGGCGAGCAGGACTCAGGCCGCCGTGTTCATCACCAGGGCGCTGAATTCTTCTGAAGACCCTGCCGACGGCGGATACCGGTTTAGCCCATCCCCGGCTCTGATCGCGGAGGTCACGGCAGCGCTGCTGACCTGCACAAGCGAGTCCTACACCGTGYCACCCACAGACGAAGTGCGGGCAAGGGACGTCCGGCGGCTTACCGACGCACTCACCGCGACCCGGACCGACCAGATGGGACCCCACCTGCTGCCCGGCCGGACTTAAGAACCCCGGATCCCGGGAACGGCGTTCCCGGCTCAGTAAAGCTGGTGAGCCCGCCATCTCCCCGGGGAGAGCCCAGGGTGGTGCATGCTCGCGGGGCCCGCACCCAATAGGGCGTCCACCGAACGCTGTCGTGGCTGTACGGTCGGGTCAGTCAGCTAGTTTGCAGGCGCCGGGACCGGCGATGCGGGGCCGGGGCGGTCCCGTGGGTGTGTCCGACGGCCTCGAGCACCACGGCGGGCAGGCTCTGGGTGCTCCTCATGATCTCGCGCTGTCGGCGCGCACCTGTGCCGGAGGACAGGATCCGGGCCACTTCCGCGGTCACTTGCTCCTCGTCCCCGCTGTCGGCCAGGGCTGGCCGGATATGGGAGAGGAGGACCTGGACCGCTTCTCCGGCCGGGCATGGAATGTTCAACAGGGGGTGCAGGAGGGTGTCGTCGACTCCTGATTGGCTTGCCTTCCACGCCGCCAGGCGCAGTTGACCGGCGGACAGGCGGGGCGCAGAAATCCCGGCGCGCCATTCCTGGGCGGCCCGTTCAACGAGTCCCCGCACCATCGCGGCAATCGCGGCCGCATGTGAGGCCTCCATGCACACGTCGGCAATGCGCACCTCCACCGTCGGATGGTTCCGGGAGAGGCGCGCGTCGAAGTACACCATGCCTTCGTCGAGGAGTACGCCCGTTGTCAGCAGGGATTGCACGTACCGGAGGTATTCCCGTTCTGATCCGAACCTTTCGCAGGGCCCGGCGGTCGGCCAGCGGGTCCAAGCCTGGTAGCGGAAGCTTGCGTATCCGGTGTCGGCACCCTGCCAGAAAGGGGAGTTCGTGCTGAGCGCCAGCAGCACGGGCAACCAGACGCGGATTCGGTCCAGGACTGCCACCCCTTCCTCACCGTCGGTGATACGGACATGAATATGGAAGCCGCAGGTGAGTTGCTCCCGGAGCGTCAAACCGAACCGTGTTGCCATGCTCAGGAAACGGGGCTGCGGTACGAGGGTAGGAGTGGCCGGGACGGGACTGGTGGCCACGGCGACCGCTCGTGCGCCCACCGAACGGGCCGCCTCATCGGCAAGCCGCCGGCCCTCTCGGACGCCCGCAATCACTTCCTGCAGCGTGGAACAGACAGGGCCAACGGCCTCAAGCTGCTCTTGCTGGACTTCCAAAGCCAAGAATGGGCCGCCACTGGTTTCAGGGCGCTGCGGGGCCTTGGCCAAGCACGCTTCCGCGGCGGGTACGGGCTGGCCCGTCGTGGCATCGACGAGCAGGAATTCCTCCTCGACGCCGAACGTCCTTTGAACCCCGCCGCCAGAACGGTTGGGTGATCTCGTCATTGAAGAATTCAAGGCAGCTCCTAACCGGAAGGCCTCCAGCCCTGCCACTGCAGGGCGGCTGCCAATGAAGCTATACAGCCCCCTCAACGAGCCATGATCACCGGCCCGCTCGCGCTGCTGATTCCCCCAGAATATCCCCGACAACAGCCTGCCGGAAGGAAAAGCCTATAAGACGGTCATCCAGACACACGTGCCCCATCGCCCACACCTTCCGGGGAACGGGACGCGTAGCGCGGGCGGGGCAGTGATGCGGGATTGCCGGAGGGGCGTCCCTCCGCACCGGCCGCGGGTCCTGACAGAGGACACGAACAGACTGAAAACCCCCACACCGGGTCGTATGCGTGGATCTTGGGAAGAGCTGGGTAGAGCCTGCTTACAGGGCTCGCACCCATTCGGGCGTCCGCTGGCGCGGCCGGCTGTTGGGTCCAGTGCTGTCCGTGGCGGCCCACCGGCCATCCCTGGCCCTTATGTCTACGACGTTTTTTGGTTGCTGTCTGGGCCGCTTGGGAGATTTCGGACAGCGGATTAGTGGTTTTATCTACGCTGCCGCGGGCGGCTGCTGGTAACTGTAGTGGACCTCGTTGGGGTAGCGGTAATCCAGGGCGGAGTGCCGGCGCCGGCTGTTGTAGAAGCCCTCGATGTAGCGGATGACATCCCGCCTGGCCTGGGCCTTGGTGGCGTAGACAGTGCGGTACACGCGCTCGTTCTTCAGCGCCGAGA
>NZ_JBFUJJ010000055.1:0-13278 GCF_056401435.1 Arthrobacter sp. P4_F10
CCAGCTTCACCGACATCCCGGTTCCCGTGCTGGAGCGGCTCCTGAAGGACATCACCGGCGCCTGGAAGGCCCGCGGCACCGATGCGGACCTCGTGGTCAAGGTAACGGACCGCGGCCTCACATTCGGGGACACGGCGTCGGCGTCCCCTACCGTGGTCTCCGGACCGCTCGCGGCCGTCGTCGAATGGGCCGCCGGCCGCGGCAACCGCGGAGTGGCATTAGAACGCACCTCGGAGACAAGTGCCGCCGAACCGGCGTCGGACGCTGACCTGCCCGAGGTGCCCGCAGCGCCCAAGTGGATCTAGCGCCAACTGAGGCGCAACTACAGCAACGTCACTACGAAGGGCTTTTGCGATGACGAGAATGTTGATTATCGGACCGCCCGGGTCCGGCAAGGGAACGCAGGCGGAACGCATTTCGGAACGCCTCGGCGTCGTTGCGATCTCCACCGGAGACATCTTCCGCGCCAACGTCAAGGGTGAGACGCCGCTGGGCGTCGAGGCCAAGAAGTACATGGATGCCGGCGACTTCGTTCCGGACAGCGTCACCAACAAGATGGTGCGCGACCGGCTCAGCGAGGAGGACGTCGAGCCCGGCTTCCTGCTCGACGGCTACCCGCGCACCACCGCGCAGGTGGACTACCTCGACGCGATCCTCGYCGATGGCGACCAGAAGCTCGACGTCGTCCTCCAGCTCACCGCAGACGATGAAGAACTGGTCAAGCGGCTCCTGGGCCGTGCCAAGGAAACCGGCCGCAGCGACGACAACGAAGGCGTTATCCGTCACCGGCTGGACCTCTACCACGAGCAGACCGAACCGGTGGTGGCGAAGTATGCCGAGCGCGGCATCCTGACCCAGGTGGACGGCATCGGCGCTATCGACAAGGTCACCGACCGCGTCATGGAAGCCATCAAGGCAGCACAGCCAGCCTGATCCAGGACAACATTTTGAAGGCTCCTCCCCGCATCCGGGAGGAGCCTTCTTGCTCGCGGTCGACCTGCATCAACACCGAACCTATTCTTCACAGCCGCCAGGTACAGGTCAGCCTCACCGCCGCCCTCCCCCGACCCAGCACCGTGGGCATTCAACGACTACGGCGACCGCGCCTTACGCTTCCGACCAATCAGGCCTGCCCACCCATCGCCGTTGATGCTGCTGTCTGATGACGTGTCAGGAATCGAATACGACCAAGGTAGGTGAGCATGCTCGGCTAGTCATGTGATTAGCCGAGCATTCAGCCTTGGACGGGCATGACTGATCTACGACAACAGGAACGGCGACGGACGATGTCCGCGGTCCCCGCCCACCGTCCTGCCGTGGACGCCTCAGGCGCAGTCCACGCATTCCACGGCGGGAGTCTGGCCCGAAGACTCGGAAAAGCGGCCGGCCATGAACGGCAAAGAAAGACACACGAGCGAACTGAAAAGTCATATCGCGCAGAACTCCCGCCTGCATGAACTCGTGTCAGTAGAAATAGGCAACGAGAGGGGGTCACTGATGAGCCACGGCATCATCTGGACACCGGTGTGGACACCGTACACACCCCCTTTGGCCGGACAAACTGCCTGTCACGCGGGTTTGGGGCGAGGACGCGATTACGGTGCACCGGGAATTCCACCGGGCCGTCTACGCCGCCTCGCATAACGACGTCATGATCAAGCTCCTCGACGACCTGTGGGACAAGTCCGACCGCTACCGCCGCATCGGCCTCGAGCTTCCCTCCGGCGATGAGCCCCGCACGATCGACCTGAACCAGCATCACCAGATCCTCGAGCTCGTCCTTGCGCGGGACGGCGCCGGCGCTGCCGAACTCGCACGCACCCACATCGCCAACAGTCTCACAGCCTCGGTAACCGGAGCCCTGGAGGAACGCGAGAACGTCCAGTCAGTATCCTTGGAGAAAACCGCCTAGTATCGGCCGGCTTCCTTCCGATCGTCAGGAACCGGCCGCTGCCGCCGACCTTGTCCCGCACCGGCTATTCAGCCCGAGCATCTACGGGACCGACGGTGCGGAACTCTCGTTCGAGCGCACCCTTTGCGCGACAGCTAGGTCATTGATGAGTTCAAGGTCGTCCACACCAGCAGTACGGCCGTGCCCATTCAACCGGGCGCCCTAAGTATGAGTACCGCGCTCTGACTGATCTACCCGCAAGACGCGGCGACAAGACGCGGCACAATCCTCGGTACGTCCGTTGGAACGGCGACATTTTAGTGCTGCAGAAAAGGCGCCATTTAGCGCTGCGAGTCACAGTCGTCCTGGCTGTCAACGCCAAAATTCCGACGGGAGTGTTTGGCACTGCCGAAGCGGCTCACCTCTGACCGGATTGCCGGGCCGCCGGCCCCCGAGCGGTCCCGACACCGGGCCGCAAAGTTTCGGGCTACGGCAAGCACCCGGCACCAGGCGTGAATGCCCGGCAGAGCCTCCATTCGACAAGCGCGATTTGTGACCCTTGACACCCTCCGAGCTCTTCGCATATTCTCTTGCCAAGTCGTTTTGGCAAAACGGTTTGTCAACGATCATCCAGTCTTTCGTATTTCCGTTCCCAGAGAAAGGGAGTCGACAGCGATGTCCTCTCGAAAAACAATCTCCAGGCTCGCCGCAGTCGGCAGCCTGTCCGCAGCGGTACTGCTGGCCGCCACCGCATGCGGTGCCGGCGGCCCGGCCGCGTCCGGTGGGGCCGCCGGCTCCATCAACGTCCTAGTGGAGGCCGGCGGCCACGCCGAACTGACTGCCGTGGCCGAAAAGTGCAAGCAGGAAACCGGGGTCAGCGCCAACTTTGTCGAGCTCCCCTACGACGGTCTCTTCAACCGGCTCTCCAGTGAGTTTTCCTCCGGCAGCGTCTCCTTCGATGTCGCGGCCCTTGACTCGGTGTGGCTGCCGAACTACAAGGACGCCGTCCAGCCGCTCGACGAGCTGTTCACTGACGATGTCAAGAAGGACATCTTTCCCTCGCTGGTGAAGGAAGCCAACGTGGACGGACATTTCATCGGGATGCCGGCATGGACCAACGCCGAGATCATTCTCTACCGCAAGGACCTCTTCGAGAACGCCCAGAACAAGGCCGACTTCAAGACCAAGTACGGTTATGACCTCGCTGCCCCCACGACCTGGAAGCAGTACCAGGACATTTCAGGGTTCTTCACCAAGGACGCGATGTACGGCACCGATGTCAAGGGCGCCGTGGAAACGGAATGGCTGGCCCACGTGCTGCAGGCAGGCTCGCCCATGGTCCTCGATGCGAACAACAACGTCGTGATCGACAACGCCGCCCACAAGGAAGCATTGGACTTCTACGTCAGCATGACGAAGTCAGCTCCCCCGGGTGCCGCGCAGGTTGACTGGGCCGCCGCCCAGAACCTCTTCAACCAGGGCAAGACGGCCATGACCCGGTTCTGGGCCCACGCCTACCGGCAGATCCCCAAAGACTCCCCCGTCTACGGCAAGGTCGGAACCGCGGCCATGATCGGCGGCTCCGCCGGCGTGGCCGGTGTCCCGGGCCCCTGGTACCTGTCCGTTCCGAAGGCAAGCAAGAACGCCGAGAACGCCAAGAAGTTCATCAAATGCGCGTATGACTACAACGACCTTGGCATCCAATCCTCGCTCGGTCTGGCCTCAAGGATTTCCGCTTTCGAGAAGTACCAGGACCAGCCCGGCTATGAGAGCTTCAAGCCGCTGATCGCCACCCTCAACGCACCGGCCACGGAAACCCGCCCTGCAACGACCAAGTGGCAGCAGATCGTCGACACCGTCCTGGTGCCGACCCTGCAGAAGGCCGTGGCAGGCGGTGACTCCGCAACCCTCCTGTCCGAGGCCAAGAAAAAGGTCCAGGACCTGATCAAGTAAGCCCTTCGCGGCCGGCACCTGCAATTAGCAGTGCCGGCTGCGAAGATCCACCAAACAGAAGAGATTCCCGTGCGTATCCCCGATCGCCGTTTCGCGCTGTTCCTGATGACACCTGCCGCCGTTTTCCTCGCGGTATTTGTGGCCTACCCGCTCGTACGGCTCATCACCGACAGCTTCTACAAAATTTCCCCCAATGTCGGCGGCACCCGCGAATTCATTGGCCTGACCAACTACATGGAAGCTTTCAGCTCCGAAGCCTTCATCGGCGCCGGATGGCGGACCCTCGCCTACACCACCATCGTCGTCACCCTCGAATTCGCCCTGGGGCTCGGCATGGCCCTGCTGTTCACCATGCTGGGTCGAAACTCTCAAATCTGGCGGACAGTGTTTCTGTACCCGCTGATGATCGCCCCGATCGTGGCCGGCCTGCTCTGGAAGTTTCTGATGATCGACAACTTCGGTCTGATCGGAACCCTCCTGCACCAGGTCGGCATCCTGGAGAACCCCAACCAGATCGGCTGGCTCTCCAACCCGGACATCGTGCTGTTCTCCGTGGCCGTTCCGGATATCTGGCTCACAACCTCGTTCATGTGCCTGGTGCTCTTCGCCGGCCTCCAGAACATCCCCGGCGACCTCATCGAAGCAGCCCGGCTGGACGGGGCACGGGCGCCGGCGCTGCTGTTCCGCATCATCCTTCCCCTGTTGCGGCCAGTGATCGCCGTGGCACTGGTGGTCCGCGGCATCGACGCCGCCCGGGCCTTCGACACGATCCTCATCCAGACCAACGGCGGGCCCGACTCCGCCTCGGAGACCATGAGCCTGCTGATCTACCGGACCATGATCCGATTCGGCGATCCGGGCCTGGCCAGCGCCATGGGCACCATCTACCTGCTGGCGATGCTCGGCGTCGCATTCTTCGCGGTGGCAACCATCTGGCGGCCCGGAACGGACACCTGATGAGCATCGCCCAGACCCCAGACGACGGCGCCTTGCCGACTCCCGGCGTCGACTACCGGCCACGCCACGCAGGCTTTGCAGCACGCGTCTCCGCAGCGCACGACAGGAGCGAGATTCCTTTGGCTACCGCAACAGCCCCACCATTGCCTACCACCGAGGCCCCGGCAAACACCCCCAGGCGCCGCCGCCGATACAACGCGGAAGGCCTCGAGGCCGGAAAACGCAGCACGCGCACCCTGCTCTGGATCCTGCTGGCCGCGGCCATGGTGCTCTACGGGTTTCCGTTCCTGTACCTGCTGTTCACGTCCTTCAAGACGCCGATCGACACCATCGCAGTGCCGCCCACCATCCTGCCCAGGGAATGGACGCTGGAGAACTACACCAACGCCCTTGGCCGCAGCGGGGTCCTCCCGTCGTTCATCAACAGCGTCCAGACGGCCATCATCAGCACCCTGTTGTCCCTGGTCCTGGCGGTTCCCGCGGCGTATGGGATCACCCGCTACAAGACCCCCAGCGGCCGGGTGTTCATCATGGCTGCCCTGGTCACCAGGATGGTTCCGCCCGTCGCCATCGGCATCCCGCTCGCGTCCATGATGGCCGGTGTTGGTTTGGCCGACACCCCCATCGCACTGTCGATCGCACACACCACCATCTCCCTGCCGCTTTCCATCTGGCTGATGTCCAGCTTCTTCGAGGCCGTTCCGCAGGACCTGGAGGAAGCGGCTACGGTGGACGGCTGCAGCCGGCTGGGCGCCTTGTGGCGGGTGGTCATTCCGGTGGTTTCCGGAGGTATCGCCGTCACGGCCATCTTCGCCTTCCTCGCGTCCTGGAATGAGTTCCTGTTCGCCCTGCTGATGACAGCCATCCGGTCCCAGACCACCCCGGTTGTCATCGCCAACTTCCAGACCCAGTTCGGACTGGACTGGGGATCCATGACTGCGCTGGCGGCCGTGTTCTCGATCCCGGTCATCCTCCTCACGCTTCTTTTGCAGCGCAAGATCGTCGCAGGCATGACGCTCGGCGCCGTCAAGGGCTGAGAAGCCACAACACAAAGGGAAGAACCTATGTCAAGCAACAACTACTACGACGTGACTACGTGGCCCGTCGGCAATCCGTCCGAGGACGTCGGTGAAGTAATCAACAGCATCATCGCTGACATCAAGGACCGGCAGACCGTCACCGATGCGAACAATGGAGGAAAGCCAGGCGCGGTGATCTACATTCCGCCCGGGGACTACCACCTTCGTACGCAGGTGGTGATCGACGTCAGCTTCCTCAGGATCCATGGCTCGGGACACGGCTTTACGTCGTCGAGCATCCGGTTCAACGTTCCCGAAGACGAATGGCCCGACCTGCATGAGCTGTGGCCCGGAGGGAGTCGCATTATCGTCGACATTCCCCTCGGCGGAGACGGGGAGGAATCCAAGGGAGCCGCCTTCTACGTTGAGCGAAGCGGGAGCCCGCGGATCAGCTCGGTCGAGTTCTCCAACTTCTGCATCGACGGGTTGCACTTCAACTCGGATGGCTCGGGGATGCATCCGGAGAACACCTACGTCAACGGCAAGACCGGTATCTATGTCGCGAACGCCAATGACTCGTTCCGCGTAACCGGCATGGGGTTCGTCTACCTTGAGAACGCCCTCACTATCTACAACGCGGACGCGCTATCCGTTCACGACAACTTCATCGCTGAATGCGGAAGCTGTATCGAGCTGCGGGGGTGGGGACAGGCATCAAAGATCACCGACAACTTGGTCGGAGCAGGCTTCAAGGGTCACTCGATCTACGCCGAGAACCATGGCGGGCTCCTGATAACCGCGAACAACGTCTTCCCCCGTGGTGCGAGCAGCGTCCATCTCCACGGCGTCACGCGTTCAAGCGTCACCAACAACCGCTTGCATTCGTTCTACCCCGGGATGCTGATTCTCGCAGCGAACAGTTCGGAGAACCTCGTGGCCACGAATCACTTCCTGCGTGACCATGAGCCCTGGACGCCCTTCCTGGGAGTCGACAACGGACTGAACGACCTCAACGGACTTCTCTGTGTCAGCGGCAGCAACAACTCTGTCATCGGCAACCACTTCTCCCAGATCATCGACTCACAGAGCATCCGGCCGACAGGTGCGACGCCTGTCATCATCCGGCTGATGGCGGGGGTCGGCAACTTCGTCTCCACCAACCACGTGGTGGCGATGGACGTTCACTCCAAGTCGAGTGACTCCTGCTTCTCGGCTCAGGTGGACGCTCTGTTGACGACCGAGGCTTCGGACGGCCTCGCCGTTACGGCCGTCATGGTCGATTCCGAATCAGCCCGGAATACGATCCTTGATTCCGGAAGTGACGCCCAAGTTATCGCAGACAGGGCTGTTAACGCCTTTAGGGCCACACCCACGGTCGGCTTCCAGGCGGCACATGCACTTGTGCCCCAGTAACCCGCTCAGGCCCGGCGAGACCCCCGGGAATCGCCATCCGGCCTGGGACGAATAAAACGCACGCAGCAATTACCCGGACGTAGAATCAGCATCAACATAAGGACGTGGGAGACCAATGAACAAGTCAGTTGGCATCAAGGACGTGGCAGCCGCAGCCGGCGTCTCTGTCACGACGGTCTCCCACGTCCTCAATGACGTTGCCTACGCCCGGGTGGGTGTGGAGACGAGGGAACGGGTCCACGAAGCGGCGCAGCGTCTCGGATACGGCCCGAACCGGCTGGCGCAGGCCCTGCGCACCCAACGTTCGGGCATGATCGGGTTCATCAGCGAGGAAATCGCCACCACGCCGCACGCTGGCCGGATCATTCTGGGGGCCGAAGAGACGGCACGTGCTCGCGGGTACAACCTCATGATCATCAACTCCACCAGCACCAGCTCCCAGGATTCCAGGGAAAGTGATGTGGCGGATCTGCTGGACCGGCAGGTAGACGGCATCCTGTACGCCACCATGTATCACCGCAAACTGGCCGTCCCCAAGAACTTGGCCGGGCTGCCGGCTGTCCTGGTGGACTCCGAAGACATCAGCCACACTGTTTCCTCCGTCATCCCCGACGAAATCGCCGGCGCGAGGTCGGCCGTGCAAACCCTGATCGACGCCGGACACACCCGGATCGGCATGATCAACAACACCGACGACGTTCCGGCCACCCACTCCCGGCTCAGGGCCTTCAAAGAAACACTCGCGGACGCCGGGCTGCCCTTCCACGAAGAACTGGTCCAGTCCGAGCATTCGGAGGTGCCCGGCGGCTACCAGGCGGCCCTGCGCCTGCTGAAACCCCAAAGCCGGCCCACTGCCGTGTTCTGCTACAACGACCGCATGGCCATGGGCGCGTACCGGGCCGCCGGGGAACTTGGTCTTAGGATTCCGGACGACATCTCCTTCGTCGGTTTCGACAACCAACAACTCATCGCCGAAAACCTCTACCCCGCACTGACAACCGTCGCCCTGCCCCACTACGAAATGGGCGCATGGGCAACCGAAAACCTGATCGACGCCATCGAGGGAAAAACCGACCTGCACCTGTTCGCCGCTCACCCGACCCTTCTTCCCTGTCCCCTGGTCCTTCGGGATTCCGTCGCCTCCCCAAAACATATGGACGCTTCCAGTAGAGCGGCACCGGACTCTCCTGCAAACGCCAAGACCTGACCTCGAGCGCGTCCAGTAAAAGACGCGCCCAACCCTCCAAGGACCCCAAATGCACATCACCCCAGTTCCCCCATGCCCTGAAACGGATGTCGTCGTCGTCGGCGAGGCCATAATCGACATCATTGACACCGCCGCAGGGCCCGTCGAGTTCCCAGGCGGATCAGGGATGAACGTTGCGTTCGGACTCGGTCGGCTAGGCGTCAGCACCGCATTTCTCACCGCACTGGGCAGAGATGAACGCAGCAAGAGCATCCAGCGGCACCTAGGCACCGCTGGGGTACGCCTGCTTCCGGGAGCCGAACACCTCAACCGCACATCCACTGCCAGGGCGCTTCTGGACAGCAGCGGTTCCGCAGAGTACGAATTCGACTTCGAATGGAACCTCCCCCAAATCAGCCCCACTTTCCTCCCGAAGGTGCTGCATACGGGGTCGCTGGCCTCCTTCATGGAACCCGGAGCAACCCAAGTCCGGTCCTTGCTGGAACTGTTCTCCCGCCGCTGCTTGATCACGTACGACCCCAACATCCGCCCGACACTGCTCCACAGCCACACTGAAGCACTCAGGACCTTCGAACACACAGTTGCCCTGGCTACCGTCGTGAAGCTCAGTACGGACGATGCCCGGTGGCTCTACCCCGGCACCTCCCCTCACGACGTCGCGCGGAGGCTGCTTGATCTCGGGACAGAACTGGCAATCATCACCGATGGCGCATCCGGATCCTATCTGCGGTCGAATGCCGCCGAGATCGAAATGCCGACACCACCAGTGGTCGTCAAAGACACTGTCGGCGCAGGCGACTCCTACATGTCCTCGCTCATCGCAGGCCTCATCGAGGACGCCGAGGTCGATTTCGGCTACGGCAAAATCACCCGCCTGGGAACAGCCGCCTCGCTCGCTGCGGCAATAACGGTCGGACGGCACGGAGCGAACCCGCCAACACGGGCAGAACTGATCCGATCGATGGAACTGGCCCAGACTTCCCGAAAGAACTCCGATGACTGAAACAACAACGCACCCCGCCGGCCCCGCCGAAGACACCGCCCCCAACATCCGGCCGATACTTCACTACACAGCCAAGAACACGTGGCTGAACGACCCCAACGGACTCGTGTGGCACCAGGGCGTCTACCACCTCTTCTACCAAAACAACCCCTTCGACAACGTCTGGGGCAACATGTCCTGGGGACACGCCACCTCAACCGACCTTCTGCACTGGACCGAACACCCGGTTGCCATCGCCTGCGACGAGGAAGAAGACGTCTTTTCCGGCAGCATCGTGGTGGACCACGGCAATACCTCGGGATTCGGCACAGTGGAAGATCCGGCCTTGGTGGCCATCTACACGAGCGCCTTCAAGGAAGGCTCGGTGCACCAAGGGACACAAGCCCAGTCTCTCGCGTTCTCCACGGACGCCGGCATGACGTGGAGCAAATACGCAGGCAACCCGGTGCTTGGCCGCGGCTCAGCCCATTTCCGGGACCCCAAGGTGTTCCGCTACGAGGGACCAGCCGGTTCCTGCTGGGTCATGGTGGCGGTGGAGGCCCAGCACCAGCAGGTTGTGCTGTACCGCTCGGCCAACCTCAAGGACTGGGAATACCTGAGCACCTTCGGCCCTGCAAACGCCACAGGAGGCGAATGGGAATGCCCCGACCTGTTCCCGCTCCCCGTCGACGGCGACCCGGACAACGTCAAGTGGGTCCTGGTGGTCAACATCAACCCGGGTGCCGTGGCCGGCGGCTCCGGAGGGCAGTACTTCGTCGGCGACTTCGATGGGGTGCGGTTCACCGCCGACTCTGATTCACTCGTTCCAGCGGATGCCGACGGGACCACGGATCTCAGACACTGCCTGTGGCTCGACTGGGGACGTGACTACTACGCCGCCGTCTCCTTCAGCAACGCCCCGGAGAACCGCCGCATCATGATCGGCTGGATGAACAACTGGGACTATGCCAACACCTTGCCCACGTCTCCGTGGCGCTCCGGGATGTCGCTTGCCCGCGAGGTCGAGCTCGCGACGGTGGACGGTTCGCCGCGCCTGGTGCAGCGCCCGGTGCTGCCGTTGGACTGTGGGGAGCCGACCCGCACCATCCAGGACGTGGAACTTCACGACTCCCTGTTGCAACTGCCCGACGCGGCGCCCGGATCAGCCCAGCTGATCGAGGCCGAAATCCTGCCCGGCACGGCCCGGACCGTTGCTTTCAGGCTTCTCGGCGCATCGGGCGGGAGCGCCGCAACGGTTCTCAGCTTCGATGCCGTTACGAGCCGGATCACCCTGGATCGCCGCAACTCCGGAAACACCGCCTTCCACGATAAGTTCGCGTCGGCTGAGTCGGCGCCACTAAAGCTCGACGACGGCGTGCTAAGGCTCCGTGTAATCGTCGACCAGTGCTCCGTGGAGGTCTTCGCCCAAGACGGCAGGGTGGTCCTGAGCGATCTGGTGTTCCCCCTGTCCGGGAACCTGGGCACCGAAGTCCATGTGGAGGGCGGCACGGCCATTGTGCGGAAACTGGCCGTCACGGCCTTGTCCTAAACACAGCACCGCACCGCAGTGCCCACCCAAGGCCTGCCGGAACCAGGGCCAGCCACCGGCAGGGCCAAGACCGCGCAGCACGCGACGCTGTTTAGCCCGGCGGCTTTGTGCCGTATTTCCCTTACAGCTGATCGTCTTTTTTCATGCGCGTGCTGATACTGGCCACAGCAAAATGCTACGCCGTAGTTTTGCACACGGTCAGCGGCCCATAGGTCGCTGACCTGCGCAAACAATGTGCCCGAGGTCGGACTTGAACTGCATTCCCGCCCTTGCCGCCGCCGCTGCGACACCCTCTACGCCATGTTCAGAGACGGCACGTTCTACGATCCGCCAACACCTTCAGCCGCTTGACGAAAACCATAGGGGCACCGCTGCGTTTCGCGTTGCCCGGCTGTTCCGGAGTCAGCCAGGCCCGCCGGGTGCGAAGGAACTCGCCGCTTCTTTCCGATTTCTCATTCCCCCCGCTGTAAAAGCTCGCCCACACGAAGAAACAGGGATCATCGGTTAGTGGATAACCGGCTTCCCCGCGCAATGCCCGATGGACTGAACCAGAGCCTGGCGCGGCGCGGCGGCACAGGATCCTCCCCATCTCGCACCCCCTTTGGCCTCATCACCTGGTTCGGGTTCCTCTCCTGGGCATGCTTCTTCGCCGCCGGCGGCCAACGCGCCGGGCTGCTCAAGACCGTCCCCGCCAACCTCTCCGGCGTGCTGTGGGGCGCGCCGTCACGGCGGCAATATCCTGTGGGGTCGTTCGACAGCACCCGCCAACGAGCCGGGCACCAAGTTCACGCCAGATTGGCGTTCCCTCCGCAAGGCTTGCGGGTTGTTTGCTATCGGGGCTCGCCGCGGCCGGCCCCCACGTTTTGGTGACTGCGTCATAGCTTTCGCCCGAATTCGGATATGCGATCAGGGGCGTATCAGTGGCTCTGCCCAGGGCCTCCAGCGATGGGGAGACCAGCTCCAGCGGCACGCAGTTCACGCCGATAGCCGCCACGAGCGGCTCCGCCGTAAAGAGCTTTGCCGCCTGAGCCAGCGGCGTACCGTCGCTGATGTGGCCGCCATCCCGTAGCGTGAAGGAGAGCCAGGCTTCGACGTCGAACTCTTTCATGAGTGCCAACAGGGCCTCGGCCTCCGGCAATGAAGGCAGCGTCTCACAGGCAAGAAAGTCCGCTCCGGCCTCCACCAGCGCTGCGATTCGAGGCCGGTGGAACTCCGAAAACTCGTTTCGGCCGAGGACATAGTCGCCCCGGTATTCCGATCCATCGGCAAGGTACGCGCCGTAGGGCCCGACTGATCCTGCAACCAGCAGGGGTCCCGCATCCGGGTTTTCGGCCAGGTACTCGCGGCGTGCCTCGTCAGCCAGGCGCACACTCAGTGCCACCCGTTCCAAGGCCACTTCCTCGCCGATGCCGCGGCGCGCAAATCCCAGGGGTGTGGCTTGATAGCTCGCCGTGATGGCGACAGTGGCTCCGGCGCGGAAGTAATCCTGGTGTACGCGCTTGACCAGTTCCGGTTGTTCCAGAAGGACTTTGGCCGACCACAAAGGGTCTTCCAGATCGCAGCCGTGCGCTTCAAGCTCGGTGGCGAGTGCACCGTCCACGGTCAGGTTCGCTCCGGCGTCGAGCATGCGGGAAAGCATCGTGTTACTGGGCATCGTTCAGGGCTCCAAGCATTTCGGTTTTGTTCTTTCCTGCCGGGCAGTTGGGGCGCCTCGTGGCCCGGCAATGCAAGGTAGCACAACGTGCAGTGCCAAAAGCGCAGTGCAGCCCCGGGCTTGCAGATGACGGTCAGCAGCCGCTTGCAGCGACCGGTGTTCCGCGGCACAGTGACGCCCAAAGTCCGGCGGATGTGCCGAGTGAACGCGAATGCCTCCTCTAATTTTGTGCGTAATAAGCATTTTTTCATGCTTGTAATGAACATCACTCTATGCCACCATGGCATTCAGACACCATTTGCGAACTGCCCAGGAAGAGGCCTCCCTTGAAAATTGCAATGAAATCAGTCCGCAAGCTGCGCGTGCATTGGCCCATAGCTTCGGAAACTTTCTCGCGGCTCGCCAGGGGCGACGCAGAAGCATTCAAAGATGAGGCCGGCATCGCGGCCCTGCTCCAGGCCTCGTCGGAGTCCCCTGACTTAGGGGATTTTGGCAACTACAGGCATGTATTCGAATCCGGTCTGGGTTTCGAGGGGTTCACATGCACTGAAGGCGCTAACCCTACGCTGGGGCAGGTGGGCCAGCGGACAATTTCACATACCTTGGTCTTCACGACGTATTTCGATGTGGCGACCCCTGACGCCGCCGTGGAA
>NZ_JBFUJJ010000056.1:0-12360 GCF_056401435.1 Arthrobacter sp. P4_F10
GGTCAGGGAGGCTCGGCGGCCATCGGGTCGGCACCGCTGGAACTGGTCTCGGGGTCTTCAAGCTCCGGGACGACAACGCCCCATTCCGCAGAGCGAGCTGACGTCGGATCCAATGCCAGCCGAGCTGCAACCCGCGGGCCGACTCCTAAGCACGAGCCCGGCACCGCCAAACGCTTCCCAGCCAAGCCGCGCCCTGCCCATCCCGGGCCAAAGGCGCCCGTACAGAAACCTGAGACGCCGACGACGGTGATCCCACCACAGATTGGAGGTCACAATGACTGACGAAAGTAGGGCCCTGAGTCCTGTCAGCTTTCCGCGGCAAGAACGGCACGGAGTGCTGCTCGGGCTGCAGTGGTATCAGTTGGCGCTCGCGGGCGCCGGCGTTCTCGCGGCATGCTTGGCGTCTGCTTCGGGAGGAGCTCACCGGCTGTTTTGGACGAGTCCACTCTGGCTCTCCCTGCTGTTCCTGGGTTTCATGCAGTACGACAGGATCCCGTACCCGGTGTGGATCCTGACCACTGCTCGATTCGTGGGCCGCATAGCAACCCACCAAACCACTTTTCTGGCGACCACCGAGAAGCCTGTGGCTACGGGGTCGCTGGTCCTCCCGGGCGGTCTATCTTCATTGACCATCCATAAGACAGCCCAAGGTTGGTGCTTCGTCGTCGACAGCGAGGCGCGGGAGGCATTCGCTGTCATCAGGTGCCGGGCGACTGCCTTTGCGTTGCTGGAAGACGAAGACAAGGCATATGCCGTCCAGGAATGGTCCCGCGTGCAAGCCAACCTTGCCAAACGTCCGGGTGTTGCCCGGATCGCGATTCAGGATTACACGGTCCAGTTCCCCGCCTCGGCTTTAGAGGAGTACTACAGCCGGCGGGTGGCGGTACGTAAATCGTCTTCCGCCAGCACCGAGTGGGGAGACCGCTCGTACAAGGATCTCGTCTCGGCAGCCGGGGCTGCGAGCAGCCACGACATCCTTGTGACGCTCGTACTCGACACCGCTCGCGCTCGCCGGAGGATCCGTGACGCTGGAGGTGGCGTTAGCGGGACCGAGCAGACTTTGCGATCAGAACTTGAGGCGCTGGCGACCGGACTCAACACGCACGGAGTGAAAGTCGAAGAATGGCTCTCGGACAGACAATTCGCGGAAGTCCTCAGGGGAGCGTTTGACCCGTCTTCACTCTTGGCAATTGGGCAGCGAAAAGGCGACGTCAGGGGTATGGACCCCGCCCAGGCCGGACCAATGGGTATGGAGGAACACTGGACCCATCTTCGAACTGACACCGGTTTCCACCAAACTTTCTGGGTTGCAGGATGGCCGCGGCAAAAGGTCTTTCCGGGCTTCCTTCATCCGCTMGTCTATGTCGGCGGCTTCCGTCACACCATTACGCAGGTCCTCAGGGCCGTTCCCACCGACCGGGCTTTGAAGGACATCCGGTCCGCGCAGGAAGCCCACGAGACCAGGCGCCGGATCAACGCCAAGTTCGACCGCCCAACAACGCGTGAACAGCTCGCCGAGGAACAGGAAGTTCAGCAGCGGGAGGAAGAGATCGTTGCCGGCCACGGAGATGTTCGCCAGGCCGCCTATGTGACCATCACCGCCGCGACGCTGGAGGAACTGTCAAGATGCCGGCAGGAACTGGAGTCCGCTGCTGCGAGCGCATTTGTCGACGTTCGGCTAGTGGTGGGACAACAGTGGGCGGCGTTCGTCGCGGGCGCGCTGCCCCTGGGCAGGGGACTCAAGTGAAGCCGCCGATCAAAAGCGTTGAGTTCGTGTCTGCCGGTGAAACGCGGAGTGCTCGCCGGAAACGGCGCCGGGGCCAGGGACATGACGACGGCGCCCTGCAACAAATCTGGAACCGGCTGACGGACGAACCAGCTGACGGCGGGTTGAATGCGCAATCCGGGAATCGTCGTCGTGGTCCGCACGAGATGGCCGGTCAGCATCGACTTGAACCGTCTCCGCACCGCGCGTCAACAATGACGTTTGCGGCCGCCTATCCGTTTCTCACTGAGTCGGGACTCGGACACGAAGGGACCTACATCGGCTCCGACGTCTTCGGTTCCGGCGCATTCTCCTATGACCCGTGGATTCTCTACGACCGGGGAGTGATCAGTGGACCGTCCATCGTTGTGATCGGCACCGTGGGGACGGGCAAGTCGATGTGCGGCAAGTCGCTTGTGGCCCGCTCGATCACGCTGGGCCGTAAGGCTGCTGTTGCCTCGGATCCGAAAGGGGAGTGGGTCCGAGTTGCCCAGGCTGTCGGCGGCAAGGTGATTTCCGTTGGACCCGGGCGCCGGACACGCGTTAACCCGCTAGACGCCGGACCACGGGCGAGCGATCTGTCCAACGCCCAGTGGCACGCCGTCGTCAGGCAGCGGCGCCGGCAACTCCTAGTGGCCCTCGTGTCACTCATGCGCCAGGGTGAGCCCATGCTGCCGGTCGAACACACCGCGCTGGACATGGCATTGACCGAAGCTGTAGCCGCCAACGCGACTCCTACGCTTCCCATGGTGCTGGACCGCCTGCTGGATCCTGCACCGGAAACGCGAAAGCTGGTAGGGCCCGACGGCGGCACATCAGTTGCGCACTCGCTTCGGCGCACCGTGTCCGGGGACCTCGAAGGAATGTTCGATGCCCCTTCAACGGTTAAGTTCGACGCCGATGCTCCGATGATGGTGATGGACACCTCGGCGCTCATAGGAGCCTCCGAGCAGGCGCTCTCGCTCGCTGCTGCCTGCAGCGCCACCTGGCTCGAGGCGGCCATCACCAATCCGGATGGCGGCAAGCGGATCGTTGTGTACGACGAGGGCTGGCGAATGCTGGCGGACCCGTTCATGTTGGTCAAGATGAGCGAGCAATGGCGGCTGGCGCGGACCTATGGCATCGCCAATCTGCTAATCATGCACAAAGTGGCCGACCTTAATGAAATAGGTGACAGCTCCAGCGGGCACCGCCAAAAGGCCCTGGGCCTGCTCACCGAAGCAGACACGCGAATCATCTACCGGCAGAAACATGACTCCATGAGCCTGACAAAGCAGGCGCTCGGTCTCACCGCCGCCGAATGCCAACAAGTCGAAAACCTCCCGAAGGGCGTCGGTCTGTGGAAGGTGGGAAGCCGGTCCTTCATCGTCGCAAACCGTGTGACCACAGACGAGCTTGAAGTGTTCACTACGGACCACAGGATGCTGGAATGAAATCCAGTCATCACGACGAGAACCTGCTCCTCAACTTAGGACTCCTCTTTTTAGCCGGCTACGTCGCTACCTGCGCGGTGGCAGAGTCGGCTACGAGCCTCGTGGCGCAGTGGCAATGCGGGAGAGGGATGGTGACCTTTCACGGTCCGTTCGCCGTCGTCGGACTGGTCACGGGCGACGTGGGCGCCATTGGCCGAATACCGGACGGCTGCGCGATCGACATCTTCCTCGTCCGGTTGCTGGTGTGTGCGGCGCTCGCCGTCTTGGTGGCGTGTGCCGTCGCTCTCTTGTTTGTTTGGCGCAGCTGGCGGCAGTCGGGCGCATGGCTTCGGTTGGAAATCCTAGGCCGAGACGGGATCGCGAAGCGGGCCGAGATCGTTCGGGAGTTTGGGCGGCGGGCCGCGCTGCGACGGGGACACGTGACGAGGCCCGGTTTGCAACAGCTGCGGCTGGCAGACGTGTCGTGGACTCTCGGGACATCGCGTGGCGTAAAGATCAATGTCTCCACCGAGGAGTCAATGGTTATCCAAGGCGCGCCGCGTTCCGGTAAAGGCCTCTTCGTGGTGGTCAACGCCATTCTCGATGCGCCCGGCGCCGTGGTCACAACGTCAACGCGCGCTGACAACCTCTCCATCACCATGAAAGCCCGCGCAAGTGGAGGGCGCCCCGTTACCGTCTTCGATCCTCAGGGGATGTCAGGGCTGGGCTCGACTCTGCGATGGTCGCCGGTCCGTGGTTGCGAGGACCCTGACATTGCTGTCCGGCGAGCGTTGGTGATCTCGGCAGACACTCAGATGACGGGCGAGAACGCCGCCTGGCAAAAGCGTGCCCAGATCGTCCTGCAGACCCTTCTGCACGCGGCGGCTCTCTCCGGCGAGGGAATCAGGGCCTTCCGCCGGTGGTCCTCCAACCCGGTGCTCGCTGCGGAGGCATTGGAAGTCCTTCAGAGCCCGACGGCAGCATTGGGCTGGCAGTCCGACCTCATGGGCATTCTCGAGGACGACCCGCGGAATACGTCGAATTCCTGGATCGGGGTCTCTGCTGCAGTGGCGCCGCTATCGTCCCCGAAGGTGCTCGCTGCCCTGGATCCGACACATCCGGAGGACGATTTCGATCCCCGGACATTCATCCGCGAGCGCGGCACCCTCTACCTGATCGGCACCAAGTCCGGAGCGGCCGCCGCAGGTCCGTATCTGTCCGCCCTCATAGACGACATTGACGCAACAGCTCGAGAAATGGCCTTCACGGCTGCCGGCGGCAGACTCGATCCACCCCTATCGCTCATCCTCGATGAGATCGCGAACCTCTCGCCTTGGCCAGGCCTGCCGGTGACTTTGTCGGACGGAGGCGGAATCGGAATCTCCACGATGGTTGTTCTCCAGTCGCTGTCCCAAGCACGTTCGGGCTGGTCCATCGAGGAAGCCTCCACCATCTGGGAATCGGCCATCATCAAGGTCATTTTCGGCGGTGGATCCGACGAGCGCGACCTGCGGGATCTTGCCGCGCTGATCGGGGATCGGCAATTCACTTACAGAACCCGGTCCTGGTCCTCTCAAGGACGGCAGACTGGTGAGCAAATCCGGGACTTGCCTGTCATCGCGCTGCACGAGATCCGCCGTCTCCCACCCGGTACTGCCCTGATGTTGGGGCGTCGAACGAGGCCCATCCTCCTGGATTTGCGCGGCTGGCATCAACGGAAAGACGCGGCAGACTTGGGACGGTTCAAGCGGGAGGCTGAGGAAGCTCTGGCCTTGGGCCATGCCGCTCATCTCGCGCCTGTTGAGAAGGATCCCGATGGGACAGTTTGACGAGGACGGTGACCCGCTGGCCCTGCTCTTTGACGAACTTGAGCCGGCAGCCCGGGCGTCAACTACGCCAACGTACAGGTGGCGTGACCTTGATCCGCACACGGTCAGGACGGCGTGGCTGGAGTTGGACCGCTGGGTGCGATGGTTCGTCTCCACGTACCGGTTGTCGACGTCGGTGGTGCCGGACTGCTGGTGGAGGCATTCCGAACTAGTTGCCGAACTTTACGCCCTGCAGCGAGCGGAACTGGCTTCCTTTGGGGAGGCGGACTCAGGGTACGGGCCGCTGGGGTTCCACGAACGAATCCCCATAGCGGTCGAGCGCCTCCGGACCCATACCAAGGCGATTGGTTGTGTCGGGCTCCAGGCCCACCGGGAGCTCAGTCCTCGGGTGATGCCTGAGCTCGGTTCTGAGTTCCTCTCTTGGAGTGCCGAACCGCACCAAATACGTACTGAGCCTTCAGATCATGTCATCAGCCCGGGTGCGACGCATGGATAGGTGTCCGGCCTTAGCAGGGGCGGACACAGACTAAGAAGCAACGGAGGTGGCTGTCGTGGCCCCTGATAAAGATGCCGCGCTTGACGGCGAGCCGATCCTTGGGCGCTCTCGCCCGGGTGTGGGAATGAGCCCCGAGGCCCGCATCGTTCAACTAACAGACCAGTTGCATGCCGTTCTGGAAGGTGCGATTTCATCGCCTGGCCGCTGGCATCAACTCTTGGACACGTCGGCCACGCTGTGGCGGTACTCCGGCGGGAATGTGGCCCTCCTGATGGCGCAACGGGAAATGCTCGGGCTGCAGCCGCCGACATTGGTGGCCGGGTACCGCGAGTGGCAGCGGCATGGCCGCACAGTGGTCAAAGGGGAGCACGCGCTGTGGGTGCTGGCTCCACGAACCGCACGCAAAGACTCCCAGCCATCGGAAGCGACTATGGGGGACAAGGGTGACGGCAGGGGAGCAGAGCTGTCCGCAGCCGATCCCGGGACTGATAGGAAGATCGTCGGCTGGCGGGGCCAGGCGGTCTTTGATGTCTCCCAGACGGAAGGCGAGCCCATCTATGTGCCGCGTCCCGGCGTCGGAATGGCGGATATTCCTGCGGGACTCTGGGAGGCCCTGGTTCAGGCTGCTGAACGCCGCCGGTTCACCGTAGATGTTTCGGACAGCCAGCGGTCCATGTCGAGCGGGTACGCCGATTTTGTGGATCGCCGGGTCCAGGTCGGTGCTTGGCTTGGCCGAGAGGACGCCGCGGCCGTCTTGGCGCATGAACTTGGACACGTGTACCTCCACGGCCCCGACGACAAGGTTGGAAAGCTGTATGGCAGCGGGCTGCAGCACCGTGGACTGGCCGAGGTAGAGGCCGAGTCCGTGGCATACACCGTCCTGCGGGCCCACGGCATCGACCGTGGGCCGCAGTCATCGAGCTATCTAGCCGGATGGGCCGACAGGGTCATCGACGTTGAACGGGCCGGGAGATCCGGAACCGAGGAGACGGCTGGCCACTTGACGCGGTTGGAGGTCGCTCGGTCGACTCTCGGCCGGGTGACTGCAACCTGCCGCGACATTCTTGAGATCACTCATCCTGCTGGAGCGGGTGGAAAGCTGACGGCGCTTCAGTCATCCCTCGTGGATGCCGGACTCGATTCCCGTCCGATTGCTGTAACGCCGAGCCCCGCCTCCGCAGGCCTTCGCACTACATGATCCCCTAGATTTCCAGTCGGACTGGCCGGTTGGAATCGAGAAAGGTAGGCACCAATAATGGGCACTAGAATCCCGGTATCCATTTCCGGCAACCTCGTCGCCGATCCGGAACTCACCTACGGCGAATCAGGGGTAGCCCACGCGAAACTACGCGTGGCCGTCAATCAGCGACTGCAAAATGCTGACGGCTCCTGGCGAGACGGAGAACCGCTCTTCCACAATGTGTCGGCATTCCGTGCGTTGGCAGAGAATGTGGCCAACTCCCTGAAGAAGGGGGACCCGGTTGCTATCGGCGGGGAGATGGAATTCCGCCACTACGACAAGGACGGGGTGCAGCACGAGGCGCATCGCATCGTCGCTGACACCGTGGGACCCGACCTTCGCTATGGGACGGTCGCATTTCAGCGGACGCCCAAGGCGAGCGCCGACGTGTTTGCAGGCCCCACGGGTCCTGCGGGTCCTGCTCAGCGCGACTTAGGTCCTGCTCAGGACTGGGGAGCTGCTCCGCTGGGACATTCGTCAGTTCCGACGGGAGCAGGGCAATCTGCGCAGGGGCTCCAGCTCTAGTCCATCGAGATGTAGTGCGCGCTTGCTCTGGACATGTCCAGAGCAAGCGCGGTTCAATAGTGGCTAGTCGTCGGGCTGCTTCTGCCAGGGGAATGGCCCATAAACGCCGGGCGGAGGCTATGGTTGGCCGGCCGCTGCAAGGATGGGATGCAAATGGAAAATCCTTCATTCGACATAGGCTCAACGCCCGCGGATTGTGCGGCGCAGGCGTTCAGCTCCCTTCGGCTTCCAATCCATCTGACCCTCGAACGGCTAGTTTCAGTCGTGGAATCTCTCCGCAGTCGCCCCATTGAGATCGACGTCGCGGATGGCCTCAACGGGGGATCTGTCTGCGGGCTTTGGCTGTCTACGGACACGAAAGAAATCATTCTCCACGCAGCCACTGGTTCCGCGTTGCACCGCCAGCAATTCGTTCTCCACGAGCTGGGCCACATGGTTCTGCGCCACGATGAGGTGGGCGTGCCCGTCGACTACGCGCGTAGCGTCTTTCCCAACCTTCCGGGTCAGATGGTGCGGCGAGTCCTCATGCGGAGCAGCTTTGTCGATCAGATTGAGGCGGCCGCAGAGACTCTCGCCGATCTATTTGCCGCCGCCATTCGGGATAGCGCTCAGGAACCTCGATCGTTCGAAAGAGTATTCGGATGATCCAGGTCATCGCCGCCGGCGTCATTTGGGGACTGGTTCTGTGCCTCTTGCCTGGGATCAGCCGGCGAACGGACCACAGCATAGTCGTTGCCGCTGTGACGATAGCTTCCGCGCTGACATTGAACATCGATCCCGTGTACTTGGTTGGGGATGCGGTATTGGGTGGCCGCAACGTCCTGGATCTTTGTTCGAACATCCTAATGGTGGTGGGTATCTACTTCCTGTCGAGGGCGATTCTCCGCGCTGCTGACCCGAGCGAAGCGCCTGCACTTTCGCACAATTTCGGTCTGGCAGTCCTTGGTGTTGTGGTGGCGGCCCTCGTTGTCAGTTTTAGTTTGATCGATGCTGCCCGAACATCGACGAGCTTCATGAGGGCTTATGGCGACCAATGGTCTGCGGCTGCCTACTCTGCGGTGCAGTTTGTGTACATCGGAGTAGTCGTCGGTGTCACGGGCTACACGTGCTTCAGGTTCCGTGGAGACATGACCAGGCCTTACTTCCGGATTGCGTTCACACTGATCGGTGTGGGTTGCGCGCTGGCGATCGTTCTGGTCTTGGCCGTGCTTGGGATGGACATGTTCCATCTGCTTGGCGACCTGGACTCCATGAGTGCCCTCTCAGCCTTCTACGACGGAGCAGTGCTGGGAGCCATGATCTTTCTGTGCGCGGGCCTGGCACTACCGCCGGTTGCGCGCCGTATTGGGCGAAGGAGCCAAGCGAGAACAGAACCCTTCCTGGTCAGTTGCCTCACTGAAATCTGGGAAAAGACCACTGGGACTCGGATGGAGCTTCGGCTTGAATCTGGCGCAATTGTTGCCGATCAGCGTGACTCCGCGAGGTGGCGTCTGCATAGGATGCTCGTGGAGACCCAGGACGCCCTGCTCGTTGATCCATCACTTGCTAAGTTATTGAACGATCGGGAAATTCAGGTGTTGGCGCGAGTGGAGGAATATTTGGCGGTTCGCCAAAGCTCGCGTCCGCATGGAAGGCAGCTGGGGGACATCGAAAGGGGGACCGCACTTCGTGACGGACACAGCTGGCGAGCCACTCGAGACGCCCCAAGCCAAACTCGCTCGCAAGCTCAACCTCCTGCTTGATTTGTATGAGGCCCAAGGTTCAGAGCCTTTGACCTATCCGCAGATCAGCCACCACATGGCTCAGCGCGGGACGCCCTTGTCGCGCTCGCGGTGGGCCTACATGCGCAGTGGTGACAGTTCACTGGCGACCGACGCGGCTCTGCTGAGGAATCTCGCGGAGTTCTTCGGCGTCGAATCCAACTACCTGCTGGGCGACACCGACGAGGTTCCCGATCTGGTGGATGCCCAGTTGCAACTCCTACGCACAATGCGGGAAGCCCGTGTCCGAAACTTTGCCGCAAGGCAGCTGCAGGGCATTTCACCTGCAACCCTGGTGCGGCTCCGGAAAGTCATCGACGAACGATTGGGAGGTGGGGGCGACGACGGCGGTTCGTAGGTTCCTTATAGGGCTTGGGGTAGTAGGGGTAGTCGGCGCCTCGGTTGCATTTCTCGGCGCTGCCTACTTCGCACGTCAGGTTGTCGTGCCTAAGACCACGCGGAAGGAGGACCTTCCTATCCGACGGGTGTTTGACGGAAATGACGGCGAATTGTTCGTAGAACTTCCAGCCTCGTCACAGACAACAGCGCCGGGCCGGTACAGCATTTGGTTCGCCACGGGCTCCGGGCATGCCTGCGTAGGACCAGTAGTCGCGGACGATCCTGGCGCCGGCAGTGTCACTCGAGTCGTGGAGCGGGTCGACTCCGGTGATCTTCGTGCCGCAAAGGCAGGGATCTGGAGTGCCTACGTCTTTTCGAAGCCGGAACAACTCGGGCTGCCCTTTTCTGAAGCCGAGATACCGGTGGAAGGCGGCATAGCGCCGGCTTGGAAGTTTGACCCGGCGGAGGCGTCGGAAGGGCCAAATGCCTGGGCCATCCACATCCACGGAATGGGCGGCAAAAGGGGCGGGGCTCTTCGGGGTGTGCCGGTGGCCGTGCGAATGGGCTTCACCTCGTTGGTCGTTTCGTTCCGCAACGATGGGGAGGCACCGCCGGCAGTTGATGGCCGCTACACTCTCGGGCAGTCAGAGTGGCTCGACGTGGACGCGGCTGTGCAGTATGCCGTCGATAACGGGGCGGAGCAGATAGTCCTTTTCGGCTGGTCCCTTGGCGCGTCCATTGCCCTGCGTCTTGCGGATTTGTCTGCCCATTCGGACCGCATAGTCGGGTTGGTTCTCGATGCGCCTGTAATGGACTGGACCACGACTCTAGTCGAGAACGCCAGCGCCAGCGGGCTTCCACGCCCGATTACAGCCCTCGGTCTCCGCGTCCTGCAATCGCCGAAAATGCGGTGGGTGACGGGATTGCAGGATCCCATAGACCTCGCCCAGTTGGATTGGATGAGCCGAGCTTCGGAGATCAATAAGCGCACACTGGTGCTGCACGGACAACAGGATCCCTCGACGCCCTTTCGTGTGTCACAGCAAGTCGCCGATCTTCGTCCAGATGTAGTCCACATCGTTTCCTTCGACACTGCTGGCCATTCGCACGAGTGGAATGTTGACACTGAACGATGGGAAGACGCGGCAGTGACCTTGCTGGCTTCGTCACCCGCCTCCGTTTTCGACTCGAAGCAATACCCTGCTGACGCACAGGGCTAGTCGCCTTCTCCGAAAAAGGTCCTCAGCACACAGGGGACGGCATCCCATCGGAGGATCGGCGTGCTGCTTCGACTGCCCCAGCAATAGTGGCAACGGCCACCAGGGTCACCACAGCTCAGGTTTCGACGGGTCCGGTACGGGCGGCGTTCAAGCATCGAAGCTCGTCGTCCCGAAAGCGGTCTGCGTCCCGGACTTCTAATCGATAGAGGTTTGGGAGGCGTTTGCCGCATGATTCCGGGGTTTTCGGGTGACGAGCGCCTGCCTGGGGGCCGCGGCGAATGACAACCGTGTAAGCCGGGGGTGGGAGAACGTAGTGGCACGTCGCTAGACTTTAGTTAAGCCGCAGGTCAGGTGCCTGTTGCTGGCGACAAAAGCTCGACCCCGCCGTAAGTGACCTTGAGTTCATACCTCAGGATCTTGGCGGGGTCGTGTCTCCGTCGTCTACCTGTCACCGGTAGAGGACTCGCGTTCCTGTAAGGGAACACTACGGAACAATTTGAACCTTGTTCTAACGCCCCAAACACTACTATTACACACGCTGGCTTGGCAAGAAACTGTCAAGTGTGTAGCCAACTAGTGTCAAGTCGGTGGTCAGGCAACCCCTCTGTAATTGACAGTTCCGTCGGAGGATGAGTTTTTCTCTTGCTTGTTGAGATTTTCCGTCAAATTAGTTGATGTGCGTCAGCCGGCGCTGTTCAAAGCCCAGCGCGGGCAACCTTTTCGCCGACTCTGGAATGTCCTCAACCATAAATATCTCAACATCGCTTCGAGCCGCCCTCTGAGGGAAAGAGCCGCGACTGATAGATCGCGAAGCGCGGAGGGCGGTGCCCAGGCTGCTTGGGCTTCTATTGATTTCCAACCTAGGCGTTCTTCTTGCGGAAGGTGCCGGCGATGGAGAGTTGCTTGAGTATTGGATGGGCCCGGTCGCAGTGACAACAAGCAGCCGGGCAGAGATCCAATGGATCACAGAAGACGTCGGACGCATCTTTCCCGAAGCGTGGACCGACTTCGCAGAGTCGGCCAACGCGGAACCGGGCGAACGCGTGATCGAGGCTTACGCTCGTCGGCTAGCAGGCCAGGATCGCGAGGACGCCCGACGTGCTGCCCTGTCTTGGGATCGGTGGGAATCAACGCACATCTCGTTGGACCCCAGCTGGCTTCCTGGACTACTTTTTGAAGACGAGCGAGAGCGCACGACGTTCGCTCTTCTCGTGACGCACTACTGGGCCAAAGACGGATTCCTAGTAGACGGACAAGAGATCATTCCCGCGGATTCACGAGCTCAACGGCATCCCTGGTTACCTCATTCATGGCCGACGGGACATCAGCGGCCCTGTCGTCACCGCGTGGCACTTGCACCGGCGTTGGGAGTCAAGCCGACTCATCGTCATTGAGGACGAAGGTCACGGCGGCTCGTCATCCATGGCTGCACTGACGCAGGCAGTCCAAGACATCGCTGCACTGATCTGAGGCCCTAGTCGTTGTGATACACGGACAGCCACTTGCGGTAGTTCGTGGCGAGGGCGTCGTTACGGAGGAGGCCTCGTTCCAGGAGGGAAATCTTGGAGGGCCATTGGTCAAGTTCGTGGGCTGCGGTCGTGATGGTCAATCCTAGTTTTGTGCGCATGCTAACTAGCAACCACCTGGGACACAGCAATCGATAGGGAAACAACTGCACCGATCAACCAGGCGCTCAGCACTAGGGCGTATACGACAAACAACCCGAAATCATGCTCGATGGGCCACAGGCTCCTACTTCTGCGCATGTAGGGGC
>NZ_JBFUJJ010000057.1:0-11344 GCF_056401435.1 Arthrobacter sp. P4_F10
GCGAAGGTCGCACCGTCGTTGGGCCGGACCCACACGTGTTGTCCTGGCAGGAGGCCCGTCCAGTCTTGAGGCGCGAAGCCGTCGCTCGGGTAGCGGGATTTCTTCTTCTCCACGGGTTTCACTTTCTACATTTCTCGCTGGGGCTTCCTGCCGCGGGTGCTGCTGGTGTGGTCAGGGGGCGGGGGCCGCCCCCCTTGGGCCCTTGGCTCGCGATATCCATCCACAAAGCTCGACCCAGGGCCCCTTCCTTAAGAAGCGTTGGGGTCGCGATTCTTGACAGTCTGAATCCTTCCAGGGACTGGTTTCGGGTTCCGGTATGTACGTCATCGGCGACGACTTCGTGCGTCCGGGGCGTCATCGTTCCCGGTCATTGTTTCGGTGGCTGGGGTGCCGTCGTCTTCGTAGTGTGTGGCTCCTGCGAGGTCGCGTCCGGCGATGTATCCGAAGGTCAGGGCGGGGCCGAGGTTGATGCCCCCGGCGGGGTATTGTCCGCCCATGACTGAGGCCTGGTCATTACCGGCGACGTATAGGCCCTTGATGGGGTGCCCGTTCGTGTCCAGGACCCGTGCGCGCGCATCGGCTGCGAGGCCTGCGAAGGTGCCGAAGGAGCCAGGGACGATTTTGACGGCGTAGAACGGCCCCTTTTCCAATGGGCGCAAGGACGGGTTCGGGGTGTTCTTCGGGTCTCCGCCGTAGCGGTTGAATTCGCTGGCGCCGCGGTCAAAGTCCGGATCCACCCCCTTGCGGGCGTTCTCGTTGAACTCGGCCACGGTCTTGACCAGAGCATCGGGGTCGATGCCGCAGGCTGCGGCGAGTTCTTCGATGGTGTTGCCTTTTTTGAGGTAGCCGGAGCGGAGGTAGGGGAAGAGCGGGACGGGCAGCGGTTTGGCCATCCCCAGCGGGAACTTGCGCACGTACTCGGCGTCGGCAATCTGCCAAGCCTCGACCGATTCACCCTCGGGGGTCGCCTTCAGCATTCCTTCCACATAGTCGTAGTAGCCGTTGGCCTCGTTAACGAAGCGCTTGCCGTCCCGGCGCACCCCGATGCTGCCGGGTTTGGCGCGATCCATGATGTGCGGGAACGTACCGGTGCGTCCGTTCCGGTATGGGACCAGGGAGACCGGGCACCAGGCTGCCGGAGACGCCGCATCGGTGTCGAAGCGGGCACCCACGGCCTGGGCAATGGTAATGCCGTCCCCGGTGGTTTCCTTGGGTGCGAGTGTCCAGTGCTCGCGGCCCGTGGGGGTCTTGGGGAAAAGCGCCTTGCGGCGGGCAACGTCGTTGGGGAACCCGCCGGTGGCCAGAACGACGCCGCGGGAAGCGTTGATAGTGTAGCTGCCGGAGGGTGAATCCACGACGGCGCCGGTCACCGTGCCGGTCCCGTCGGTGAGCAAGCGCTTGGCGGGGGTGGAGACGCGGATGTCGACGCCGAGGTCGTCGGCTGATTTCATGAGCCGGCCGGTGAGGGCGGTGCCGTTGACCAGCTGCATGTTCCGGCGGTGAATGATCAGGTCCAACAGGTGGAAGCCCACCCGCCAGGCTGCGTGGAACAGGCCCTGGAGGTTTCCTTGGGAGGCGGAGAGGAACTTGGTAAGGTCCGGCCCGGCCATGATGCCCATGCCCAGGAATGATGTTTCGTAGAGCTGGTGGCGCATTATGGCGCGCAGTTCTGGTTTGATTTTGCGGGCGTTGAAGGGTTTGGGGCCGACGGAGCGGTGCCCGGTGCCGGCGCCCGGTGTGCTGCCGTAGATGTCCTTGATCTTGGCTCCGGGAACGAACTGCAGGCTGGTCTTGTCCTGGAAGAAACCGACCATGTGCGGGACGGCCTCAAGGAACGCCTCGACCTTGTCCTCACGGTAGTTCGCGCCGAGTCGGTGGCGCAGGTAGGTGCGGAAGAGTTCGGGGTCCTCGTTGACGCCGGCGGCTTTGGCCAGCGGGTTACCCGGGGTCCAGGCCCAGCCTCCGGACCAGGACGTGGCGCCGCCGCAGACCTCGGCTTTTTCCACGACGATGACTTTCAGGCCGTGGTAGGCGGCTGTTACGGCAGCGGAAAGCCCGCCCGCGCCGGAGCCGATGACGAGGACGTCGCAGTCCAGGGCTTTGGCGGGGGATGTGGTCAGGTCATCAGATTTGGTGGTCTTCACTCGGCGCTGGCCTTAATTGTTGGCTGTATCTGTGGTCTGTGTTTTGTGTGCAGGGGGTGAATGCGCGGCAACTGGCGTCTCGGTTGCCGGTTGCCGCGCACTCGTCTTCGCGTCACCGTTGGTTTGGTTGCGTCCTGCTTCTTGTCTTTAGCGGTGTTCCTTGTTGGCCCACTTGTAGGACCAAAGGCTGGAGACCAGGGCTATCAGGCAAAGCCCGGCGAGGAGCGCCGCGGCGGGGGCCCAGCTGCCGCTGCTGGCCATGAGGGCGGTGGCGATCAGGGGGATGAAGCCGCCCACGGCTCCGGCGAGTGCGTAGGCGAATCCTGCGCCGCTGTAGCGGATCCGGACGTCGAACATGTCGGTGAACCAGGTCTGCTGGACGCAGGTGGAGATGTTGTGTCCGAGGTTGATCAGGGCGCAGAAGCCCAGGATCATCGGGATCAGTTCGCCGCTTTCCAGCGCTGCGAAGAATGGTGCTGCTGCAAGGGCCGCGGCGAGGGGGCCGATGATGTAGAACCATTTCCGGCCGTACTTGTCCGCGAGGCGTCCCCAGAGTGCCAGGAAGGGGATGGCGAGGACCATGGCGACCATCGAGGCGGTCAGGACGGTGGAGGTAGGGGTGTCGGTGAAGTTTTTGACGTAGGCCAGGGAGAAGGTGAAGCCCATGTAGAAGGTGCTCTGGTCCACCATCCGCATGCCGATCACGGCCAGGATCTGCTTGGGGCTGGTCCGCAGCGCTTCAGCCAACGGTGCACGGGCGTCCTTGTGTTCTTCCTTGACGGCGGTGAACTCTGCTGACTCGGGCACGCCGGCCCGGATCCAGAGTCCGACAAGGGCGAAGAGGATGCTGATCAGGAACGGCAGGCGCCAGCCCCAGGCGAGGAACTGTTCGGCCGTGGTCAGTGCGGTGACCAGGGCGAACGCTGCGGTGCCGAGGAGCAGTCCGACGAATGATCCGATCTGCACGCCGGTGGCGAGGAAGTTGCGCCGGCCTGCCGGCGCGTTTTCCACTGCCATCAGGGCCGCGCCGCCCCATTCCCCGCCGACGGCGATGCCTTGGATGGCCCGCAGGGTCACGAGCAGGATCGGTGCGGCGACGCCGATCGCGGCGTAGCTGGGGAGTAACCCGATGGCCGTGCTGGCCAGTCCCATCATGATGACGGTGATGAAGAGCATGGTGCGGCGGCCGTACTTATCGCCGAAGTGGCCGAAGATGGCCCCGCCGAGCGGGCGGAACAGGAAGCCGACGGCGAACGAACCCATGGAGGCCAGCAGCCCGGCGACCTGGTTGTCCGATGGGAAGAACAACGGCCCGAACACAACGGCGGCAGCAGTGCCGTAGAGGAAGAAGTCGTACCAGTCCACGACGGCGCCAACAGTGCTGGCCAGCGCTGCCCGCCGTCCAGACGTGGCACTGATGACGACGGGAGGATGGTTCAGGGCGCCCATGGCGGTACCCCCGGTGCTCGAAGTGTGGGAACTAGGCATTGCGGTTCACCGCAACCTTTCTTGTTTGCTCGGCTGCACCTTTGCGGGCGAGCGGATTGAGTGCTTTAATGACTACGTAGTCATTTAGTGATTTAGATCATACGCGCATCGCTTAATAACAGTCAAACACCCAGAGCAGGATGGAAGTTATGAACAGAACGATCGGGCTGGCGCACTTGTCAGCGCTGCATTTTAGTCCGCCGGAGCTGGTGGACGCAGCGGCAGCTGCGGGCTTTACCTCTGTCGGGATCCGGGTTCACCCGGCAACCCGGAGTGAAACCCAGTACCCCATGGCTGCCGGTTCGTTCATGTCGGTGCAGACCATTGAACGACTGGCGGCCACGGGCCTCTCAGTCCGCGACATTGAAGTATTTACCCTGGACGGACACCGCGGACGCAAGGAATGGGAACCGGTACTGGAGGCCGGCGCAGCCCTCGGCGCTTCTGTGCTCAACGTCATCGGCGGCGATCCGGACCGCGCCCGGTTGACGGACAGCCTTGCGGCGCTGGTTGAGGATGCCACGAAGTACGGCATCCGCCCGTCCATTGAACCGATCTCGTATCAGCCCCTTGACTCCATCCCGGCCGCCGGCCTGCTGGTCGGGCAGACAGGCTGCGGAATCATGCTGGACGCGCTCCATTTCGTGCGCGCAGGCGGCCTCATCGCAGAGCTGATAGCCCTGCCGGCAGGGGCGGTGACCGTCATCCAGCTCTGTGACGGCCCGGCCGAAACCCCGGCACTGCCCGTCCCGCACCGCATGCCGCTGGGACAGGATGTGAACGGATCCGCGCGGCAGATCGAGTCGCGTGCGAAAAGGCTGGCCCCCGGGGAGGGGGTCTTCCCGCTTCGGGAAATCCTGGCGGCCCTTCCCGACGCGCCGGTCAGCGTCGAAGTCCCTGACGTCTGGGCCGTCGAGGCCCTCGGCACAGCCGCACACCTCAATCACATCCACACCGCAGCCGAGAATCTGATCGGCTCACTCCTGAAAACTGAAATGGAGACAACACCATGAGCGAAGTCACCGAAATCACAACACCGGGGGCAGCCGCAGGCAGCCCCCCGCGGCCCCGAACCGCCAGCGCCGAGATCTATTGGCCCGGCCGTTTCCGGGATCAGGTCATCCTGGTCACCGGCGCCGCCGGCGGGCTCGGATCCGACACCGCGGACCGGCTCGCACGCGAAGGCGCCACTGTCGTCTGCACCGATGTCGCCGATGGCGGGCTGGGCGACGGAAGCAGCCCCACAAACTGCATGGCCCTGAACGTCACCAGAAGGGCTGATTGGGACCGCACCGTCCAGACAGTACTGCAGCGGTACGGTCGGATCGACGGGGCGCTGTTCGCCCACGGAATCCAGGGTCCCGAAGCTCCCGTGACCGAAATGCCCGCCGACGGATGGGCCAAAACCCTGAGCGTGAACCTGGACGGCTGCCTGCACGGCCTGGCGAGCATCCTCCCGGTCCTCACACAGCAGGGATACGGCCGGGTGGCCATCCTGTCATCCATTTCCGCCCGCGAAGGGAACCCGCACCAGGCCGCCTACTCGGCCTCCAAGGCCGGGCTCGTGGCCCTGGTCAAAACGGCAGCGAAAGAAGTCGCGCCCTATGGCGTCACGGTCAACTCCATCGCACCGTCCATGATGAAGACCCGGCTCCTTGAGGACCTCAGCCCTGAAAGGAACGCCCAGCTGCTCGCCAAGGTACCCATGGGCAGGGTCGGACTCCCGGAGGAATTCTCCGCCCTGGCCACGTGGTTGCTCTCCGCGGAAGCGAGCTATATGACCGGTCAGACGCTTGACCTGAGCGGCGGCCGCAATACCGCCTGAGGAGGCGGCGCCGTCGTCCCCCGTATTTCCAGCCTGACCGGAAATACGGGCTTCCGTGCCTGGCTGGGAGGCTCGCCCTCGATTCTCCCGGCCAGGCGGTCGACCGCCTCGTACGACATCTCCGCAATGGGCTGGTGCACGGTGGTCAGGTTCACAAAAGCCCAGCGGGATGGCCCGGAATCATCAAATCCCACAATCGACAGCTCATTTGGGACACTTATCCCCAGTTGGGCTGCGGCGTCCATGGCAGCAAACGCAAAAGCATCCGTCACGCAAAACAACGCCGTCGGCCTGTCCTGGCGATCAAGCATCTCCAGGGCCGCCCGCACCCCGTCCTCGTGCGTCAAGCGGAGGTGCTGAATCCAGTCCTCGCGTACCGGGATCCCGCGGCGCTCCATCGCAGCGCGGACACCGTCCTCGCGGTCACGGCCATTGGACCGGTCCCGCAAAGTCGACAGCACGCCGATTCTCGTGTGCCCCAGGCCCTGCAGATGGGAAATCACCAGCTCACCGGCGCCCCTGTCGTCTGCGAGTACGGCTTCGACATCGACGCTGACATCATCACGGCTCAACAGCACCACCGGAGTGCCACGGTCAAGGACCCGCCGGACCGCGGCGGACCCCTCCCTCGCCGACACGAAGATCATCCCGTCAACCGTCGCACGATCGAGCACATCAACGGCCTCAGGATCCGGCGAAATATCCGGATCCCTAATCAGGACCATCCGGTAACCACGCTCCAGCAGCCGATTCTGCAACGACTCCACAATGACCGGGTAGATCGGGCTCGTCAGATCCGCGACCACAATGCCCACCGCATGCGTCCGCCGGGTAACCATCATGCGAGCCGCTGCATCCGGTACATAGCCAAGTTCCCGCGCCCCGGACAAAACCCGCTCCTTGGTAGAAGGCGCGACAGCCGGATCCCCCCGCAAAGCACGTGAAACCGTCGACTGCGACAATCCAAGATGCCGGGCCACATCAACACTGGTAACCATGGCCCAATCGTATTTCACCCACAGCGCGCCCGCCGGCAGAACCTGTCCCAACAGGTCAAAGTCCGCAGCGGCCGCGGCGTCGACAAAGCTTCGGTGCAACGGAGGCCCCCGTCGGTTCAGGGTCAGACCGTCGCACGAAATCCTGAACAGTAGGCCAAAAAACCGGCCCCCCACATCAACACGCTGAACTTGACAGGGAAGATCAAAGGCAACGACCAGCCCTACACCCCAGGTGCCCGTTCCTGGCTGAAACTCAAGCACCGCGAAACCGTGGAAATCATCTGCGAGGCAGTCATCGGGCCGATCACCGAACCCCGGGAGGTCGTGGCCGGGCTGGTCCTGGACGGGGAGCTGCGGATCGTGGGCAGGTCCACACCTTTGAAGACGGCAGCCGCGCGGGAACTGGAGCGGTGGCTGCAACCTCCCCGCGGCGYCCACCCCTGGCCCACGACCGTGCAAGGCACCACCCGGGACCGGTTCAACCGCGACAAGGAACCGGTAACGCTGACACTGGTCGAACCTGTCGCAGTGGAAGTCTCCGCCGATACGGCCTGGTCAGGCAGGTCCTTCCGCCACCCACTGCACCTCGTCCGGGCCAGACCCGAGCTGTCTCCTGCGGTCCCGGATCATGACGGGATCGGCGCGGGACAGGTCCAGGATGGAGTGGATGCCGAGGGCGTTGAGGCGTTTGGTCAGCCGGGTGGCGACGCCCCAGATCTCGATCACGGACAAGCGGCTCATCAGGGTTTGCCTGTCGGCGGCGGGCACGGAGTCCCAGCGGCAGACGCCGTCGAAGGCCGGGTTGTTCTTGGYCCATTTGTTGGCCAGTTTCGCCAGGGTCTTGGTCCCGGCGATGCCCACGCAGACCGGGACTCCGACGTTGCGGCGCACGGCGGCCTTCATGGTTCGGCCCAGGGCCAGCAGCTCGTCCGGGGTGCCTTTGATGCCGAGGAAGGCCTCGTCGATGCTGTAGACCTCCAGCCATGCGGAGTAGCGGCCGAGCAGTTCCATGACCCGGGCGCTGATGTCGCCGTAGAGCTCGTAGTTGCTGGAGAGGGCAACGAGTCCCCATTCCTTGGCCCGCGGGGCGAGTTTGAACCACGGCGCGCCCAAGGCGATGCCCAGGGCTTTGGCTTCCGGGGAGCGGGTGACGGCGCAGCCGTCGTTGTTGGACAGGACCACTACGGGCCAGCCTTCCAGGGACGGGTCGAAGGCCCGCTCGGCCGAAGCGTAGAAGCAGTTCACATCCACATGCGCGATCTGCGGCATCCGCCGCATTAGGGCAGGCTTAGACATTGCGCGCCTCAGACATGATGCAGGCACCGGGTCGCGACGCCCCAGATGACCAGATCCGCGACCGAAGGGACCCGGATGTCCGGGTACGCCGGGTTCTCCGCCTGCAGTACGACGCCGGCTCCCGTGATCCGCAGCCGCTTGATGGTCAGCTCCCCGTCCAGCACGGCGATGACCACGGACCCGTCCCGCGGCTCGAGGGCCCGGTTCACGATCAGTTCATCGCCGTCGCTGATGCCGGCGCCCTCCATCGAGTCACCGGCGGCTATTGAGCTGTGTATCCGCCGTCTATGGGCAACGAGGTGCCGGTGATGTAAGAGGCTTCATCCGAGGCCAGATATGCCACGGCTCCGGCCACGTCGCTTGGAAGTGCAAGCCGTTTAAGGGGGATTTGGTCAACAACCCTTGCTTCGGCCGCTGCTGGATCTGCATGCGTTTCCAGCCACTCGTCGTACAGCGGTGTCTTTGTCATGCCTGGGGCAACGGCGTTTACTCGGATGTTGTAGGGGGCCAGGTCCACGGCTGCAGCCTTCGTCAGCGCCAGCATTGCTCCCTTGCTGGCGCTGTAAATCCCCATGGTGGGCACTCCGATTGAGGCCAAACGTGAAGTGATGTTGATGATCGATCCGCCAGCTTCCTGCATGGTTCGGGCGGCCGCTTGCAGAAGGCGGATGGCAGCGAAAGTGTTGACTTCGAAGACTTCTCGGATCTCCTTGTCGGGAACTAACAGAAGGTCTCCCGTGTGATCGACCGCGGCGTTRTTGACCAGCACGTCGAGTCGACCAAAGCGTGAAACTGCTGCGGACGTGAGGGAATTGCCTGATTCTTCGTCTTTGATGTCCGTGGAATAGAAGTGCAGCTGGGAACCGAGTGCCGCTTCAAGTCGTTGCCCTCGCTCGATTGACCGCCCGGTTGCCAGCACCTGGGCACCTTCGGCTACCAGTCTGCGGGCGATTGTATCCCCGATACCGGAAGTAGCGCCTGTGACCAACGCGACTTTGCCCGCTAGACGGGCGTTGGAAGTTGATTGCGATAGCACTTTGAATCCTCTCGTAGCCACATTTCGTGCGTGCCAGATGTCTTCGCCTCCGCTTTCCAAGCATTCCCTATCGTTTGGTGCTCTACCGGGGTACAGGTGTTGATTCCTTAGATGCGATGGCCGCAGGTGACTGCTAGTACGCCAGCACTGTCGACTGTGTTTGGAGTGGGCAGGCTGGTCCCTGCTCACCGTCAGGAAGAGGCCGTGTTTGTACCGCTGTGGGCAATTTCCAGTACCTGGTCGGCCAGTGTCAGGTGTTCGGGAGGAATGGCCGCCACCAGGGCGCCGAAGTTGTCTGCGTTGCGCCCGTCCTCGGGGACAAAGACGCGTACCACTTTGGTTTCGTCTACCTGCTGCCCAGGTTTCGCTGGAACCCGAGGCCGCGTCCGGTGAGAATGACCACTCCTTTGTTGGCGGCGCGGGCGAGGACGTTGTTGTTGAATACGCGCAGCACCTCCACGTCTTCCTCCTCTCGTCATTGACCGGGATTGAAACTGGGGAGCTTTTGTCCAGATACGGCGACTTCCTGCGCCCTTACAYGGTGCCGATAAGGGCCCATATGTCGGGGAAAGGGGGGAGGACCGCCAGGAGTGTCAGGTTGCGTCCGAGCCTTTGTGGTTCGTTGTCAGGAGCAGGAATCGAACCCTGAAGTACAGGGGCAGGCAACGAGCAGAGTGGGAAACCGGGATTTGCAGCAGTCGGTTTGGCTCTGTGATGGGCAGCGGAAGGCCGGCAATTGGGTGCACAGCCACCGGGCGGCGGTCTGCTTCGGATTACCTGTGGAGGCGATTTTTATCCTTTGACCTTTATTTAGTGGGGATTCCTGAGGACCTGCGCTCCGAGGGGTCGCCTCAATCAGCTGGTGTATTCCAGGATGCTGACCATTTGCTTGAAGCCTTCAGCGTGTGCCCGGCTGAGTTCGAGTGCAACCGGCTGTGGGCAAGAGGAGAACTTCGCTATGACAGTGTCGCTGACGGGGTCAATCCAAATGAATTGGCCGTGGATGCCTGCGGCGTAGACCGTGCCTCGGCTATCTCCGGGGACCCACCACTGGTTTCGGTAGGAGCCATTGGGGTGGACTTTCTGGTAGCCGGTTCCTCTGGCCAGTTGCGGGTCTCCGCCGCGCATCGTGTCGTTGATCCACCATGATGGGACGACCGTTTGCCCGTTGGCTTTCCCGTCGTCCAGCATGAGCTGTCCGATCTTGGCCAAGTCTCGTGCGGTACAGGCGATTCCTCCGTTCGCAAATGCGAAACCACCGGAATCAGTGGTGATGAGTGCATCATCGAGTGTCCCGAGCTGGGACCACAGTTCGTCGGAGACGACTTTGGCGTATCGCTTGCCGGTGACGTTCTCGATGATCCATGCCAGCACGTCTGTACCGGCTGAGCAGTACTGAAATGATCGGCCGTGTTCTCCGGCAGCTTTGAGGAGCGTGAGGAATTCGTAAGTGTCCTCTGGGTCTGTTTCGAGCTTGGGGCGCCAGCCGGCGATCCTATCCTGCTGCTGGACTTCAGCGGCCGCATCCAGGTAGTTCTCGCTGTAGCGGACTGCGGCGGTCATGTCGAGTACTTGGCGGACCGTCGCGTTCCCGTAGGCGCTTCCCTTCAGCGGCGGGACGTAGTGGTGGACAGGCTGTTGCGTGTCTATGAGTCCCCGGCCCACCAAAATACCCATGGTAAGCGCGCAGACGGATTTAGAAACAGACATCAGGACGTGCCGGTCGTGCGGCTGGAAAGAGCCAAAATAGCGTTCCAGGACCAGTTTCCCGTGTTGAAGTACGACGATGGCATCTGTGTGCGTGGATTCCAGGAACTCCTCAACACTGTGCCACCTCTCCGCGTGTTCCGTGGTGACTGAATCGTTTCCAGTAGAGGGCAGGGATGTGCTGCCTCGACGGATCGTTGCTGTGGTAATGAGTTCGCTGATGTGAGCGAAGCCCCAGCGATTGAATGGGCTTTCTTGCCAGTTGTCCAGGGTGACGTGCTCGTTGAAGTCCTGGCCGGCATAGCGGTCAATCTTGCCGGGGCTGGTCAGGAGAGAACTGTTAGCTGTTGCCTTTAGCATGTTTAGTCGTTGCCTTGCGTGGTGAGGGTGGGGAGAGTGTGGGAGTCGGCCATTTCGGGTCGGCCGTGCCCTGGGGCTGCCTCGAGGAGTCTGCGGGTGTAGTCGTGCCGTGGGTCTGTGAAGATCCGTTCGGCTGTTCCGCTTTCTACGATCTTTCCGGTCTTCATAACCGCAACGTCATCGCTGAGATAGCGGACGACGTCCAGGTCGTGGGAGATGAGCAGATATGTGAGCCCTTTTTGTTGCTGCAGGTCCTGGAGCAGGTTCAGAATCTGGGCTTGGACGGAAACATCAAGGGCGCTGGTGGGTTCGTCCAGGATGAGGAGACGGGGCGATGTGGCCAGGGCGCGTGCGATGCCGACGCGTTGGCACTGTCCTCCGGATAGCTGATGCGGGAGCCGGTGGGTGTGTTCGGCTCCCAGTCCGACCTCATCAAGCAGATTGTTTATTCTTGCTTGGAGGGCCTGCCCTTTCAGGGCAGTGTGGGTCC
>NZ_JBFUJJ010000058.1:0-10921 GCF_056401435.1 Arthrobacter sp. P4_F10
CAGCTGACCCCTCCCGGGTCGGAAGCATCGATCATGATCGGCAAGAGCATCACCGCTGCCGCACCCGGATCACTCCAGAACCAGATTTTCGCCGTCAAGGACATCCTCGCGACCCGGGCCGACCTCGCTGAAAAGGGCGTCGACGTCTCCGAGGTATTCCACTACGCGAAGGGATTCATCTTCAACCTCGACAACCAGCACCGCGTTGCGGGCCTGCACCCGGAACGCGCCGACTACCAGTCCTTTGCCTCCTTCAGCGACCCGGACGGCAACAGCTGGCTTCTCCAGGAAATCAACACCCGGGCGCCCGGACGTTGAGCACCCACAGCGGTTCAGCAGAATACGACCTGATCGTGCTCGGGGGCGGCGCCGTGGGAGAGAACATCGCCGACCGCGCCGTCCAGGGTGGCCTGAGCGCCGTGATTGTCGAAAGCGAGCTCGTGGGGGGCGAGTGCTCCTACTGGGCATGCATGCCATCAAAGGCGCTGCTGCGCTCCGCCCAGGTGCTGCGGGCAGCCCGTCAGGTTCCCGGGGCCGCGCAGGCCGTGACCGGTGAACTCGACGTGCAGGCCGTGCTGGCACGGCGGGACTCGTTCGCCAGCAACTGGTCCGACAGCGGCCAGGTGAGGTGGCTCGAAAGCGCCGGCATTGCCCTGGTGCGCGGTCAGGGCCGGCTCACTGGCCCCAAGGAAGTCACTGTCACGGCCACGGACGGTTCTACGACGCTGCTCACCGCCCGCCACGCCGTCTCCGTTGCCACGGGATCAGACGCGCTCCTGCCCGACATCGACGGACTCGCTGATGCCCGGCCGTGGACCAGCCGGGAGGCCACCAGCATCAGGGCCGTCCCTGAAAGCCTGGCGATCATCGGCGGCGGCGTTGTTGCCACCGAGATGGCGACAGCTTTCGCCGCCTTTGGCACGGCAGTAACCCTGGTCTCCCGCAGCGGGCTGCTCTCAGGCATGGAGCCGTTCGCTGGTGAGCTAATTGCGGAAGCCCTCCGTGCGCAGGGTGTCCACGTCATTCTCGAGTCGAAAACCACCCGCATCACCCGGGACGAAAGCAGCGTCACCATCGAAACCGGGGACGGCAGGACCATCTCCGCCCAGGAGGTGCTCGTCGCGACGGGTCGTACACCCCGCACTGGAGATATAGGCCTCGATTCGATCGGCCTCAAGCCCGGGGCGTGGATCGAGACTGACGACACCATGCTGGTTCCGGGATTCGACTGGCTCTATGCTGCCGGCGACGTGACGAACCGGGCCCTGCTCACCCACCAGGGGAAGTACCAGGCCCGGGCGGCCGGTGACGTTATCGCCGCCCGCGCTTCCGGAGCAGCAGTATCGGACGCGCCATGGGGAACCCATGTGGCCACCGCCGACCACCAGGCGGTGCCGCAGGTCACCTTCACCGACCCCGAGATCGCGTCCGTGGGGCTCACCGCCGCGGCCGCACGGAAGAGCGGCTACGACATCAAGGTAGTCGACTACGAGATTGGGCACGTCGCCGGCGCCAGTGTGCGGGCCGACGGCTACACCGGCACCGCCCGGATGGTCGTTGACGAAGAGCGGAAAGTCGTTCTTGGCGTGACGTTCGTCGGCCCGGACGTGAGCGAACTGCTGCAGGCCGCGACAATCGCGGTCGTCTCAGAAGTCCCGCTGGACCGATTGTGGCATGCGGTACCGGCCTACCCCACGGTCAACGAGGTCTGGCTCCGGCTTCTCGAAGGATACGGGCGCCCGACCCGGTAACGGGCCCCCTCGGCGCTGCCTCTTGCGAGCGGCGCCTGCTCGCCCGGACGCCATGACAGTGCGTTTGTCCCAAGCCTGGCGACGGTGTCCTCTCCCCATCTGGCGGAGACGACACCGCCGTCGTCGGCCCTGTCCACGTCGCCTGACAAGACGACTTCACGGACCTCTGCGCCTGGGCTCCTCCCACTAAGTCCCTACCAAACGATCGGCACTCCATGTCCCACAGCCCCCTCTCGGAACACGAAAAAAGTTTGCTTGAGCAGCTCGAGAAGCAGTTCAAAGAGGACCACCCCACATTCGCCAAGGCGATGGAAGAAGTGCCGGCCCCTAACCGTTCTGCCCTCCACATCGTCGCCGGGGCAGTTACCGTGGTGGCTGGCTTTCTGCTCCTGCTGCTGGGCGCAGCGCTTCAGGGCCCCGTTCCGAACATCCTGGTCGGTGTCCTCGGTTTTGCCGTGATGATCGTCGGGGCGTTTCTCGCCATGAGGCACACTTCGGTAGCCAAAAACAGAGCACCTGCGCCGACCTTTCAAAAACCGGAATCGGTCGAAAGGACAAAGGCGGGCAAGGATCGACGTCCCTTCAGGGACGCCTTCGGAGACTGGGCCTTGTGGGGCCTGTTTTGGTGGGTGTAAAGCTGAATCGGCGACAATCTGCGAAGCCATTGCGGGGATGAGGAGGACCGGATGCGCGTCCAAGGTGACGGGCCCACGTTGACTTCCCGTTCGAGCGGTGCGACCGCGAAGGTCGGTGGACCCACGACGGAAACTCGGCGTTCGGTGCTTCTGGCCACCGTGGATCTCATAGACCGGCTCAGCTACCCGTCGGTGACCATCGATGCGGTCGCGCGCGCATCCGGCGTCAGCAAGTCCACGATCTATCGGTATTGGCCCTCCCGACAGGCCCTCATCCTCGAGGCCTACACGTACAAGACCAACAAACTCACCATTGTGCCGGACACGGGGAACGCGATCGAGGACCTTCGGACGTACCTGATGAAGCTGGCCCACTGCCTGAACTTCGCCGGCGCTGCCTCCACCGTCTCGGGGTTGATCGTCGACGCGATTAACGATGACGAATTTGCCCAGCTGTATCGGGCAACCCTGTTGCAGGAGCGCCGGAAATCGTTGTTGGTCATCCTCCTCAAGGGCCAGCGCCGGGGACAGATCCGCAAGGAAGTGGACCTAGGAACCGCGATTGATGCGATCTACGGCGCAGTCCATCACCGCCTGCTCGTCAGCGGGCAGCGCATTGATGAGCCCTTCGTTGCGGCCCTGACCGACCTTGCACTGCGCGGAATCTCCACGGCGCACGCTCAGAGCCGAACGAAATAACCTGCGAGTTTTCCTCTCTTTCGGGTGGAACGCTACCGGCAACTTCGTCCCACTTCTTTGGCGTCTGGTCACTCGACTTCGCAGACTGGACGAAGAGCCGAGGAAGCCCCCTTCACCGGACTTACCCAAGAACAGGATTGAAAAGAATATGTCTGTCATGACCCCTATCAACATCAACGTAGCCAAGGAACACTCGGAGTTGTACAAGGTGGCGATTGCGTTATCCGCACAGGCCGATGCTGCCGCCAAAGACGCAGGCCTGCCGGCATTGCTAATCGAACTGATAAAAATCAGGACCTCGCAGATCAATGGCTGCGCCTTCTGCATGCGCCTCCACACGGGCGACGCCATAAAGAAGGGCGAGACCAGTGAACGCCTCGCGGTCCTGCCGGCATGGCGGGAAACGTCCTACTTCACGGAGCAGGAACAGGCCGCGCTGAGCCTCAGCGAGTACGTCACCGGGATAGCCGACTCGCATGCGAACCGGCGCCTCTACGAGGAAGCTGTTGACTTCCTCACCCCACAGCAGGTCTCAGCGGTCACTTGGATGACGGTCGGCATCAATTCCTTCAACCGAATCGCCCTCACCAGTTCCTACCCGGTAGTACCCAAGGGATGACCGAGGTCATTGATCCGGGTGGTCCCCAGCGGCGCTGAGAATCGCGCCGGCGTCCCGGGCCCGGTCCGCCGCACCGCTTACGACGGCGCGCCAGAAGGCCCAGAACCGCGACTGGCCGCCACAGTGAAGGTCACATCTGGTACGTCCCCCACTCTTGCTGGCACACTGAGCCGATGAGCGATCCTCTCCCCCAGTCCAGGCGGCCTGGCATCCGCGCCGCGATGTTCGTGGATTTCGACAACGTCTACACCGGCCTGATGGCCTTGGACCCGGCGGCCGCCAAGAGATTCGCTGAGGATCCCAAGCATTGGACGGAAGCGTTGGCCGCCGGCGGCGCGGGCGAGGAATCCCGGCGCTTCCTGATCCGCAACTGCTACCTCAACCCGGTGATCTACTCCAAGTACAGGCCGTACTGGACGCGTGCCGGCTTCCGTGTGATCGACTGCCCCTCCCTCACGCAGCGGGGCAAGTCCAGCACCGACATCAACCTGGTGCTGGACGCGATGGATGCCCTGTCCGGCGCGGCACATGTTGAGGAATTCTTCGTCGCGTCGGCGGACGCGGACTTCACGTCGCTGGTCCAGCGGTTCCGGGCGGCTGACCGCATGACGACGGTGATCGCGGCCGGCGCCGTGGCGTTCGCCTACCGGGAGATGGCCGACAGCGTGGTGGAGTCGCACGACTTCGTGGCAATCCTCAACGGGACCTCGGCCGAGATCCATGCCGTGGCATCTGTCCAGACGCAGCGGGCAGAAGGGGCAGTGAAGACGACGAAGTCCAAGGCCACGACTCTCTCCGGCGCGGCCAAAGAGGTCTGCGACTTTGTCCGGACTGCCCCGGGCCCGGTTGTCGGGGCCATGGTGGCTCACCGGGCACTCACGGCCGATCCCTCGCTGAAGACCGACTGGGGCGGCTGGGGAAAGTTTGGTAGCTGGGTGGCACAGATCGGCCACGGCGTTGAATATTCCGCTGCGCGGGGTGGCTGGGTCTGGGACGCGCAGAGGTTTTCCGGCGACGATCTGCCCGCCGAGGCTGAGGACGGGCCCGGCATCGAGGAACGGGTTGCCCGGGTCACTGATGTGCCTGCACTCTCCGCCGCCCAGTTCCGTCAGCTGCTCGAGGCCATGGCGGCCAGGCTCCATGAGCAGCCGGTCACTCGAAACGAGCTGTCCCGCGTGGTCCGGGACGACTGCGTTGCGGCCGGGCAGCCGGTATCCCGCTCGGCCGTCAACTTTGTGATCCAGGGCGTGGTGTACGCGGGAGGTTCCCTCTCCGAGGAAATGACGGCCCAGGAACTCGCCGCCGCATGGGCCAGAAACGTGGAAGAGCTGTGCCGGCTTGCCCTCATGGAGTTCGACGACGCCGAGAAGCTCGCGCTCAGGCGCTGGGCCGGCGGCGGGCTGCTGGAGTCCGGCCCAGGCGACTCCCGGGCGTAGCGCTGCGTCCCGCCCTCAGATAGATCAATCAAACCTCTTTGATCGATCTATCTGAATTGATAGAATTGTGGCGTGAGCCACACCATATCCCCAGAGGATCAGGCGGCGCCGGAATTCCTCCGCCTGGCTGGACACCCCGTGCGGTGGCAGCTGCTGGGCGAGCTGGCCCGCAGCGACCGGCAGGTGCGCGAACTAACGGCGCTGGTGGGTCAGAGGCAGAGCCTGACCTCCTACCATCTTGGCCAACTGCGCGCAGCCGGTCTGGTGACCATGCGGCGCAGCTCGGCTGACGGACGTGACACGTACTGCAGCCTCAACCTGGCTGCCTATCGCGAACGGCTTGCCGCATCCGGCGCGGCGCTTCACGCCGGCCTGCGGCTGGTCCCGGCTGAGCTGGCACTGCCCGCGGACGGTCTTGGCGGACCGCCGGGTCAGTCACGCGCGCAGTCACCCGTTCGGGTGCTGTTCCTGTGCACGGGCAACAGCGCCCGCTCCCAGATGGCCGAGGCGATCCTGGGGCGCCTGGGCGGCTCACGGGTCGAAACCGCCAGCGCCGGCAGCCACCCCAAAGACCTGCACCCCAACGCCGTGCGCGTGATGGGTGAGCGTGGCATGGACATCAGCGGCGCCCGCTCCAAGCATCTGAGTGAGTTCGCCGAGCAGCGCTTCGACTATGTGATCAGCCTTTGTGACCGCGTGCGGGAAGTGTGCCCGGACTTCCCGGGGGCGCCGGCGATGGTGCATTGGAGCATCCCCGATCCGGCGGCCGAGGCAGCCAGTCAGGACAGTTATCCGGCGTTTGTTCGCACCGCAGAGGAACTGAACACGCGGATCCAGTTCCTGCTTTACGCAATCGAAAACTCCCAAACGAGTTCGGAAAGGAGCTAGAAATGCCCAACGACCTTACGGAACTGGTCAGCGTCCGATACATGGTGGCCGACGTCGATGCGGCGGTCGACTTCTATACAAAGCACCTCGGGTTCACCCTCAGGATGAGCGCCGCACCGGCGTTCGCCGACGTCACCCGCGGCCGGCTGCGGCTCCTCCTGAGCGGGCCAAGCAGCTCGGCAGGCCGGCCCATGCCGGACGGCGCGGTGCCAGCGCCGGGAGGATGGAACCGGATCCACCTCATCGTGGGCGATATCGCGGCCGAAGTGCACCGGCTGCGCGCAGCGGGCCTCACGTTCCGGAACGACATCGTCACCGGCCCAGGCGGACAGYAGATCCTGCTGGAAGATCCGTCCGGCAACGTAGTCGAGTTGTTCCAACCCGCCGGCCAATAGCGGCCAGCGGACGATGCCGGGCCCTCCCGCCGTCGTCCGCTTTCGTTTAGTCAGTTTCCATAGGACAGTGCCTGCGACAGGATGACTGCCAACAGGGCACCGGCTGTGAGAATGACAGCCCAGGTTTCCCTGCGCAACCGCCGATCGGCGCGCTTCCGGTCAGATGACTCGCAGCGCGGCACATTTGTCGGTTTCATGGCCTACCGCAAAATGACGGTGCGGTTGCCGAGCAGCAGAATCCTGCCTTCACAGTGCCAGCGGACGGCGTTGCGGAGTGCCGCGCATTCGGCGTCCTGGCCCACCGCCACCAGGGCATCGGCGGTGTACGTGTGGTCCACGTCGATGACCTGCTGGGAAATGATCGGGCCCTCGTCGAGTTCGGCGTTAACGTAGTGGGCCGTGGCGCCCACGGTCTTGACGCCACGGTCGTAGGCCTGGTGATACGGCTTCGCGCCTTTGAAGCTGGGCAGGAACGAGTGGTGGATGTTGATGGTCCGTCCTGCCAGCTGGGCCGAGAGCTCATCGCTCAGGACCTGCATGTACCGGGCCAGCACCACGAGTTCCACGTCGAAGGCGTCCACCAGCTCCATTAGCCGGGCCTCTGCCTCGGGCTTGGTGTCCTTGGTGACTGGCAGGTGGAAGAACGGGATGCCGTGCCACTGGACCAGGCCCTCCTGGTCGCGGTGGTTGGACACCACGGCCACGATCTCCACCGGGATGTCGCCGGTGCGCGCCCGGAACAGTAGATCGTTGAGGCAGTGGCCCATTTTGGACACCATGACCAGGACGCGGCGTTTGCGGCCGTGCGGTTCCAGCTGCCAATTCATCTCCCACTTCTCGGCCACAGGCGTGAAGTCGCGGCGCAGGTCCTCAGTGCTGAAGGACTCCTGGCGCGAGGAGGAGTCGGAGGAGGAGTCGGAGGAGGAACCCGAGGAAAAGTGGACGCGCATAAAGAAGTGCCGTTGCCCCTTGTCCCCGTACTGCTTGATGTCCAGGATGTCGCAGCCGTGGTCGAGCAGGAATCCCGAGACCGCGTGGACGATGCCCGGCGACTCCGCGCAGTCGACGGTCAGGACATGCTCTGCCGTGGCAGCGGGTTCCGCAGGTGCAGGGTCGGGGCTTTTTGGGGTCTGTGCGGTCATTTCTGCACCTTCTCAAGCTCTCGTGCAACAGCTGATGCCTCTTCCTGCGCGAGCTCGGCCTGGAACCGTGAATAACGGGCCAGGTGGGCGGGACGCCGGCGCAGCACGAACCACGCGGCGCCGAGCAGAACGAACCAGACCGGCGTGACCAGGAGCGCCAGAAGCGTGTCCGGCTGCGTGGTCAGCGCCCAGAGAACGAAGGCGAAGAACGCGAAGACCACGCAGACCATGGGGATTCCGCCCGGCATCTGGAACTTGGACGCCTCATGCAGGTGCGGGCGGCGGCGGCGGAAGGCCAGGTAACTGGCCAGGATGATGGACCAGACGAACACGAAGCAGACGGCGGACACGGTGGTCACCATGTCGAAGGCCTTGCCGATGTCCTGTCCGGCGTACATCAGGACCACACCGGAGAGCAGGAGGACGCAGGACAGGAACAGGGCGTTCTGCGGGACCTTCCGCCGGGACAGGCTGCTGAAGACCGACGGCGCGTCGCCCTCCTGCGCCAGCCCGTAGACCATGCGCGAGGTGGAGTAGATGCCGGAGTTGGCCGAGGACATGGCCGAGCTGAGCACCACCAGGTTCACAATCGTTGCCGCAGCTCCGAGCCCTGCCAGGGAGAACATGGCGATGAACGGGCTGTGGCCTGCCTGGAACTGGGTCCAGGGAGTGACAGACATCAGGATGATCAGGGCGCCCACGTAGAAGAGCAGCACGCGGATGGGGATGGAGTTGATGGCCTTCGGCAGGCTCTTCTCCGGGTCCTTGGCCTCCGCGGCGGTGGTGCCCACCAGCTCAATGCCCACAAAGGCGAACACCGCGATCTGGAAGCCGGCCACAAAACCCATGAACTCGTTCGGGAAGAAACCGCCGTGGCTCCACAGATTCGTGAAGCTGGCAGGGCCGGCGTCGGACTGGAAACCGCTGAAGATCATGAACAGACCCACCACGATGAGCGCCGCGATCGCGATGATCTTGATCAGCGCGAACCAGAACTCCGTTTCGCCGAACGCCTTCACCGTGGTGAGGTTCAGGAGCAGGAGGATGGCCACGGTGGCCAGGCCCGGGATCCACAGCGGCAGCCCCGGCCAGAGTTCCTCGGAGTAGCCTGCGATGGCGATGACGTCCGCGATTCCCGTGATCACCCAGCAGAACCAGTAGGTCCATCCGGTGAAGAAGCCGGCCCAGGGCCCGAGGAGATCCGCCGCGAAGTCGCTGAAGGATTTGTAGTTCAGGTTGCTTAGCAGGAGCTCGCCCATGGCCCGCATCACAAAGAACAGCATGAAGCCGATGATCATGTAGACGAAGATGACGGAGGGTCCGGCCGCGGAGATGGTTTTGCCCGAGCCCATGAACAGGCCGGTGCCGATGGCGCCGCCAATGGCGATCAGCTGGATGTGCCGATTGCTGAGCTGCCGCTCAAGATGCGGTTCCTGCTGGGAAGTTACGGTTTCAGTTGTCACGTGCTGCTCCTCGAATCAATGCTGTCTGGAGTGCTGCTGAGATGGGCGCCTGACCCGGTCCGCCGGGAACAGAGTCAAGGCTGTTGAAGCTGTAGAGATGGATGCCCGCGAGATTGCCAGGCTGGCTTTCCAGCCCGGACACCAGGCTTTGCGGGAAGTAGCGGTCGCCGCTCAGGAGCTTGCGCGCCAGCGGGCCCTTCCGGCTGAGGAACTTCAGGGAACTTCCGACGCCGATCTGCGTCGCCAGGGAGACCAGTTTGGCCCGGGGCACGGACCCCGCCACCCCGGCCCAGACGGGCAGCTCAACGCCTTCGCGGCGCAGCAGCGCCGCATAGTCAAGGATTTTCTCCGGGGCGAAGCACATCTGGGTCACAACGTGCGAGGCCAGGTGCTGTTTTGCCAGGAGCGCGTCCAGCATGTCCACGGGGCCGGCGGAGGGGTGGCCCTCCGGGTAGCCCGCAATGCCTGCCCGCATCATCCCGCCGGAGTACTGCGCGATGTCCTCCAGCAGAGGAAGGGCGGACTCATACGGGCCGGCCGGCTGCTTCCGGTCCCCGCCGATGACAAACGCCTCGCGGATGCCGGCTGCATCACAGTCGCGGAGGATTCGGGTCAGCTCGGCCCGGTCACGCAGGCTCCGCGCGGCGAGGTGCGGGATGACGGTGTAGCCCAGCACACCAAGCTGCACGGCAGTGCGCATGGTCCGTTCGATGCCGTGATGGGGCAGGCAGGTCACCGTGAGCGTGGTGGTCAACGACACCAGGTCCGTGACTCGCTCAACGATTCCCTCGGAAGGGATGATTTCTATTCTGATGGGGAACATCATTGGTCCTCTCAATGCATCAGGTTTTTGGGCATCAGGTTTTTGGCATCAGGGTTGGGTTGTTCAGGCCGTAGCCGCCAGCAGTGAGCTGGCTTCCTGGCGGGTGCTGCCGGAGCTTTCGATGTGGGCGAGTTCGGCCGGGATTTCCCAGCCCTTCTTGCGCATCGCGGTGGCCCAGAGCCGGCCGGCGCGGTAGGAGGAGCGCACCAGGGGCCCGGACATGACGCCGAGGAAGCCGATCTCGTCCGCTTCGTTTTGCAGGTCCACGAATTCCTGCGGCTTGACCCAGCGGTCCACCGGGAGGTGGCGTTCGGAGGGGCGGAGGTACTGGGTGATGGTGATCAGGTCGCAGCCGGCCTCGTGCAGGTCCCGGAGGGCCTCGGAGATTTCCTCGCGGGTCTCGCCCATGCCCAGGATCAGGTTGGACTTGGTCACCATGCCGAGCCTGCGGCCCTGGGTGATGACGTCCAGGGAGCGCTCGTAGCGGAACGCCGGGCGGATCCGCTTGAAGATCCGCGGCACGGTTTCGACGTTGTGGGCGAAGACCTCGGGCTTGGAGTCGCAGATCGCCGCGATGTGCTCGGGCTTGCCGGAGAAATCGGGGATCAGCAGCTCGACGCCGGTGCCCGGGTTCAGTTCGTGGATCTTGCGGACCGTCTCGGCGTAGAGCCAGACGCCCTCGTCGGCGAGGTCGTCGCGGGCCACGCCCGTCACGGTGGCGTAGCGCAGCTGCATTGCCTGGACCGAGCGGGCCACCTTGGTGGGTTCGAACATGTCCACGGGCGAGGGCTTGCCGGTGTCGATCTGGCAGAAGTCGCAGCGCCGGGTGCATTCGGAGCCGCCGATCAGGAAGGTCGCTTCCTTGTCTTCCCAGCATTCGAAGATGTTCGGGCAGCCGGCCTCTTCACACACGGTGTGCAGGCCTTCCTTCTTGACGAGGTTCTTGAGCTGGACGAACTCCGGGCCCATCTGGACCTTGGCCTTGATCCATTCCGGCTTCCGTTCCACCGGTGTGGCCGCGTTTCGCTGCTCAATGCGCAGCATCTTCCGGCCTTCTGGTGCCAGTGTCA
>NZ_JBFUJJ010000059.1:0-10438 GCF_056401435.1 Arthrobacter sp. P4_F10
CCGTATTCACGGGCGGGCAGAGCCATTGGCGTGGGCCTCGTCGCGCTGGCCAGTTCGAACAGGGCCCGCACAAACGCGTCAGCAGGGTGATCAAACGTATCGCCACCCCTGACGCGGCCCCTGGCTCGTGACTACCCCGGCGTGTCAGGCCACCCCCGGATCCTCCGTTGTTCAGACACTCCCCACGGCAGGGGTGGTGCCACCGCGCTGACTTTTGGTGAACGCGGTGGCACCGGTTATTCGCTTACGCGTTCGTCGCCGCCAACTGCGGGTAGACCGCTTCGAGGGGGGCGCTGAGTCCGGCCTTGAGCTGGACTGACGTGTCGTCGGCGAGGACTTCGAACTCCCCCGCCTCGGTGGCGTCGAACACAGTGCGCACCAGCACGGCCGGGTCGAGCTTCGGGTCGGTGGCGTGCGCGGCCATCGCGGTGTCGACGTATGCGACGTGGACGCCGACGACGTGCACGCCGGCGGGAGCGAGTTCGAGGCGGAGGGAGTTGGTCGCGGACCAGAGGGCGGCTTTGGTGGCGCTGTAGATGCCGGCGACGGCGTACCAGCTCAGGGCCGAGTGGATGTCGATGATCATCGTTTCGTCCTTCGCCGACAGGACCGGAGCGAACGCGCGGGCGACGAAGAGAGGCCCGAGGAAGTTCGTCTCGACGTTCCGGCGGATCTCCTCGTCCGTGTGGGTGAGGATCCCGGGGCTGGAGACCGACGCGCCTGCGTTGTTGATCAGCACGGTCACATCCTGTGCCGCCTCGACCGTTGCCTGGATGGAGGTCGAGTCGGTGATGTCCAAGGCGAGCGGAACGATGCGCTCGTCGTTCCAGGTGCGGGGGGTGCGGGCGGTGGCATAAACCTTTGCAGCTCCCCGGGCGAGGGCTTCGTGCACGAACTGGGTGCCGATTCCGCCGTTGGCTCCGGTGATGAGGACGACTGCTCCGTTGAGTGAGGGCATGGCTGTTTCTTCTTTCTGAGGGGTGTGGGTTGGGTGAGGTCGGTGGGGTCGAAGTGTGGCCGCCGCCGGGTGCGGTTCAGGAGGGCAGGGCGTGCGACCTGCGGCAGACGATTAGGCGTGTGCCAGGGCGGGGTAGTCGGTGTACCCGGCCGCGCCGCCGCCGTACAGGGTTGCCGGGTCCAACTCGTTCAGCGGCGCGCCGGCGCGCAGGCGCTGAACAATGTCGGGGTTTGCCAGGGCGAATCGGCCCAGCGGCGCGATGTCCGCGAGCCCGGCGTCGATGTCGTCGGCGATCTGCTCGCGGTCGCGCCCGTACCGGACGACGAGGATGGCAGCAGGCCACGTGTCGCGGAAAGACCGAAGCAGATCGTCGTCACCGAGGTGGTGCACGTGCAGGTACGCAAGGTTCAGAGTGGCGAGTTCGCCGACCAGGTGGCGGTACTGTGTCCGGACGTCCGCGGGGTCCCCTTCGTTGATTCCGCCCAGCGGGAACGCCGGTGAGATGCGGATGCCGGTCCGGTCTGCCCCGATCTCCTCGGCCACCGCGCGGGCGACCGCGACGACGAACCGGGACCGATTCTCCACCGATCCGCCGTATTCGTCCGTGCGGTGGTTCGAGTTCGGCGAGAGGAACTGGTGGAGCAGGTACCCGTTCGCGCTGTGGATCTCCACCCCGTCCGCTCCCGCTGCAATAGCGGAGGCTGCGGCGTGGCGGAACCCGGCGATGGTGGCCTGGATGTCTTCGGCAGTCAGTTCACGCGGCACCGGCGTCTTCTGCGGCCCCGCTGGAGTGAACATGTCCTGATCGGCCGAGATCGCCGACGGGCCCACAGGCCGGCGGTGGTGCGGGGTGTTATCCGGGTGCGACATCCGGCCGACGTGCATCAGTTGGATGAACAGCGCTCCGCCGCCGGCATGCACCGCGTCGGCGATCTTTCGCCATCCCTCGATGTGTTCGGGAGTGTAGATGCCGGGGGTGTTCAGGTAGCCCTGGCCGTCCTCGGACGGCTGTGTGCCCTCGGTGATGATCAGCCCGAGCGAGGCGCGTTGGCCGTAGTACTCCGCGGCCAGTTCCCCGGGGGTGCCGTCAGGGTTTGCGCGGCTCCGGGTCAGCGGGGCCAGCGCGAGCCGGTGCGGCAGCTCCACATTGCCGAGGGTGAAGGGTTGCCAGAGGGAGGAAGTCATGTGTGCGGTCCTTTGCGTCGCGGGGTAATAGCGCCACCACTCTGCCGGGGCGGAACACTGGGGTTCGGCCCTTGCGTGGGAGAATTAACGAAGGAACATTCGAGCCCACACAGTAGTGACTACACTCATAACTGAGTGCAGTCAAAATCTATTCCGGAGGATCCATCACCATGTCTCTCGCCTCCCAGCCGGTCGGACGGCGCGAGCGGAACAAGCAGCAGAAGCTGGACCGCATCACGGCCGCGGCAAGCGAACTGCTGGCCGAACACGGCATCGAGGACGTCACGACCCAGCAGATCGCCGACAAGGCGGACATCGGCACCGGGACCCTGTTCCTTTACGCGAAGACCAAAGGCGAACTCCTCCTCCTCGTGCAGAACGCCCACTACGCCGAAGCGCTTCAACAAGGTCGGGCTGATGCCGAAACCACCCCGGATATCCTCGATGCGGTGCTGGCAATCGTACGGCCGATCGTGGAATGCAACCGCGTCCAGGTCGACAACGGACGCACGTACCTGCGGGAGATGGTCTTCGGTGATCCCGCGGAGCCCCGTCACGCTGAGGCCCTCTCCATCGTCGCGCAGACCGAGGAGGCCATCTCTGCCGTCCTGGGCAGGCACGAGCTGGTCAGCGCTGGTGATGCCGCTACGACGGCACACATCGTCACCGCCATCATGTTCCTCAGCATGGCAGCGACCGTGAACGCCGCATTGAGCATCGACGAGATTGTTCAGGACATCCGGACCCAGGTCGGTGTACTGCTGCCTCACTGACCTGGGCCCAGATTTGAGGCGGCCGCCGGCATTCGTGGATCGGCAGGCGCAAATCGTCAACGACCTTGTCGCCGGACCATTATCCGACCACTGCTATCCCCTATGCCGTTGCCCCCGGCCCGACGGTGACTAACATCGAGGCCCGGTTCGGTTCCGAACTCGGCGCGCAGCGCGTGCGGACCGCGATGGCGGTGATGCCGGAGGCTGCGGAAGCCGACGCGCTGGCCGCATCCATCACGTTCCTACTCAGCGACGACGGCGTGAACCTAAACGTGGTTCTGGTGGTTTGCTTGCTAGTGATGGGCCGCTCACAGAGTGCGCCAAGGCAGCGAGCGTGTGGGAAATTTCGTTGTTCGACAACGCCGGTTGGCGAGCGGATACTGAAGAACCATGAAGCCCACCCAAAGCGGGTTGCGCATCCAGCTTCTCGGCTCGTTCATCGTGTACGTCAACGGGAACGCCGTCGAGAACAGCCACTGGCGGCTGCAGAAGGCAAAGTCCGTGGTGGCGATGCTGGCGTTGGCGCGTGGTCAGCGTAACCGTCGCGAGCAGGTACTGGACCGCCTGTGGCCCGACATGGAGCCGGTGGCCGCCGCACGGAATCTGCATCAGACCCTGTACGTCGCTCGCCGTACGCTCGCTAGCGCTGGAGCCGGCAGCGACGGGCTGCTCGTCATCCGCGGTGAAGTGGTCGTGCTGGATGACACTGGCCCGGTCGATGTCGATGTCCTGCAGTTCGAGCGTTCGGCCGTGGCAGCGTTGGCTGCAGGTGTCGAGGCAAGCCTGCGCGATGCGGCCGACTTGTACAGGGGTGATCTTCTGCCGGAGCTGCCGGATGCGGACTGGCTGACGACACGCCGCGATGAGCTCCGGGAAATCCATCGCGAGGTACTGGTGAAACTGGCGTCCACGGTGGCGCAGCGCGCGCCGGAGGAAGCGTTGGTCATCCTCACCCATGCGCTCGAATCCGATCCCGTCCACGAGGGAGCCGTGCGCGCGCAGATGGTGGTGCTGGCTGGGATGGGCCGGCGGTCGGAAGCATTGGCACGATATGAGCGGCTGGTCGACGAACTCCTCGACGCGTTCGGGACCGATCCGGACGCCCGGACGATGGAACTGTTTCGCGAGTTGTTGACCGGCTCGCCGCCCGAGGAGCGCCTCCACCAGCCCGCCGGCGTGACCGGCAAAGACGATGCCATCGGTTATCTGCCATCCCCGTTGACAAGCTTCATCGGGCGCGAGCGTGAGCTCGTTGACGTCGAGCGGCTGATGGGCCATGCTCGCCTGCTCACCCTCACCGGGGCTGGCGGCAGCGGCAAGACCAGACTGGCATTGGAGGCCGCGAAGACAGTTCGTCCTGGGTACGTGGACGGAGTCTGGTTCGTCGACCTCGCGGCCGTTGGGGAGTCGCTGCTGGTGGCCGATGCCGTAGCCGAGGTCCTCGGGTTGGATTCCGGCGCGGCACCAAGCCGCGTGCAAGCGCTGGTCGACCAACTGCGGCGACGCTCGCTGCTCCTCGTGCTGGACAACTGCGAACACTTGCTCGCGGCCTGTGCGCAACTCGTCGTCGCGCTACTTGACGGATCCTCTGGGGTTAAAGTGCTGGCCACCAGCCGGGAGCCACTCCATGCCGACGGGGAGTACACCTACCGGGTGCCGTCATTGCCCCTGCCCTCGCCCCTGCGGACCGACGCTCTCGACCTGGCCGTGCTGGGCCGTCTGCCCTCTGTCCGGCTTTTCGTTGAGCGGGCAGCGCAGGTCCGGCCGGGTTTCGCGCTCGACGCCGACAACGCGCAGGGGGTGACAGAGTTGTGCCGACGGCTCGACGGGATGCCGCTGGCCCTGGAATTGGCCGCGGCCAGGACGGCCGCACTCGAACCCGCCGAGATCGTCCAGGGATTGGGCGATGCTTTGTCCATGCTCGGCGGGGGAACCAGCGGCGTCACGCGGCACCAGACGCTGCGTGGCACCTTGGAATGGAGCCACGAACTGCTCACCAAACCGGAGCAGGTTCTGCTGCGCCGGCTGTCTGTGTTCGCGGGTGGTTTCACCCTCGACGCAGTGGTGGCAGTCTGCGCTGACGCGCCCCTCCAGGAGATCGAACTGCTCGACCTGTTGGCCAAGCTGGTGGACAAGTCTTTGGTGGTCACCGAAAGGAGGGGCGCCGGGACCCGATACCGGCAATTGGAGACGGTCCGCCAGTTTGGCCAAGAGAATCTCGATCATGCAGGTGAGGCGGCTCAACTGGCGGCTGCGCATTGCGCCTACTTCCTTGCCGTCGCCGAATCCCACAATCCAGAGCGGGCCACCGGGGTGGTCATCGAACAGCCGAAGTTGCTCGACCGCGAGCACGACAACCTGCGCGCTGCGTTGCGCTGGTCGTGCGCCCACGAGCCCGAGACCGCGCTCCGGCTCGCGGCCAGCCTGTGGCGGTTCTGGTTCCTCCGCGGTCACGCGGTCGAGGGAGCACGTTGGGTGGAGCGTGCCTTGGCGGTGGCTCCCGACTCGACCCGGCCTCGCGCGGCTGCTCTGATCGGCCTAACCGGGCTGGACAGCCGGCAGGGCCGCGGCGACCGGCATCGGGCGCTCGGCGCGGAGGCCCTGGCAATCATGCGGGAGATCGGGAACAACGACGAGGTGGTGATGGCCCGGCTCATTGAGACCTCGCTCGCCTGGAGCACTTTCGACTTGGACGAGGCCGAACAGCTGGCAGCCGACGTGCACACCGAGGCAGTCGAGGGTGGCAGACCCGAACATTGCGCTGCCAGCAGTTGGCTGCTCGGCCAGTGCGCGTTGTCCCGGGAGGACGGACCACTCGCCGCCCGTCACCTAAACACCTGCCTGAGCGAACTCGCACAGTCTGAGACCAGCACCCCACCCTTCCTGCGGGGGATCACGCCCAGCCTGCAACTGGTCCCGATCGCCGGACGGTTGGTCCCCTGCGTCGAGGAGACCCTGCTGTTGGGCCGGCGGGTTGGCGTCATCCAAGCCAAAGGCTACGTGCTGTCCGCAATCGGCTACGCGGCCAGGATTTCGGGAGACACGCAGTCTGCGATATCCGTCATCACGGATGCGGCCGAACATTTCGCCGAGTTAGGAGATGACCTGGCTAGGGCGCAAACACTTCACCAACTTGGCTGCATTCTGCGCGACTGCGGCGACCACAGCGCGGCCGATGAGGCCCTGTCCTTGGCGCGGGAGCTTCGGCTCGGTCTGGGCGACCGACGCGGCGAGCTGCTGACCGAGATTAATATCGCCCTGCTCCGCGCCATGGGTGGTGATATCGACCGCGGCCTGACAGACGCTCGGCGTTGCCTTTCAGGGTTCGAGTCCGCGGGAGATCAGGTGGGGATGGGCGCCACGCTGACCATTCTCGGTGCCGGCGAACTGATCTCCGGGGAGGTCCGGGCAGCGCGGGAAATGTACAGGCAGGCAGCGGAAAAGGTCGCCCCATGGCGGCGACACACTGGCTGGCAACGGTTGATGGTGGCAGAGCTATCCAACGAGCTCGGCGACCCACATCGGGCGGCCCGAGAAATTGACAGGGCTGGGGCAATTTTCGACCGAACGAGATGCCTCATCGCCGGTCAGCGGCTGGCCGCACTGCGTAGGCGGGACTCGGATGAAGATGTTGAGACGGCGTTGAGTGCTCGTTGAGGACGGTTCACTAGCGTGATTCCTGGATCTGACAAATGGATCTGACAAACAAACAGCAATCAGGAGGAACGCATCGTGACAACGACGCAGACTAGGCCGACCCGCATCGGCGAGGCCACCATCGCCGAGTTCGCCGCCGGGCTGCGCGGCACGGTCGTCAGGCCAGGGGACGCGGACTACGACCACGAACGCAGCATCTGGAACGGGGCCCACGACCGCCGCCCGACGCTCATCGCACGCTGTGCGGGTGTGGCAGACGTGATGCGCACGGTCGATCTCGCGCGCAGCGAGGGGTTGCCGTTGTCGGTTCGCGGCGGTGGACATTCGATCCCCGGGTTTTCTACCGTCGACGACGGTATCGTGCTGGACCTTTCGCTGATGAAGGGGGTCCAGGTGGACCCTGCCCGCCGCCGCGTCGCGGCACAGGCAGGGTGTACCTGGAAGGACCTGGATGCAGAGACCCAGCAATTCGGGCTTGCGGTGACCGGTGGCCTGGTGTCCTCGACCGGCATCGCCGGCTTCACCACCGGCGGCGGCATCGGCTGGCTCGTGCGCAAGCACGGGCTGGCCAGCGACAACCTGGTCGGCGCCGACGTCGTCACCGCCGACGGGCAGTTTATTCACGCCAGTGCCGACGAGCACCCCGATTTGTTCTGGGGACTGCGCGGCGGCGGCGGCAATTTCGGTGTGGTGACGTCCTTCGACTATCAATTGCACGAAGTGGGGCCCATCGTCCTTTCCGGCCTGGTTTTCTACCCCGCAGAAGAGGCGGAGCAGGTGTTGCGCGGCTATCGGGCGGCCTGCGCGGCGGCCCCCGATGAGCTGACCACGCTGGTCAACATGACCACGGCGCCACCGGTCCCGTTCCTACCAGAATCAGTGCACGGCAAGCCGGTCATCGCTGTGGGAGGGTGCTGGTCCGGCGATCTCGATGCCGGCGAGGCCGCCACCGCGCCCTTCCGGTCATTGGGCACGGTCATCGCCGATGTGTTCGCGGCCAACCCGTACGCGGGGTGGCAGCAGGCGCTCGATCCGCTGTACCCGAGGGGCGTGCACAACTATTTCCGCTCGGCATTTCTGCGCGCCGCCGACGACGCGTCCGTGCGCGTGCTGCTGGACTCGTTTGCGGCATTGCCCAACGCCATGACGCAGATTCACCTGCACCACCTTGGCGGCGCCGTCGGCCGGGTTCCTGCCGAAGCAACGGCCTTCGCACTCCGCGACCAGGAATTCATCGTCAATGTTGTGGCGCGCACGCCGACGGCGGAAGGCTTCGCGGATGTCGTCGAATGGGCCCGGGGCGTGACGTCCGCGCTCGGTCCGGATGTGGCGGCCTACGTGAATTTCACAGGTGAAGCGAATACGACGCTCGTCCGGGCGTCGTACCCGGCGGATACATACCGGCGGCTCGTGGAACTGAAGAACGAATACGACCCCACCAATCTATTCCGGTTGAACCAGAACATCGCCCCCACGGTGTGACAGCACTGCCTGCGTGAGAAGTGGATGATCGACCGAGGATCCGGAAGCAACCTGACAGCCCGCGCCAGATGCACCTCGATTCCCAGCAAACCCCTAACCTGAAGTTCCGTGAGTTGAGGCGGGAAGATCCCCGGGTTTCCGGGGATCTTCCTGCCCGTCTCGTGGGAAGCAGGCAAGGAGCGAGCCACAAAGCAGCTACGGCAGGAAACTCACTCCGGTGTGGACAACGTGCACACCCCTCTTGGCCGGACAAACGGGAACCAGCCCTCCCCCAAGCCACCGGTAAACCCGGATTCCGGAGAAAAACATCCTAAGGAAATCCCCGCAGGTCATGTCGTCAACAGGACCCCACAGCATGAATAGGTACAAGGCCAACCACGTCCACCAGAACAACCCAGAAAAGGAGACCCGAATGACCCACATCCCAGCACGCGGAGGGCCCACCAGCCAGGGCCCTGAACCCGCCACCCACACAACTTCACAGGCCGCCGCGGCGGCCAGGCCACAGACCGCGACAAGCGTTCGACAAGCGTCAGAGGGACCCGACCAGGGTCAATGTACACACCTTAAAGCAAAACCCCCTCTGGCGAGGGGGAATGCTGTGCCCGAGGTGGGACTCGAACTGCATTCCCTCCCCCGCAAACACTGGGCAACCGCGGAAACATGCGGATTCCGGCCCGATCCGACCCACATACGACCCAGTCCGAAGCCCAAAGTGTACTTTGTACACACTTCCTTTTTTGCCACATTCCAGCAGCCCGAAGCGCTGCGTGGGAACCAGCGAAACGGCCAGCCAACTATGCTGAACTAAGTTCGCTCCTCCATGAACCAACCGGCTGGTGTAGGCGCCGAAGCCTCCCACGAGAGGATCTCTGTCCCGCCTCAAATAATGTAGGCGCCCAATTTTCATCGCTTCCGGAGCCCACGAACTACCGCATCCGATTGCGGGGATGCCGGCCCAGGCGAGTTCTGACAAGCTCGAAAACGCTCCGGTCGATACTGTAGCCCAGCCTCCGCGCAACATGATCGACTCGCAACCCGCCTGCTGGTAGACAACTGGGTGCACCATGGTCGTGGGTGCGGTCAGCGAGGACCTTTAACAACCGTGACCGTCCGGGGTGCCTGGAATGAAAGGAACCGGATCCATTCGGGCTCGGGATCATGCAGTTGTATCCCAGGAAGCGCGGCGGCAGTTTCCCGGACGATGACAGCCGCCTCGAGTTCGGCGAGCTTGGCGCCGAGGCAGCGGTGAATGCCTGACCCAAACACCAGGCCCGGGGACCCAGACGCCTCCCGCAGGTCCGCCTGCCCAACAATGTGCGCGCGTTCTTGCCCGGACGGTGAGGTGATCTGGTTGCCGGTAAGTTCGAGGAGGATCTCGCTGCCGGCAGGGATTACAGTGTCACCGAGGTTTGTGTCGTGGGCTGCCACACGGCGCCAGGTGGGGACGGATGATTCGGTGGCCAGTACGTGCCGGACCATAGTTTTGGAGCCGGCGTCGGACGCTGCGTCGTTCCAGCCCACAGGGGCCGACCCTTTAAGGAGCCGGAACAGGGTGGTGCTGATCAGCTGGGTGGTTGTTTCCTGTCCGGCGATCAGCAGGAAGTAGCCGAGCGAGCAGATTTCAGGGGTGGATAGGCCGTGTTCGGCTAGGGATTTGAACAGGTTGCGTCCTGGGGCGGTCCTGGATTCTGCTACGAGTTTACGAAGCCAGACGTAGAAGTCTGCGGCGCTGTGGGCAAGTTCGAGTTGCCGGGCCTCGTCGGGCCAGCCCCAGAACAGCTCCATGGAGTCAAGGCCCCACCCCTTGAGATCCGTAAGGTCCCGGACGGGCAGTCCGAGGAGTTCAAGCATTACCACCGCCGGAGGAAACGCCGCGACCGTCTGCACCAGGTCCACGTGACCCGAGGATCCAAGCTGGTCCGCGGCGTTCTTTGCCGCTTCCTGGGCCAGTCCACGGATCCGTGGTTCCATGGCGGCGACGGTGGCGGGGGTGAAGAATCCCGCGACGACCTTGCGGATCCCGGCATGCGTGTCGGTGTCGTTGCTGGCCAGCACCGGCGGCAACGCAAAGCCCACGCGCTGCAGCACACGAAGGGCAGGCCCTTCCAGAGGAGTTACAGCGACCAGGGAATTCGCAGGACTGAAGTCGGCGGGCCGGTGCAGGACGTCCCGCACCGCGTCCGGGTCACGCACTACCATGTACGGGCAGCGCGCCTGGCCGGAGCCAACCAGTTGAGGCGCGATGGATCCAGCCAAGGACACCAGCGGGTTCATGCGGGTAGTCCGTTCAGCCAGGCCGCCGCTTCGGCCCGGAACGCTGCCGGGGGCTGTTCCGAGGCCCGCTCGGGAATGGCACCGAGCAAGGGCACCTGCATCGATC
>NZ_JBFUJJ010000060.1:0-10400 GCF_056401435.1 Arthrobacter sp. P4_F10
TCAATCAAAGGCTCGCCGAGGGCCCGGCCCTTCTCGGCGTCCCACCGCCGCACCGTACCGTCTCGGCTGCCGGAAASGATCCGGTGRCCGTCGGGGCTGAACRCRACACTCGTCACCGCATCCTTGTGTCCKGTCAWMGGYTYGCCGAGGKCCCGGCCCGTMTCCGGGTTCCACAGCCGCAATGTGCCGTCGTTACCCCCCGAAAGGATCCGGTGGCCGTCGGGGCTGAACGCGACACTTGTCACCGCACCACGCTTGTTTCCGGTCATCGGTTCGCCGAGGGCCCGGCCCGTCTCCGGGTCCCACAGCCGCAATGTGCCGTCGTTACCCCCCGAAAGGATCCGGTGGCCGTCGGGGCTGAACGCGACACTCGTCACCGCACCCTTGTGTCCGGTCATCGGTTCGCCCAGGGCCCGGCCCGTCTCCGGGTCCCACACTCGAACCGTGCCGTCGTTACCGCCGGAAAGGATCCGGCGCCCGTCGGGGCTGAACGCAACACTCGTCACCGCCTCCTTGTGTCCGGTGATCGGTTCGCCGAGGGCCCGGCCCGTCTCCGGGTCCCACAGCCGCAATGTGCCGTCGTTACCCCCCGAAAGGATCCGGTGGCCGTCGGGGCTGAACGCAACACTCGTCACCGCACCCGCGTGTCCGGTCATCGGTGTGCCGAGGGCCCGGCCCGTCTCCGGGTCCCACACTCGAACCGTGCCGTCGTTACCGCCGGAAAGGATCCGGCGCCCGTCGGGGTCGAACGCGACACTCGTCACCGCACCCGCGTGTCCGGTCATCGGTGTGCCGAGGGCCCGGCCCGTCTCCGGGTCCCACACTCGAACCGTGCCGTCGTGGCCGCCGGAAAGGATCCGGCGCCCGTCGGGGCTGAACGCGACACCGTTTACCAGCTCTTTATGTCCACTCATCGGTTCGCCGAGAGCCTGGCCAGTTTCAGCATCCCACAGCCGCATCGTACCGTCTGGTCCGCCGGTGAGTATCCGGTTGCCGTCCGGGCTAAACGCCATACTGCTGATTTTGGTCGGCGTTTCTATGATTTTTTGCAGGTCGCGATTCATATTGACAGCGCTTAGTAGTGCGCCTTCGCCTCCCGCTGTCGAGGCAATCGCTTGTGCGGCGAGGATGCGCTTCAGACCGTTTGCATCGCCGCCGCCGCGGTTTCCTTCGAGCATGGACAGACCTTCCGATACAAGACGAAGAGCGGTGGCTTCGCGGTCGCGCGCGGTGGCCTCGCGCTCTGCAAAGGAGGCCCACACGAAGCCAGCCGCGGCAACCATGGTGATAACGACCGCTGATGCTAKGACGATCTTGAGTATGAGAGAGCGTTTCCGTAAATCCGCTGCGTGCGTTTCGGCCACTTCCTGCTTGTCGCGGGCAGCCCGTAGTTCGGCATCGTGCCGTCTCTTCTGAGCTGCGAGCCGTTCCTCCTCCCGGCTTCGGGAGGCGCGGAGGAACTCGCGGGCAGGCTCCAGCCGTTCCCGGAATCCGGGTTTTCCGAACAGTGTCTCGGCACGACTCAGCCTTTCTCCTTCGAAGAGCCACGCCTCGTTGCGGCCGCTGCGTTCCCAAGCGGCTGCGGCGCGTTCCAGGTTGTCGGCCTCCTTGAGGTCCTCCTGCTCGCTGGCCAGCCACCCGGCCAGATCCTGCCATTGGCGCAGCAGGCTCTCCAGAGCTACTTCGATCACGGTCTCCCCGCCGCGCTCGTCCCCGACCAACAAACGCCGGCCCACCATGGCGTCTATGAGTGGCCGGGCGTCGTTCGGTAGATCGGACAGGCGGGCGATCCGGCGAACCGGCTGGTCGTTGTCTGGGTTGATGGTCGCCAACCAGGGAATGAACGCAGATTTCAGCAGCTCCAACTGGCCCCGCCGCACTGCAGGGTCCGGCGACAGCAGAGTGTCGATCTCGTGTTGCACCACCTGCTGCATTCCACCCATCGCATGGTATTCGGCCAAACGGAGATCTCCGTCGCCGCCGTAGTCCTGGTACAGGCGTGCCAGGGTCAGCGAGAGCAACGGCAGGGTGTCCGCGCCCTGAACGCCTTCTTCCAGCAGCCGATCCACCAGAACAGTCTCGACTTCCAGCGGTCTCCCCGCCCCCGTGGCACGGGCTGCGGGGCCAAGGATGACCTCCCTGAACCGGGCGACCGGCATAGGTTTGAGCTCGTCGAAGACGACACTTTTAAGCCCGGCCAGCTCAGGTGCGGTCTGCAATGGTTCGTAGAAATCCGAACGGACCGTTGCGGCAACAATTAACGCCGGCACGGTCCCGTCTTCGTGATCCAGCAGTCCGGCAAGCAGATCCAGGAACCGGTGTGCCTGGGGGCCGGCGTCGGCACTGAAGAGCTCTTCGGCCTGGTCCAGCGGTAGGACCAGGGTCGGCGGCGGTGTCCCGACCGGCACCTCCAGCAGCCGTTCGGCGGCCGCCTGCCGGGCTTCGGCCAGCCACTCCTTCAGTTGTGCCGTGTCCACCCGAGTGCACGCATCCTTGATGGCTCCCAGAGTGGGGGTGTCCAGTCCCAGATGGATGCGCCTGGAATGGACCGCGCAGGCGAGGCCCCGGTCCCCGGTGAGCGGGTTGCGCTCGGGGCGCACGGTTTCCAGCACCAGGAACTGCCGGTCCTCACGCCGCAGCCGCGGCACGAGACCCGCCCGCAGGAACGAGGACTTGCCCGCGCCCGACGGACCCAGGATCACGAACAGCGACTCGACGCCGGAGCTGCGCATGGTACGCAGTGCATCCAAGCCCCGCACGATCTGTCCGTCCCGGCCGAAGAATACCGCCGCGTCCGCTTCCTCGAACGGTTCCCACCCCCGAAAGGGGGACCGTCCAGCATCCTTCGGCGGCGGCCAGGCGAAGTGCTCGGCCCCGATCCCTGCACGGCGCAGCCCCTGGTGCAGCCGCCGGAGGCCATCCATGAGAAAAACGACAGGGCTGTCTTGGCCCTCAATTGGAATGTCGGTGGTGGGTCCGTTGCCGAAGAGGTCGCAGCGCTGCCATTCGCCGGTGACGCCTTCCTCCTCCAGAGGCTCCAGCCGGGCACACAGGATCAGCTTTCCCAGATTCTCCGCGGTCCGGTACTCGGCCATGCATTCGCGGGAGGCCTCCCAGCTGGCAGAGAGCAGGCAGATTACCACCTCGCACCGCTCATTGGCCCGAAGCAGGGCCTCCTTCCACCGCTCACCCGGCGCAATACCCGTCACTGGATCAAGATCCAGGAAAATCTCGTCGGCAAGACCGGGGTCCTGCTGCACCAGCCACCGCTTCAATGCGATGGCCTGAGGGGTGTCCCGGCTCGAATGACTCAGAAAGATGCGTGACAAGTGATCACCCCGCTACAGGGCCGGTCTCCGCGTAGCAGCAACATTGTACTGTCACCGCCCTGGACGCCGGACTCGCACGACGCCCGGAAGTCGGCCGTCCCGATATGGCGCACGAATGTCCAAAATTTCGTCGCCTGCAAAGCTTCAAAGACTGTCCCGGCAGCACGGAAATGACGCGCTTCCCGGCCCTGCGATCATGACTGGTACGTCTGCAACCTCCACCGGCAGAGGGAAACGAGGGCCTTCCCATGGTGACAATGGTCCACCTGAGTGGACCGCACTGCAATGGCCAGTTCAAGTCGCCCTAAACCTCATCGCAATTGTCTTAACTCCTCAGGCGGATGAATGGGACGGCTCACGCGCAAACTCAGCTTCCAGAGCCAATGGCGACGTCTAGAACGTGCCCTCCATCGAATGAGCAGTCGTTTCCCGACTCCACTGAAAATGCACGCCATCCTATTTCGGATGCGACAGGATGAACGCGGCCAATCTGCGGTCTACAAACACCGCCATCTCCGGACGGCGGATTCGTTGTTCAGACGAACAGCAGGCTTCTGCATTCGCATATTCTGTTGTCCCACTTCCGCGGTCTTCGCCGGGTCATGCGCGCGTGGGTTGTACCGTCGCAACGGATTCGAGCTGACTGGAGAACGCACAATCCTCGAGAACTGGGAGTGCATCGCACAGGTCACAATGGCCCTGCTCTGACTGTATGAGCCGCTGCACAGGGTCTGGCGGCCGGGGCCCTGGAGGGGCGTTAGCCCCCCCACGCCCACCAGGTCACCCTCCACTAGCCGATGTGCTTGCCGGCTATCCACGCCGCAGGCCAACACAGCCGCTTCCCTCACTGGTCCGGTTCGTAGCGGGAATTGAACCTTTCGGCGGTCATCGCGTAGCCATCGGTGCCGTCTTCGTTGTTGAACACGACGACGTCACCCCTGTCGTAGTAGGTGCGGCCTTCCTTGGTCACCACGCTGCCGGCTTCCGAGGCGACCTCAGCCCAGACCGGGGTGGATTTCACATAGGCACCGCGGTGGATCCGGCGGTAAGTGGCCGCAAAGACGTCCGCGTCGACGGTGTGAATGTCGCCGTCGTCGTCCACCAGCCAGTCCCCGGGCTTGCACTGCTGTTCGCCGCCCCACTTGCGGTAGCTGAACCCGTCGGTGTCCAGACGCAAAGGAATGGCGACGACGTACTGGTCCGGAAAGCGCCTGTAGCGTCGGAGCTCCCTCATAATAGCCCCTTCCGTTCACGCCTGCGGCAGGTCAAATACACTGCCAAAATCAGTTTCCCGCACATCCCGTGCCGCGGCCAGCCTGCCCAGCCGGTGGAGGGCCTCCATATTCCTCGGGGCATCCATCGCACTCAGCGAGGGGACGGTGTCCATAGCGGCAAGGGTTCCGTCCAGGGCGCGGACACTCTCCGGACGCAGGTCCACGTTATAACGCAGGTAACTCATCAACGGGGCACCGTTTAGAAGATCACCCTCCAGCTCCCCCAACTCCCGGTCAATCATCCTCGCGGTAGGGCTGGCGGACATCCACTGCAGCATTGTCTCCTGCAGCACGGCACAATCCTGCAGCACGGACTTCAGCGCCCGCACGGCATGACTGGCAGTCAGTTTTGCCATACTGACGGCAGGATCCACCGCGCCTGTCCCGACCGATACAAGCAGGAGCCTATCGGCACCGGTCTCCCAGCCCACACGGTAGCCTTCCAACGAGGCGTACATAAGCGCCTGCAGGGCAGGGTTGTTGAAGGGACTGACACCACCGTCGACGAAACTCCCGGTCACGGGCCTCACGCCGCGTCCGCCAGTGATGGAGATGGTTTCCGGCTGGAAATAGGACGGCGCAGCGGTGGAGGCCCGGACGACCTGCCACAGAGGATAGTCCCGGTTACCCATCCGGCCGTTGGCGCCAGCAACGAAATACCGTCCGCGGGGGTTGTTGCTCACCGGCCACGGACTGCCGCTGTCCAGGCGTTTGATGACCACCAGCAATCCGGTCAACAGCTCGTGGCCGCCCAAGGTGGTGTCCACACCGAAGAGATCCTTCAACTCGGAAACCAGAGCCCGCTCGTCGTACCTGGCACGCAGAAGTACCTGGCGCAACAGGTTTCGTTCAAACACCCGCCGCCCAAGGCCGAAATACTTGTCCCTGACTTCGCCAACGCTCCTGCCTTGGGCAAGAGCCGCTGCTATGATCGCCCCAGTCGACGTGCCTGCAATCAGGTCGAAGTAATGGCAAAGACGGAAGCCGTCGCCGCAGCCATGGCGTTCCCGCAGCAGATCCTCGACCTTTTCCAGAATCCCGAGGCTCAAAATGCCACGCAAGCCGCCGCCGTCAAGTGCAAGAATGCGCTTCGGCCTGCCATCACCGCCGAAATGCTCGTCCCGGGTCAGAATCTGGTAGGGCATCTGGACGCCTCTTCTCATGTGAGCCGCGTAACACCATGCTACGGGACGCAGATCCCCCGGGCACGTGCTTTCGGTGCAGCCACACTACTCAAAGCCGACCTGTACCTCCACTTCGCCCCAGAACTGCTTTGGCGATCCAGCCCTCTTGGAAATGCGGGAGATGGTTTCGGGACGGGGCGGAAATTGCTCTGCCGGAGGAATGGTATTCCATCACTCAAACAGATCCTTGGACGGCACAAACCCCAAGGCCTCGGCCTGCGACCAAACTCGTGCCGACCGGATGCAGGAGACAACAAGTCTTGGCGCGGCGCATAAGAGGTAACACCACGATGGCAGAGCGGGCTCCGACCAATCTTGGCGGACGCCAAAGTCCGTTCCTGACGCGGATACGAGAATCTTCAGGAGCTAAGTGATGATTCTGGGCCTGCGGACAAACGCCCTTGTGGGAAACTTCCCCAGCTCGTCAATTGCGTCGTGCACGACAGTGTCTGGCTGCTACCGCCGCAGCGGCACTCTGCTTCACGGAAACGGTGCTGGCACGGTAGTGCCCAATTCCAACGCGACGCAATATGGAGCCAGGGGTTAATGAAATCCGGAAGTAACCGCACCCCTCCCGCCGGAGCAGCCGTGCCACACCCGCCGAACATTCTTGGGCGACGCTCGGAGCGAAGACTGACCGACCCTTTCTAGCCATTGGAGTATCACAAATGATAGGCATCATGTTTCGCGGTCCAAGCGACGCTCCAGCCCTCGCCGCCGGACTCGCGGTTGCCCACACCACCAGCCCTGCGTCCGCCACAGTCAACGGTGCGGAGGTCCGAAAGCCTATTACCGCGACATCAAACGCCATGGTGGGCTCCGGCAGCCCGGCCGCGCGGGAGCGCGTCAGGGACGCGGCGTATGACGCGGTAGAAAAGGTCCTGAACAGCCTGTTTCAGCCATTGAGCCCGAAGGCCCTCGCAACGCGGTGGATCGAGGCCGCCGATGCCATGGCGAAACACCTTGAGACAAATGACATCGGCCGACAGTAACGCGATTTCGGCGTGGTTGGCGTCCTGCTTGAGACCTCTGCTGCGGTCCTGTTTGGACCTCCAAGAGCATCTCAGCTTCTCAGCGGAGCGGGTCCTCTTCGCTCTTCTCGCCAGTCCCTGTGGTCAGCCAGCTTTCGACTAATTGCTTGTTGCTATTTGACTGCTGATAACCCTGGTGACGACGAGGCGCCGCGCTGCCCGTCCCGGGCTTATCACGCCTTAGTGTGCATGCTCTGTCCCGCATACCTGCGCATGCTGTATCCAGCCAAGGGCGGCGGTTCTCTCGAAGTGGCCAATTGGGTTTCTGTAGTGATGAAACACCACTACCCAGAGACGCGCACTGAACTTTCGGACAAATGAGAAGGTCACTGCCGACGTGTCGATCCTGCTAAGCCTTTCCGCGCCTTCTGGCCTGTTCCACGGGGTCGCCCCCCCAAGGGCGAGATCCGTGCTGGAACACCATGCCCTCGAGCAGCCCCTGGATGGTGGCGGTGGCACCGGASATGTCGATGGTCATCCGGCCGTTGGCCATGGGGGCGTTGGTTATGTGCAGGTCGCCGTAGGAATCCGGGAGCACTGGATTCATCCAAAGGCCGCCGCGGGCAACGTCGGCGTAGTAGCCCATTAGGCTCTTGACCAGCATGATGGGGGGTGGTGGCGGCCCAAGCCTGGGGCCAGCAGGCCGTGGGGTAGGGCACGGGTTCGTCGAAGTGCTCGCGGCTGAAGCCGCAGAAAAGTTCGGGCAGCCGCCCCTCTGAGTACTCGGCCGCCTCCAACAGGGCCGTTGCGATGCGCTGCGCCTCGGCTATGAAGCCGTAGCGAAAGGGGTCCGCGAAGTCCGCCTCGACTTTAAGGGAAACGACGCACTCGACAGGGGTCGGTGAGTAGTTTCGGACGGTGAGCTGCTCCAGGATTCCGGCACCTTCCTCGCGGAGGCGTTCCACGATCAGCGGACTGTCCGCATACCCGTCCGAGCAGCGTCCGCGGCCGACAAAGAGGGCACGATRCGGCTCCTGCGTCCTGGCGGCCAGCGACTCCAAGGGCTCACCATTAACGGTTAGATTCCAGCGGGACAGGATGCAGGTGTCCTCGAAGAAAACCCCGTGCGGGTACTCAGGCTGGAGATCGCCGTTCGCCGAGGAAATGCAAAAGGACGAACCCTCCACCAAGGTGACCGTCCCGGCGCCCAGAGGCCCGGCGGCAGTGTCAGCATTCCACCCAGCCATCCCGGTTCCTTCAAAGGATTGACTTCAACGCCTTCACGGCAGCGCACGCACCGTTATCGACCAGTCGATCTTCTGCCTTCATCTGTCCAACCGACGCTACGGCCGTGCACCAGATGATGCCGGCCCGGCGCGTTGACTCTCTAATGGGTGGTGGCTGGCCTGGCGACTAGCTGGCAGGATGGCTGCCAGTCCTGCTGAACGTGACTCTCGTTGACTCTGACCCCAGCAGTCTCGGAGAAGGCCTAACCAATGCCACCATGCCGCCACCCGCGAAGAAGCGCTGCCTTCAGCTGAGGTGCTTGGGGAACAGTGTCTGCTTCGGACGAAAAAGGATGACAATATCTCCGTATATGCCTGGACAGGTTAATCGCCAATTTTGGCCAACAATTTGCAATTCCTGACGTATCTGCGCGCGCCGATCACGCGCAGTCCCGTCTCTCACATGCTCTGCAACGAGACCGTCGGCGCTTGAGCGAAGGCGCTGGCATGCGATACCCAGGGTGGTACGGCCTGTAATCGGCATCCGCGCAAGGAACCACTCCCTGCGAGCGTTTGCCGCCTCCACGCATGCCCGGAGGTTGCCTAACGACGGGTGCAGCATCGGAAGGGAGAGCATTTACGGATCCGATTGGGTTTAGGCTGACCGCAATCAGGACTCTTCCAGTATTCGTCCGCGTGCTGTCCCATAAGCGTGCACGTTAACGTTCTTGTATCCATGACGAATGGAGGAACGTTGAAAGTGACAGATCTTCACTAGATTTCCTTTTGAATGGTTGCAGGTGGATTGATCTGGCGGAATTTTCGATTCCTTGAACCGGGACTTCCAGTCTGAGACCGCGCACGACCCACGGCTTCCGTGCTGGCACTGTTGTCCGCCCTTGCCGGCGCTCTCGCACCGACGGAGTCTTAGACGGAACTCGTTGTTGTTGGAAATGGGGAGGCGGTTTTCGGGGACGAGTGCATGTTGCTCAGCGGGATGAATGGTATTTGTTCATGACTCAACAGCATCTTTGGACGGCACAGACCCCCAAGGCCCTGATCGGCGACGAGACTCGTGCTGACCGGCTGCAGGAGTCAACAGGTCCTGGCGCGGCGCATAAAAGGTAGCACCATGACAGCAGAGCGGCAGCCGCCAAGGCTAGTTCCTGACAAAGGCAAAAAACCTCCAGGAGCTAAGTGATGATTCTGGGCCTATGTCAGGGCGCCAAGCACACCTGAGGGAAGCTGCCCCAGGTCGTCGATAACGTTGTGAATGACAGGGTCGGATTCGGGACACTACTGCCGCAGCGCTTTTCCGGGGGAGCCTGCTTCTCGGAAACCGTGCTGGCACGGTAGTGCCCAATTCCAACCCGGACGCAACATGGAGTTACCGGGTTAAACGAATCCGGAATCGGAATTTGGGCCTCTCGAGGTTTATCCATTTCCAATCAATCAGGACTGACACGGCTGCCCACGCTATGTGACACATGAGTCAAGGACGTCCACCCGATCATCGCCCAGGAGCGTGAATCAAATGTTTTCCAAAACAACACCAGCAAAAAAATCCCGAACTGCACGCCGCAAAATTGCTCTCATAGCCGCGGCTTCGCTCGCACTGACAACCGTTCCCTTTGCCTTGGCCGCCCCGGCCCAGGCAGCCACCACCCAAACTGTCTGCTCGGTCAAAGCAGAGAGGCCGGAATTTGCAGGCTACACCAAATACAAGGTCACGCTGGTCAACTATAAGATAAAGGTGTACTGCGCGAAGGCCCGGGACGTGCTCATCAAGCAAGAACGTTGGGAAGACGACTACACGTATCTCCCTCCCTTCAACGGCAACGATTTCTTGGGTGCATCGTCGTGGAACAACTACCGTGTTGAGGCCGGCAAGACGCTCACCATAAACAACGTCCGCACGCTCGTCAACGGGGAGGCCCTAGACGAGGAAGTCTTCCACAAGGCTTCCATCCAGGAAGGCTCGAGAGACCTTGGCATCTGGACGGGTTGGTCCAAGTGGAGTGTCAGCGCCAACCTCTCGATTTCATAACTGCCTCACAGCACGGCCGTCTGGTGGCTCGGATTGTAGCTCGTCTCGGTCGGCTGGCCGGTGGAATCAAGCGGCCAACGGACCTCCATGTGGGATTCGGGAATAGATCACGCTGTCTGTGACAGTTTGAGGTTTCGTTTGGTTGGTTGATCCAGGTTTTCTTGGGCCCCGGAATAAGAAAGAAGAGGGGCGGTCCACCAGGACCGCCCCTCTTCGGCCTATCTGGCCTATCTGGCCTATCTGGCCTATCTGGCCTATCTGGCCTATCTGGCCTATCTGGCCTATCTGGCCTATCTGGCCTATCTGGCCTATCTGGCCTATCTGGCCTATCTGGCCTATCTGGCCTATCTGGCCTATCTGGCCTATCTG
>NZ_JBFUJJ010000061.1:0-10387 GCF_056401435.1 Arthrobacter sp. P4_F10
CACTGGGTCCCCGCCATCGCAGTGCTGCTCGTCCCGATGCTGGTCACCGGGACTGCCGCGTTTGCCGTGTCCAACCAAGTGCTGGACACTATCCTGGCGGGATCCCTGGTGCTGCTTCTGGTGTGGGCGGCGGGAATCGCCTGGACCATGAGGCCCCGGCGAGCGCGAATCGCACCGGAGATCCAGCAGTCACGGCCGACCGCCTGATCGTCGCCCCGCCTGTCCTGCACAGCCTGATCCCCATGAACGTCGGAGAACTCAAGGGAAGCGAGCGTCCTTCCGATTTATCCGAGACAGAGGTACCGCCCGGCCCACCCCGGTAACTTGATCAGAACGTTGTCCGCCCTGGGGCCTGGCTCGTCACAGTGTTGTTCCGAGGTGATTTCTCCTCAAGCCGTCTCGCCGGCCAGTTGGAGTACTGTTCGATCATGACGACGTCTGGGCGGGAACCCGGTAGTCCACAGCCCAACGTCAGGGTGACGACGAACCGTGTCAGGTCGGAAGGCGATGACCTGTACTTCGAAGTACGGGGTCACGGGCCGGCGTTTTTGTTGATCCCTGGAGCCGGTGGGGACGCGGACTTGTATGCGGCCGTCGCGGACCTCCTCTCAGACGAATTCAAGGTAATCACCTACGACCGCCGTGCGAACGCCCGCAGCACTTCCAACAGTCCCCAGAATTTCGAGATCAGCCAGCAAAGCCGGGATGCGGTAGCAGTCATCCATGCCGCCGGTGAGCAGGCGGCCTTCATCTTCGGGAGCAGCAGCGGGGCTGTGATTGCCCTTGATGCGGCGAGGACCCACCCCCATGCCGTGCGGGCCGCCATCGCTCACGAGCCGCCGTGTGCGAGGGTATCCCCGAATGCTGYCAAGTGGCAGCGTTTCTTCGCCAACGTGTACCGAACGGCCTACCACTTCGGCCCTTCACTGGCAGGGCTTCGTTTCATCTTCGGAATTCAGGTTCCCGTGAGGAAACTTGTCAAAGGACATGCCCAAGCCGCGAAATATGCCCGCGGCCATAGAGAGTTCCGGCAACACGAGTCTCGCATCAGCTCGCTCGACGCGAACAGTGTCCTGATGAAGCTCGAACTCCTGCCGGTGACGAACTATCTCCCGGATGTTCAAATGGTTCATCGCAACGGAGTGACGGTCATTATGGCCGTGGGCAAGTGGACCCAGGAACGGAAGACCTGGCTTGCTGAAGTGTCGCTCATCCTGGCAGAGCGGCTGGGCTGTGAGCTGGTGACATTCCCGGGTCACCATGGCTCGTACACCGACATGCCCCACGAATGGGCGGCAACCCTGCGCAGGGTTTTGCGCAAAGCCGGCGGAACAGAGCAAACCGGCCAACTGACGAAATGACAGCCTGCTCAGGCGTATCCGCGCCTGGGTCCGCCGCTTTGGTGCTTGGGTCAGTCAACTGCGTGGACGCGGCCTTTGGCCTGCGGCAACATCCTTGCGTTCGCGGAGAACCTGGACGCCTGCCTCCGCGTAGGGCACGGCGACGAGGAGGACCCCCGCCAGTGCTGCCGCGAGCGTCCCGATGCTGAGGGCGAACTGCGCCTGGCCAGTGTAAGCCTGGAAGACGCTGACTGCCAGGACCAGGGAATAGCCGATGCCCGCGCTCCACACCGCGCGCCGACGTCGAACATCTGACCAGGAGGAGCGCTGGACAAGCCACCCGAGCAGGGGCAGCACCTGGATGGCATGCAGGGCGATGCCATGAGGAGATTTGAGGATGCCGGCGGCACCGAGGACGACACCTTCCGGACCAAAGACCGCTGCCTCGTTGCCAGACAGGACGGCAGGTTCGCCGACGCCGATGATCGCCGCGCCGAGGACCTGTCCCGCGACGAGCAGCACCATGCCGGCCCGGACGGACAGCGTGAGGCCGGGCGCACCGGGTTTGGCTGAGGTGAAACTCAGGATGGCCAGGCTGACAATCACGACGACGATGACCATGACGGTCATGCCCATAGCTGAGAAGACCATGGCGTCGAAGGGCGTGGCGGTGTTGAAATGCGAGGGTACCCCGCGCCAGGCCTGCATGGTCACCAGCGCGGCCTCGACCACAAACGCGGCGCTGAGAATGCCGAGAAGGAGCCACGAGGTCAACGGGCGCAACCGTAGGCAAGATTCGATGAGGGCGAGCGTGATGGCGGTGAGTGCCAGGGACAAGCCAAAGGTGATCGGCTTGCGCCACGAGACAGGACCTTCCCAGGCAGTGCCTGACTGCAGGAACACCAAGGTATGGAAGACGGCGGAGACGGCCATGATAAGGCCGACGGCGGCGAGGACTCTGGCTGGCGCGGACAGGTGCTGCCAGTTGCGGAGGAGGAACGAAGGACGGGGGCGCTGGTTCACGGTTGCTGTGGGCACGACGTTCAGACTAGGGCGATTAATGGTCCAGAAGGATCGGGGACTCCCCTGAAGCGGACCCTGGGCAAACCCGGATTTCACCCTTGGTCGCGGGAGAGTTTCCATTCAGTTGAACGCCCGCGTCACGGCAGGAACCTGGATCCAGACAGAGTTAGTGTTGCCAACCAGCCGTGTCCGTCTCACAATCGGCACGTGAGATTCGATGGAGTAGTTCCCGAAGAAGCAGGCAGCAACGGCTTCGACAACCTCGTGCCGATTCCACACGACGTGCATCAGACCCAGTTCAAAGCATGATGGAGCTACTGCTGAGCCGACCGTAAATGCTGCCCTCGACCCCTATCGCAACTGGACCGAGCCCCGCGACGGCGCCGGGTCGAACCCATTCCGGCTCTTGGTGCTTGAAAAGATCGGCCAACTCATACGTGGTCTACCCGACGGGGCAGGCGGTTCTGGGTCCCTGTTGCCTAGCCGCCGTCGCTGATGTTTTCCAGGAGCCACTGGGTAGCGGGCGGGTTCCGGCGCAGGGTGAAGGTCCGCAGTGCGGAATTTGAGCTAAGGCGGACCTGGATGCGCCAGTATTCGATGCCCACCAGGTCGCCGCCGCCGACGGCCGCCGTGCGCCGGGCGTCCGGCCAGGCCTCCCGGATGAACCAGTGCACCGGATCGGCGGCCACGGCCCAGATGCGGCCCTCGTGCCGGATGGCCAGTGGCGTGCCGGCCGGGGTGAACCGGACATCCACGGCAACGTCCAGGGCCGATCTATTCGCTGTTGCCGTCACGGTCTGCTCGTTCTCCCAAGTTCCTGTTCATCATTTCGTCCCGGCGGGTGACCGCCGAACTCCACACCAGGTCCGGTAGGTCCTGGTCATCGAAGGCCCCTCATGGCGCCAACGCGGCCCACTGAACCGGCCCGCCCGCCATTGCCGAAGACAAGGAAAGCAGCATTGCCAACTAGCAGGCTGAGGCCTAATGGGGGCAGTCGACAGCCCGCGCTCGCCATGGAAGGCTGGCCGGCGCCCGATGGGGACAGACGCCGGCAAGCGCTGACGGTGAAGGGTCGACCGGAGACCAGATGGGGGGAAGGCGCCGGCCGACGCTTACGGTGCAGGGCCGGCCGGTGCCCGATGGGGGGTCCTGGCTCCGAGCGGCGCTTACAACGGGGTAATCGTTGGGGTAGCCCGAAAGGTTACGCACCGATCGGAAATTCTTTTTTCTTTTCAGGCCCGGCTCGTATGGCAGTCGGTCCGCGAGGGCAAGGAATGGTGGTGGGCCGGACCCGGGGTCGTGGCATTGGGTGTCTACGGCTTCGCCGCGACACTGCAGCCCGACGCGCACTTCGGCCGGATCCTCGCCGCCTATGGAGGGGTGTTCGTTGCCGGCTCCCTGGCCTGGGGGATGATTTTCGACGGTTTCCGGCCCGACCGGTGGGACATCACCGGCTCCGTGATCTGCCTGCTCGGGGTGGCCGTGATCATGTTCGCACCGCGCAGCGCCGGCTGAAAAGCGCCTCAATACACAGTTGTGTGAATACATCGGTGCCTGTATTTTGGTTGCATGGAAACCCTCACGCATGCCCCGGTGCTGGCCCGGTTCGGCTACGCGGTCTCTGACCCCACCCGGGCGCGGATTCTGCTGGCCCTGGCGGATGCGCCCGCGTACCCGTCGGAGCTGGCCGATTCCCTGGGGGTCTCGCGGCAGAGCATGTCCAACCACCTGACATGCCTGCGGGGCTGCGGCCTCGTGGTGGCTGTCCCGGACGGCCGGCGGACCCGGTATGAGCTCGCTGACGCCCGGTTGGGACATGCCATCAGGGATCTGCTCGGCGTGGTGCTGGCCGTTGACCCGGCCTGCTGCGCCCCGGACGGAACGTGCCTGGCATGACCACGACAATTCAGCCCGTGCACACGGCCTCCCGGCGCGCCGTCTTGAGCCGGCGGATCCGGCTGTTCGCGGCCGCGACCATCACTTACAACATCATCGAGGCCGTCGTCGCGCTCTGGGCAGGCAACGTCGCGGACTCGTCAGCATTGATCGGCTTCGGACTCGATTCGGTGATCGAGGTCGCCTCCGCGGTCGCCCTGTCCTGGCAGTTCTCCGCCAAAGACCCTGAACGGCGCGAGCACCTGACCCTGCGGATCATCGCGATCTCCTTCTTCGCCCTGGCACTGTTCGTCTCTGTGGACTCCTTCAGGTCGCTGACCGGAGGCGGCGAGGCACAGCATTCCACTCCGGGCATTGTCATCGCTGCCCTGAGTCTGGCCATCATGCCCGTGCTGTCCTGGCTTCAGCGCCGGGCCGGACGGGAACTCGGATCCAGGACCGCGGTGGCGGATTCCAAGCAGACGCTGCTGTGTACATACCTCTCCGCCGTGCTGCTGGCCGGTCTGGTGCTGAACAGCACGCTGGGATGGTGGTGGGCAGACGCCGGCGCAGCCCTGGTCATCGCCGGGATCGCCGGCCGGGAAGGCATCAACGCCTGGCGCGGCGATGTGTGCTGCACCGTCCCGCATACCGGGGTAAGCCACGACGGGGAAGGTGACGATTGCTGTGCCACCCCCGAACCCGGCCCCGGCACAAACGACGACGGCGGACCGGCCGGTTCGGGTGTGCACGCAGTTCCGAATACGGATACCGGGCAAAGTGCGGCTTCCGGCTGCTGCGAGGGCTGCGGATCCGGTCCCGAACCGAAAGCTGTCAGCCTGTCTCTGACCCCAAAAACGACTGCCACAGAACCAGCCCGCAGCGACCAGAAAAGCATCAACCACTGATGACACGGACCCTGACAAACACCCCGGCCTCCAGCGACCCGGCCAAGACGGCCCGCCTGGTGATATGGATCTTGCTGGGGGTCATCGTCGCCGGCGGTGTCATCTGGTACGCGATCTTCACCGCCACCAAACCCACACCCCCGCATGCTGCCACGGACGCACAGCTCGTCCGGGAGGACAGCCACCGCGTGACATCTCCATCCACGGAGAAGGCGCAACTGGTCGAGTTCCTGGACTTCGAATGCGAATCTTGCCGCGCCGCCGARCCGCTCGTGCAGCAACTGAAGCAGGAATACGGGGACAGGATCACGTTCGTCCACCGTTACTTCCCGCTCCCCGGGCACCGGAACTCCGGAACCGCGGCCCTCGCCGTCGAAGCCGCGGCCGCGCAGGGCAAGTACGAACAGATGGCCGCAAAGCTGTTCGAAACCCAGCCCCAGTGGGGCGAAAAGCAGGACTCCCAAGGCGCCCTGTTCCGGACCTTCGCGCAGGAGCTCGGCCTGGACCTGGACGCCTACGACGCCGCCGTGACGGATGAACAGACCAAGGACCGGATCCGCAAAGACGTCACCGACGGCACAGCCCTGGGCGTGACCGGGACACCCACGTTCTTCCTCGGCGGCGAAAAGCTCGTCCTTAGCAGCGAAGCGGACTTCCGCCAGAAACTCACCGACGCCGCAAAATAGCCCGGTTGACCCGGACAGGAACAATGACCGCATGAGAATAGAACTGCTCCACATCGATGACTGCCCCAACACGTCAAAAGCGCTCGAACAGGTCGAAGCAGCCCTGACCGCCCTGGGGCGTGGTGACGTCCCCGTCCATTTGCGGCCCATAAAGTCTTCTGCAGATACCGCCGGAACCGGATTTGCCGGTTCACCCACGATCACCGCAGACGGAACCGACATCTTCCCCGACGGAGCACCAAGCAGTGAACTCGCATGCCGGATCTACCCCACGCCCGGCGGTCATGCGGGCGTGCCGACCGTCGTCCAAGTCATGGAAGCCCTCACGAACCATGGCCTCTGATACGTACTGCCAGTGCACCTGCTGCGGGCGGACAATGCAGCGCGAGAAACTTCATGCCCTCGGCGCCGAACCCGCCTACATTTGCCGGCGATGCGGGCTGTGGGTCGCCCTAAGGCGTCGGACCCGACCCTGAGCCAGCCAACTCTACAGCGGCCGATTGCCCGGTGCAGAGGACTTCGGACATTCCGTGCAGACGACTCCTGAAAATGACACCGAAGCCCTAGAATCCCGCGATATCTGACCGTCCGCCAAGTTGACCCAAAAGTGCGGCCATATTGATCCATCACGGTGCGCAGTCCGGACTGCTCGGCCCGCGCGGTTCTGCGGCTGCACCGCGTGATGATCCGCGCGAGGCTCCCGAAGCGTTATCGCCTAGCCCGCTGACACATCGATCAGCACCTTGCCGACGATGCTCTCTTCCACCGCCGCGTGGGCCGCAGCAGTGTCAGCCAGGTCAAACCGATGCAGCGGAAGACCCGCGGCCTCTCCCACCGGAAGGGCGCCGTCTGCGATGGCCGCATTGATGTCCTCGGCGGCGGCGTGCACCACCGCCATGCCAACGGTGTAGAGCAACACGAACTGATAGCGGACGTTGAGACTGAAATGCCTGCGCACGTCCAGGGTCACCTGATCGCCTCCATTGTTGGCGTAGACCGCGATGGAGCCGCGGTTGCGGATCACTGCCAGGTCGAGTTCCGCGTTCAGCGCGGGTGCCACCTCCACGATCTGGTCGACGCCRTTGGGAGCGATCCGGCGGATCTCCGCGGCCGCGTGGGTTTCCCGGTAATTGATGACGTGATCGGCGCCGGCGGCCGTGACCAGCGCAGCCTTCGCGGGTCCGCTCACGGTCGTGATCACAACGGCGCCGGCCCACTTGGCGAGCTGGATCGCCGCATGGCCTACGGCGCCTGCCCCTCCAGCGACGAGAACGACTTTGCCGCCCAAGGCTCCCGGGTGCAGCCGCCGCGGGCCGTCCTCGGCGATGGTCAGGGCCCGGTGGGCGGTGACCGCCGGAACGCCCAGGCTTGCACCGAGGTCGAACCCGGCATTCTCCGGCAGCGGAAAGACCCGCTCAGCCGGCAGGACGGCGAACTCCTGCGCTGTCCCGCCGTCGGCGCGCTGGTAGGCGGCCAAGGCCAGCCAAACCCTGTCACCGACGTGGAGATGCTCGACGCCGGGTCCGACGGCGTCCACCACTCCGGCACCGTCTTGGTTCGGCACGACCTCCGCGAAGGGCAACGGCTCGCCCGGTTTGGCCCCGCGGCGGGACTTCCAGTCGGTGGGGTTCACCGCGGAGACCATGATCCGCACGCGTGCCTCCCCGCGCCCCGGGTCGCGGATCTCGCGGTCGACGAGCTCGAGAACAGACGGGTCGCCGGTTGCACGGTACACGATAGCTTTCATACTCAGACCTAACGCCGGCCCCGACCGAAAATTCCCGCCGGTGCCGGACCAGATGCGGGCAACGGGCCTCGCCAGGAACGTCCTTCGTCCTGACTGGACCGCCTTGTGGCGGGACTTCAAGGGTCGAGACCCGGCCTCAGCAGCTCGAATCAATCAATCACCAGGTCCGGCCGGGCCGTCCGGGCTGCACCGGAGGGATCAGGAGGCTCCCGGACGTCAGCTGGCCGGTGCAGGCCGGCGTCGCTGGCGCAATTGCCTCAGCGTACAGTTCAAACCAGCGAATCAAACCAGCGAAGTGAGCGACTTTCTATCCGGAGCAACCGCATATGCCCACCACCGTCAAGGCCGCCCCCGGCGAGCCCCTGCCATGGACTGGCTATCGCGCCTTGATTTTTGACTGGGACGGCACCCTGGTTAACAGCCATGGGGCCAACTACCAGGCCATGGCCGCAGCCCTGAACGCACAGGGTGCGCGAATGGAAAAGGTGTGGTTCGATGCCCGAACAGGATTGTCCACTCCGGAGATGGCCTCTCTCATCAGCGGCGAGCAGAACATCGACCTGAATCTGGACCAGATCGTGAGCGCGCGCAACAGCGAATACATGCAGCTGCTCGAGTCCGTCAGGGAAATCGTGCCAGTAGTCAACGTTCTCCGTGAAGCGTCAGCGGCAGGGGTTCTGACCGCTCTTGCAACCGGCGGAGGAAAGGCCACTGTGATGCCCACCGTCGACGAGCTCGGGCTGCGGGATCTATTCAACGTCATTGTCACGAGAGAAGATGCCGAGCGTGGGAAACCGGCGCCGGATATCTTCCTGACTGCAGCGAAACGCCTGGAGGTCTCCCCCGCCGACTGCCTGGTTTTTGAGGACAGTGAAGAGGGACTCGCTGCGGCCCAGCACGCAGGCATGGACTCGGTGGATGTACGAGCGCTGCGCGGAACTGTCGCGTGAACGACGGCTGTCCGCCGGACGGGCAAAACTATGTGATCCCGTGACACCAGGGGGACCAGTTCATAGGGACCGACTCCCCTCTCCTGTAATCTGGGCGCTCCGGTCCGGGTTAGGACATCCGTGCGGCGGCACGGTGTGAACACGGGCGCCACCCGATGCCGGGCCTCTCTGGCCAGCCGCCGATTCGGAAGTGGAACAGCGAGAACGTCAAATCCACAAGAAGGAGTCCCGGCTGGATCGGGATGGTGCTGGGATATGATCGCGGATCATGAGCGCAACGCCGAGCACCACAGGAACCGTCCGGGCTGTCTTCCTTGACGTGGACGGCACCTACGCGGACTACGGCGTGGTCCCCGAGGGCCATGCGCGCGCTGTGCGGGCAGTGCGTGAAGCCGGCCACCGGGTCCTGCTATGCACCGGCCGGCCGGTCTCGATGCTGCCCGACAGTATCCTCGCGGCAGGCTTCGATGGCATCGTGGCCAGCGCCGGCGCCTACGTGGAGGTGGCCGGGACCGTGCTCGTGGACCGGCGCTTCCCGGCAGATCTCGCGGCCAGAACGGTTAGGGCACTCGACGCGCACGACGCCGTGTATGTCCTGGAGGCGCAGGAGGCGCTGCACGTTTCACCGGCGGCGATGCAGCGTTTGCGAGCGATCCTCGACGCCCATTTCAGCAAGGCGCAGGAGGGCCCGGTGGGTTCTTCCGCTATTCTCGGCGCGGTGCGCACCACTGCGGACCGTGGGGCCGTGCCCTTCGCCAAGGTCTCCGTCTTTGAGTCGCCCGTTGCCATGGAGCGCCTGGTCCAGGAAATCGGCGACGGCATTGCCGTCGTCGCCAATTCGGTGGCCGACGAGGGCCGGCACGCCGGCGAACTGTACCAGTTCGGGATCAGCAAGGCTGACGGTGTCGCGGCCGTTATCGCCCACCTCGGCATCTCCCGCGAAGACACAGTTGCGATAGGTGACGGCGCCAATGACCTGGAGATGATCGCCTACGCAGGTGTCGGCATCGCCATCGAAGGCTCGTCCCCCGAGCTTATGGCCATCGCGGACCTCACCGCCGCCGGTCCGCGGCAGGAGGGGCTCGTTGCCGCGTTCGCCGAGCTCGGCCTCCTCTAATCCGGCACGGCTTGGGATTTCGCGGAAGTGACATGACGCTTGCCAAGCAACTAGGCTTCACGGCCCCTTCGTCACAGACCAACTGATACACAAGACACTCTCGCCGTACGCGGACGACCTAATCATTGCCACAAAAGTAGGACAATCGCGAGAAGGACCCGGCCAGTGGACCGCCCTCGGTCGGCCCGTTCATGAGACGCCGGCGGCGCCGGAGGCAACCGCAGGCGCAGCGCCGTCGGGCTTTACCGCGCGGCACGACGGCGGGTGGCGAGGGCGAGTGCAATGGCGGGAATCAAGGTCAAAGCGGCAATGATCGTGCCGACGAGGCCGGGACCGGTGGTCCCGAGCGGGGAGAGCAGGGCTGCCCCGGCGATGGCGGTGCCCACGGCGGTGCCTGCGTTGAACGCCGAGACACTTAGGGCGGAACCGAGGGTCGCGGCTTTCCCGGCGAAGCGGACCGCCAGGTGAATCAGCACACTGTTGGCGCTGAGGCCGAACAGGCCCAGCAGGACTACCAGTGCGCTGGTCAGCCATGGCGAACCGGGCAGCAGGCTGATTCCCAGCAGGAGGATGGTGGTCACCGCGGGTGTAATGATCGTGATCGGGCCGGGGTGGGCGTCGCCGAAGCGGCCGGCGAGGAGGGTGCCGATGACCGAGCCCATACCGAATCCGGTGAGCACCAGCGGGACCTGGGCAGCGTTCTCGCCGGCCTGATCCGTCAGGATCGGGGCGATGTAAGAG
>NZ_JBFUJJ010000062.1:0-9398 GCF_056401435.1 Arthrobacter sp. P4_F10
TTCCTCCCCTTTCATGGGATGGACGTGTCGTGCCTTCAGTGCGGAAGCGTTGGTTTGTGAGTGTCAACCGGGGGAATACAAGCCGGACCCCGCGCTCCTTGCAGCATTGGGCCGCCAGCCAAGACGTGGACGCGGTAGACGCCAAAAGAGTGCCGGCGACGGGTTGTCGCCGGCACTCTTTTGGCTTGGCGGGCCTGGTTACTTTAGACAGCTGAGCCCGCGGAGGCGGTTGATCCTTCCTGACCGAGGGCAGCCTGCCCAGGCTTGGGGGTGGGCTGGTAGGCCAGCAGCTTCCAGGATGAACCCACGCGGATCCACACGGCTAAGGCGGTGTTGTCCAATGCTGTAGGCGTGCCCCGGATGGTCAGATCGGCGTGCATTTCTCCCATGACGAGGGCTACATCGCCTACTATTTTGACCTGCTCCACCGGATGATCGATCCTGTGATAGGCGTATACACCCTGCCRGCACTTGTCGATGTAGCCGCTGAGGTCATCGCGTTCCCCGTTTGAATGCGCGTAGACGAGGTCCTGATGGCAAAGTTCGGCGAAGGCGTCGAAGTCAGACCTGAGTACTGCCTCGTAGCGGCGGTCTTCGAGGGACAGGATCTCCTGTTCGTCTGAAGAATGGTGATCGGGCACGTGGGGCTCCTTCCGATCCAGGGCGGGCTGAAGGTTAGATGAGTCCACGGATGCTGCCGCCATCCACGCCCCAGACGGAACCGGTGACGAAGCTGGTCACCGGGCTGCAGAGCAACGCGATGACGCGCGCTACTTCCTCCGGAGTGCCGAGCCGTTCCAGGGGCAGCTGGCGGAGCTTCATTTCATGTTCGACGGCTGCCTGGCGTTCCATCCCGTGCAGGGTTGCGAACGTGTCAGCAAAACCGCCAGGCTTGGTCCAAAACGGTGTCCAGATGGGTCCCGGTGCCACGGCGTTGACCCGGATCTTCGGGCCCTCTGCGCGGGCGATGGACTTCGTCAGGGCCAGGACAGCTGCCTTGCTGGCGGAGTAGTCGACAGGCTGGGCTTCAGGTTGCCGGGCCAGATCGGATGCATTGTTCACGATGCACGGCGCTGGTGATTCACGGAGCGCAGGCAGTGCGGCGCGGATGGTTCGCACGTAGCTCATGAAGTTCAGCTCCATCGTCAGCGCCCAGTCTTCATCGGTGATCTGCTCGAAGGTACGGACCGCCCCGGAGCCGACGTTGTTGATCAACAGGTCGAGGCCGCCGAGCTGGCTGATGGCCTCCGCGACGGCGTTGGTCGTGGCCTCCCCGTTGGTGAAGTCCACGACGGCGGGGACGATCCGGCCAGGGTGGTCAGCGGCCAGTTCTTCGAGCTCGGTGAGGGCCGATTTGTCGATGTCCAGGGCGGCCACGGTGGCCCCTTCGGCGGTCAGCAGAAGTGCGGTCGCTCGCCCGATGCCCTGGGCGGCACCTGTCACGATGGCTTTCTTGCCGGTCAGTTCCAGTTCCATGAGATGTACCTTTCGGTGTTCGCTATTGCAGTGCTTAGTTGTGGTGCGCGGAAGAGCCTTCGGTCCCGGTCCGGAAATCAAAACCTGTGGTCAGGCCCCCGTCAGCTACAACGGTGGTGCCGAAGACGGCCGAGGACTCCTTGGAGAGCAGGAAAAGTGCCGAATTGGCGACTTCGTCCGCGCCGGTGATGCGCCCGAGGGGCTGCCGCGCCTCACGGGTGGCCAGGAATTTCTCCGGGTCGCTGGCCGAGGCCAGGTGGCGTTCGAAAAGTCCCGCCCGCATGGGCCCCGGTGCCAGCAGGTTGAATTGGATGCCCGTACGGGCGTAGTCCAAAGCAATGGTTCGGACGGCTCCGGTGAGGGCGGCCTTGGACGACGCATAGGACGCCAGCTGCTGCTCCGCGAAGTGGGCATCGACGCTGGTCACCACGACCACGGAAGCGTGCTCCGCTTTCTGCAGGTGCGGCATCAGCGTTTTGAGGGCGATGACGTTGCCGAGGACGTTCACCTCCCAGGTCCGCTTCCACGACTCCAGCGTTTCTTCCTCGAGCGTGCCGACACCAAGGATCGCTGCTGCGGCGATCAGCCCCAGTGATCCGTTGGCGCCYGCAGTGGCCGTTTTGGCTACTTCCTGCCAGGTCGCCTCTTCTGCGACGTTGCCGACGATGTGCTGGTACCCGGGTTGGTCCGTCAGCTCTGCGGGGCTGCCTCCGAGGTCCACACCGAAGACGTGGCTTCCCGCGGACAGTAGTGCCTTCGCGCATTCCAGGCCCAACCCACTGGCTGTGCCCGTAACGATGACATGGTCGGGAAGAGTGAGTGTCCAGTCAGTCATAAATTCCTCCGTTACTTGCCTACTGCTGCAGCGCAGTCAGCAAGGTTGGCTTTGGTGATCGTCTTGGGGGTCAGATAGTTGTTCTTCTCCACACTCTTGCCTTCGAGGACATCAATGACAGCCTTGGCTGCGAACTCGCCATCCTCGATGGGGCTTTGCAGAACCGAGGCGTACTGGACTCCCTTTTCAATGCCGGTGTAACCCTCGGTGGAGCAGTTGGAACCGACCATGGCCAAGTCCGTGGATTTCAGGCCGGCCCGGTCAGCGGCGACGATGGCGCCGGCGAGCATGTTGTCTGCTTGGGCGTAGATGCCGCGCAGGTTCTTGTTCCCGAACTGGGTGATGAGGCTGGAAGCTGCGGATGTGGCCTGGGTCTGGTCCCAGTTACCCGGCTGTGAACCGGCGATGGTGATTCCAGGGGCCAACTTTGCCAGCTCGTCCTTGAAGCCTTTGGTGCGGTTGATGGCCGGCGGGGTTCCGGGTACACCTTCGACGATAACGACCGAGCCCGAGTCGCCGAAGCCTTTCTCTTTGAAGCCCGCGATCATGGCCTTGGCGGCCTCCTGGCCGTTGGCGTAGTCATCGGGCCCGGTGAAGGTGTTCCAGAGGCTGTCATCGTCGGACTGCGGGTGTGAGTTGGTCACGACCACCGGGATTTTGGACTGCTTGAGCCGCTGCAGGGACGGCATGATGGCGGTCGCATCGGCGGGCCACAATACAACGGCGTCAGGGCGTGTGCTGATGGCCTGGGTGACCTGCTGGGCCTGTTCGGCGGCGTTGAAGTCGTTGACGACGACCGTCACCTGGACGCCTGCGGCTTCGGCGACCTTCTTGAATTCTTCGGTGTGCTTGGCGCAGTAGTCACAGCTCTGGGCGACGGTCAGCAGGGTTACCTTCTTGCCTTTGACGTCGGTTGAACCGCCGCCGGCGTTCGGGGCTGCTGCTGGCGTTGATCCACAAGCTGCCAGGAATAGTGCAGAGGTGAGGGAAAGGGCGACAGCCAGTCTCTTCATTGAGGTGGTTTTCATGGTGATCCTTAGTGGTTGGTTGGTACGCGGGGTTGGGAGGTGGACATGCTGTTCTCGACCGACTTGTTCACGATGCGGTTCAGCGGGCGGTCGATGACAACGATGAGGAGGAGAATTCCGCCGTTGATGAGCTGGATGATGGCGGTTGAGGTGCCTTGCAGGCTGAGGCCGTTGCCGACCACGGCCAGCAGCATGGCTCCGGCGGCGACGCCCGGGATGCTGCCCTTGCCGCCGGTCAGCGCAACTCCGCCGATAATTGCTGCAGTGACGGCCTGCAGGAGGGTCGCTTCGTCTGATCCGGGCGCCCCTGATGCCAGGGTCAGTCCCTGAAGGGCGCCTGCCACGCCGGCGAACAGACCGGAGATGACGAACGCCAGGATCAGGACCCGGGTCACCGGAAGGCCGGACGCTGAGGAGCGTTGGCGGTCGCTGCCCACGGCGCGGATTTTCACACCCGACCACGTCTTGGCCATGAGCCATCCCGCGGCCACGACGAGAACCACGTACAGCAGTGCACGGGGTGAGACGATCTCGGCGATGGCCTGGTCCAGCCAGAGCCCCGGTTCAAAGTCGGTGAGGGTGACGATCTTGCCGCCCGCAACGGCGAAACCCAGTCCAATAGTCAGCACCAGGGTCCCGACGGTGACAGCCAGAGACGGTACGGCGTAGTGGGCGGTGAGCCAGCCGTTGAGGACCCCCACGGCGGCGGCGACGGCGACGGCGGCAGCCACACCGAGGGGTATCCCGGCGGTTTCACCTACCCTGACCGCGATGAGCCCGGCCAAAGGGATGGTCCCGGCGATGGAGAGGTCGAATTCGCCGGCGATCATGACGATCGAGAGACCGGTTGCGACCAGAGCCAGGACGGCGAAGGACTGCAGAAGGGAGTAGAGGTTGCCGGCGTTGAGGAAGGCCGGGTCGGTCAGTGCGAAGGCGATGAATGCGAGGACTGCCAGCGACCATGCCAGAAGTGTCCGGAAGTGCCAATAGATTCTAACCACGGGATCAGCGCTTTCTTCCTGATTGACGGTTGGATGCGATGCCGGTTGCTACCACGGCCAGCAGGACGAGGACCCCCTTGAAGATGAGCTGGACTTCGTAGCTGAGCCCGAGCAGGACCAGTGCGTTGCCGAGCAGGCCGACGAGGACGGCCCCGGTTGCAGCGCCGACCGGATTCCCTGTTCCRCCWTTGACGCTGACGCCGCCGACAACGACAGCCGTGATGGCATCGAAGCCGAAGGTGCCGCCCAGCTGGAGGTTTCCTTGTCCCGATTCAGAGGACAGCAGCCCGCCGGCAAGACCTGCCATGGCGCCCGAGGCGATAAAGGCAAACAGGATTACCGGCCAGGCACGCATTCCTGAGACAAGGGCTGCTTTTTCGTTCAGGCCCACGAGGGTTACCCGCCGGCCCAGCACGGTGTAGCGGTGCGTCCACCAGGCGAGCACTGTAAGCACGAAGAAGGCAAGCACCTGGACGGGTACGACGCCGAAGATGGTTAACTCGAAGACGCTGGCGTCGCCTGCGCCCTGCACATTGCGTCCACCGGTCACGATCTGCGCAAAGCCAATGAGGATCGCTGCGGCTGCGATGGTAGTGACGATGGGGTCAGTGCCCAGGCGCCCGACGAAGAACCCCTGCACTGCACCGGCGAGGGCCCCGAACAGGACGGCGGCCGCCATGGCGGTCCATGGACCGGTGTGGAGGAGGGAGGCGAAGACGATGGTGGACACCGCGACCATCGCACTGACGGACAGAGCGAATAGCCTGCCGACGATGGTGATAATGCTCAGGCCGACGGCGGCAATTCCCACCAGGGCAACTGAGAGGACCAGCGCACGCAGGTTGGTGACCGTGGCGAACTCGTTGACGAAGATGCAAGCCAGGATGAACAGCAGAACGGTGGTCACCGCGATGATGGCTGAACTGTCCGTCGTGATCCGTTTGATGGTTTCAGCAAGGGGTGTGGCTGGTGATGACGGTTTTTGTGCCGTCGACCGTGCCGCGATTTTGGTGTTCATGCTTTGGCTCCGTGAAGGATTTCGATGAGGATCTGGGAGTCCGTGACATCGGTTGTACGGTTGCTGCTGACCGGGCGGCCGCGGAACATGGTGATGACCCGGTCGGCCAGTTCGCGAAGCTCGACGATGTCGCTCGAATAAACGATGACGATGACGTTGTTCGCGGAGAGCTGCCGGAGTGCACGATAGATTTCCGCGCGGGCACCGATATCTACGCCACGGGTCGGCTCGTTCAGGACCAGAACATCGGGTTGAGTGGCAAGGGCCCTGCCGATTGCGATCTTCTGCTGGTTGCCGCCGCTGAGGGATCCGACGGGAACCCGGATGCGTGACGGGTCGAAGGCCACATTTGAGGCAATGGAACGGGCGAGGTCCGTTTCCAGCTCTGCCCTGATGGTGCCCAGTCGGCTCACGCCGGCCAGTGCGCCCGAGCTGACGTTCTGGGCGACACTGCCGCTGAGGAAGACACCCTCCAGGACGCGGTCCGCGGAAACGTAGGCAATGCCGTGTTTCTGGGATTTGGGTCGGGTCAGGGCTGACAGCTGAATCTCGTTCAGTTGAATGTCCCCCGCGGTCACGGGGATGAGGCCGACCAGGGCTCGAACAACGTCATCAGCTCCGGAGCCTATCTGGCCAAAGAGCGCGGTGACCTCCCCGGCCTGCGCGGTGAAAGAGACGTCCGAGAAGCGGTGTCCGGAGGCCAGTCCTCGGATGTCCAGCTTCCGGCGGCTTTCCGGAGCAAAGTCTTCCTTGACGTGGATCGCCTCCCCCGCTGTGTGATCTTCGCCCAGCATGTGCGTAACAACCGAATCCATGGTGAAATCGGCCGTCGGGCCGCTGGCCACCACGCTGCCGGAACGCATGATGGTGATCCGGTCAGCCAGCCGGAAGACTTCGCCCATCCGGTGCGTGATGTAGACGATTGACCGTCCGCCTGCCACAAGCGACCTCACGACCTCATGGACCCGTGAGATTTCAATGTCCGACAGAGTGGCGGTGGGCTCATCCAGGATCAGGGTGCGGGCATCGGCGACGAGCCCGCGGGCAATCTCAAGCAGTTGGCGTTTTGCCAGCGGCAATGCCTCCACGGGCATGTCCAGATCCAGGTCTTCAAGACCCGCAGAAGCCAGCGCGGACTGCATCCGCTCCTGCAGTTTTTCCCTGCGCACCAGAAGACCTGAGGTCCGGCGCATGCTGAGAGCCATATTGTCCCGGACGGACAGCTCGGGGATCACTGAGAGTTCCTGGAACACCATGGCTACATCGGATGATCCGGCGCCTCCCGGGAATGTCACCTCGCCGGTATCAGCTGTAACTACACCGGCTATCACTTTGACCAGGGTGCTCTTTCCGGCGCCGTTTTCTCCCAGCAGCGCGTGCACTTCACCCGCCCGGAAGTCCACCGAAACGTCGTTCAGCGCCTTCGCCCCGCCGAAGCTTTTGCTGATCCTGCTCACAGAAAGCAGGACCTCGGTACTAAGGACCACGTTGACCTCATTCCGTTTGATTGGTTCGAGGACGACGTTAAGTGATTCAACACACAGGTGTCAAGTAAAAGATTACATGTGCACCATTCCTGTAAACCTCAAGTCGCCGGTCAACGCACCATGGAGGGGTCCTTAGAAAGCGCGTTCTCTTGCGAATTAAGGCCGTCCCTCTGTTGAATATGCGGTAAGAGAAGGCTGGGCGCAGGCTCTGTCGCGCAATCAGACCGCGCGGATTGTGTCAACTATCAGTTGACGGCCACCCTGCTGTCAATTACCTTGGAATGAGGCTGGGCCAAGAATCATCAGCTCAGGTTTGGCATTCCCTAACGAAGGCCCGGCTCAACGTCGTGAAGACGCAGCGTTGGGCAGGGACATCTGGGCGAAATCAGACTCGTGGCGGCCGATAGCCCCCACCACTTTAAGCAAGGAGAGTGCTCCGTGGATAACGCCACTGCAGCCGAGAAATACAAGATCGAAACCTTGGAAGCAAAGCGCTACCAAGCCGTAGTCGACGGTGATTACGACGCCTTCGAGGGCCTATGCCACCAGCGCCTGGTGTACACCCATTCGCTGGGTGACCGTGACACGCTGAGCAGCTACCTGGAAAAGCTTCGCAAGGGCTTCTACAGGTACCACCGGATCGACCATCCCATCGAAGACATCGTCCTGATTGGGGACACCGCACTCGTACTGGGACAGATGAACGCGGACCTCACTGTCAACGGAACCCACAAAACGCTTGCCAACAGTGCACTCTCGGTATGGATAAAAGAGGGCGAGAGCTGGAAGTTCCTTGCGTACCAGCCGACTCCCCGCAAGCCCGCGGCAGCCTAGACCCCGCAACCCCTGCTCGCGCCAACGAAGGAAGAACCATGAACCAGGCTTTTGTTTACGACGCCGTGCGTACCCCCTTCGGCAAGTTGGGCTCAGGCCTCGCCGCCGTCCGCCCGGATGACCTTGCAGCGCACGTGATCCGCGAATCCGTGAAACGCGCCCCCGCGCTGGACCCCGAGCGGATCGATGAGGTGGTGTTCGGCAACGCCAACGGGGCCGGCGAGGAAAACCGCAACGTCGCCCGGATGGGAACCCTGCTCGCGGGCCTTCCGGTGTCCATTCCCGGTACCACGGTCAACCGGCTTTGCGGGTCCTCCCTGGACGCGGCGATCATTGCCTCGCGCCAAATCAACGCGGGCGACGCCGACCTGGTGCTGGTCGGGGGCGCCGAGTCCATGTCCCGCGCCCCGTGGGTGCTGCCCAAGACCGAAAAGCCGTACCCGGCTGGGGACCTGACCCTGGCCTCCACCACGCTGGGCTGGCGGCTGGTGAACCGGGCCATGCCGAAGGACTGGACCATCTCCCTGGGCGAGGCCACCGAACGGCTCCGGGAGAAGTATGGCGTGACCCGTGAGCAGCAGGACGAGTTCGCCGCGGATTCTCATAACCTGTCCGCCGCGGCGTGGGACGAGGGCTTCTACGACAACCTCGTCGTCCCGGTCCCGGGCACGGACCTGGTCCGCGACAAGGGGATCCGTCCCGGGTCCTCGGCGGAGAAGCTCGCCGGGCTCAAGACCGTGTTCCGCACCGGGAACGGCACCGTCACAGCCGGTAACTCTTCCCCGCTAAACGACGGCGCCTCTGCCGCCTGGATCGGCTCTGAGAACGCCGCCGGCTGCTCGGGATGGAGCCGCTGGCCCGGATCGCCGGGCGCGGCGCGCACGGCAATGACCCGCAGTACTTCGGCTACGCCCCGGTCGAGGCCGCGAACAAGGCCCTCGCCAAGGCCGGCATCGGCTGGGACCAGGTCGGCGCCGTCGAACTGAACGAGGCGTTCGCTGCGCAGTCCCTGGCCTGCATCACCGCCTGGGGCATCGACCCGGAAATCGTGAACCGGCACGGCGGCGCGATCGCCATGGGCCACCCGCTCGGCGCCTCCGGCGGGCGGATCCTCGGCACCCTGGCCCGGTCCCTGCAGGCCTCCGGGCAGCGCTGGGGCGTCGCCGCGATCTGCATCGGCGTCGGCCAGGGCCTCGCCGTCGTGCTCGAAAACGTAACTTCCCGCGATGCGGCATAGAGGACAGGGCTAAGAGAGATGCTGAATTTCATCGACACCGTCGGCGAGGCAGTCGCCGGCATCAAGGACGGCTCCACCGTGATGATCGGCGGGTTCGGCAACGCCGGGCAGCCGTTCGAGCTGATCGACGCGCTGCTGGAGTGCGGCGCCACCGACCTTACCGTGGTGAACAACAACGCCGGCCAGGGCGACCAGGGCCTTGCCCTGCTCATCAAGGAAGGCCGGGTGAAGAAGATGATCTGCTCCTTCCCGCGGCAGTCCGACTCCTGGCACTTCGACGCGAAGTACCGCGCCGGCGAGGTTGAGCTCGAACTGGTCCCGCAGGGAAATCTCGCCGAGCGGATCCGGGCCGCCGGCGCCGGGATCGGCGGTTTCTTCACACCCACCGGTTACGGCACCATGCTCGCCGAAGGCAAGGAAACCCGCTACCTGGACGGCAAGTGGCAGGTGTTCGAGACCCCCATCCACGCCGACGTCGCCCT
>NZ_JBFUJJ010000063.1:0-9188 GCF_056401435.1 Arthrobacter sp. P4_F10
TGGGCATGCGTTCCTCGATGGGCCGCACCGGGGTGTGCTGGGACAACGCCGCCGCGGAGACGTTCTTCTCGGCGCTGAAGAACGAGCGCGTGTACCGCACTGTCTACGCCACCAAGGCCCAGGCCAGGCGGGATGTCATCCGCTACATCGAGGGCTTCTACAACAGCCGGCGCCGGCACTCCGCCCTGGATTACCGCTACCCCAACGAGGTCCACTACAGTTACCAGCAGCCGCCCGCGGCAGCGTAGATAAAACCACTAATCCGCTGTCCGAAATCTCCCAAGCGGCCCAGGGACTCGAACTGCATTCCAGCCCTCGCAAACACGGGACTCCCCCGGAAACATGCGGAATCCGGCCCGATCCGGCCCCAGTACGACCCAGTCCGAAGCCCAAAGTGTGTACTTTGTACACACGCCAAATTGCCCACTTCAAGGGATTGCGGCCCCGCTCCCCAATCCGGGGGGCAGCTGTTCTGTATTCTGCGCCAGGAGCCGTCCGGAACGGAAATCCGGTCAACCGCAGCATCAGGCGCCGCTGGCGCGGCGGCCAGAAGATCCGTTATCGGCGTTTATGCCGGGTCCACCTGAACCGATGCTCCCTGCTCTTTCTCCGATCGGTAGCAGGCGTCAATAATCCGTGCCACGGCCAGGGCATCCGCAAGCGGTGCGACGACGTGCCCGCCGTAGCGGATGCTCTCGACCCATGCACGCATTTCGGCGCGGAAATTGCTGATGTTCTCCAACTCGGGCAGTTCGGAAAACTTGTTCGCATCGGTGCGGGCGAACGGCGGAGTGAAGTAGCTTTGCGTCCATTCCGTCCAGCCGGCCGGCCAGCCTGCCCGCTCCTTCTCCACGTAAACCTTCAGCTTTTGGGGAAGGACGCCGATTTCGACCATTCCGGCGGTGCCGTGGWCGGATATGCGCGAGCTTTCAAACCACTCGAGGCGGTCGTGGCTGTCGAAGCTGAAGGCAGCGGACATGTCCGGGTAATTCAGCAGTACAGCTGCCGAATCCTCGCGGCTCGACGCGTCTGACAGCTTCTCGGACTTGCGAACGCGTGCGTTGACGGACTCAGGGACACCAAACATGCTGACCAGGGAGTCGAGCATATGGCATCCGATGATCCACAGCGCCCCGCCCATGTCCGCCGGCTGGTTGAGGTGTGCGGTGAGGTGCTCACCAGCTAGAGCGGCGCCTCTGGCGGACACACTGACCACATCTCCAATGGTTCCGGTGTCGATAAGTTCCTTTGCCCGGGTGATCGACTGCGCCAGGCGAACGTTGTAGCCGACTTGGACTACCAATCCCGGCGTGGCCTGGGCTTCCGCCTCGGCCAGCTGCATCAGGTCATCGACGGTTGCGCCGCCAGGCTTTTCCACTACTACAGACTTTCCCGCGGCGAGGGCCCGCAGGGCGTGGGGAACCATGTCCTTGCTCTCGGAATGGACCATGACTGCGTTGATGAGCCCGTCCTGGAGYACTCCGTCGATATCGCGCGGCTCCATGTCGTACTTGTCGGTGAAGTACTGCAGCCGCGGATCGTCGTCTGCGGCGGCCACCACTTCGACTCCTTCGATCTCGCGGAGGGCACGAACCCGGGCGGAGGCGTGGGGGTGGGTGATTCCCAGGAGTCCTACTACGAGCGCTTCCAACGGGATGTCTCCTATCGATTCTTGGGACAAGCTTCGGTTAAGGGTTGACCTGGGGCTTGCCCTACGAGGTGCCTTCTTCTGTGAGGAGTTGATTTCAGTCCGTGTGGCAGGGCGCGAGTTCGCGCCAGGCGTCGGCTCCTCCTGCCACCAGCCTTCCCAAGGAAATGAAGCAAGGACTCCCTGGGGGAACCCCGCATCCTCAGGGTCATGGGACGACGCGCTGCCGTCGCTTCCGTAACCAGCCCCATCGACAAGAACCGAAACAAGGTTGAGCAGCATTATCATCGTCCTCCGAGGTGAAATGAGTGAGCTCAATGAGCTGGTCCTGAGCGCTGGGCCAGGTCGATCGGATCAACGTACGTTTTGTGAACCTCGGCTTTGGTAAACAATCGGCGGCCCGTACCGTCGCTCAGGAGCAGCCAGAGGTACTCGCCGTCAGCGGATACGGTGTCGACAGTTCCGGTGTGCGAAGTCTTCCCGGACAGGAGCAATACAAGGTCGCCCGGGCTTAGTTCGGTCCAATGGACAGGAGTGGTCGCAGTGCTTGGTTGCGCCTCACCTGCAGGTCCTCGCCAACGGCAGCGAGTGGATGACGAATTCAACTGGGACTCCGTTCCATAATCCGTGAATGCACGTGGTCACTCTCTTTTTCAGCTGCCGATTTTCGGCTGTACGCAGGCAGAGCCAACGCATGCATTTCCGCTGCGGACGGACAGTGTCCGCCCGGGCTTATGCGACCGGCGAGACAGAGTTGTCCGGGCCCTGGCATCGCCGGCCGACCACCACCCAAATGGCAATGCAGTCTTCAGTGAATGGGTTGCTAAGCCGGTGAGGGACGGAAGATTTGAAATTGATGCTGTCCCCGGCGTTAAGCGTTCCTGATGAGGGCCCGGTCTCCACCTGGAGTCTTCCTTCAAGGATGTGGAAGTACTCGTGCCCCCCGTGCCGCATGAGGTTGTCGGGCGGGCAGGATTCTGTGCCGCTTCGGTAGGTAACGCGGAGCAGTTCCACGCTGGGGTCGTTCTCGGCGGTCAGTCGCTCCCAGAGGACACCGTCGACGCGGAGTTTTGGACGGTCCTTCGCTTCAAGTAGTCCCGGGAGTGGGGCGGCCGCTGTAGAGGCCATCGCAGGGGCGATCATGTTGTGGTCCTCCGCGGACCTGGTGCCCGCGTCCCCGGTTGCGGCTGCGGTGTCAACAACCCGGAGATTGGTACCTGGGGGCGGAAAAGTCAACAGGGCCCCGTCCTGCATGAGCTCATCGAGGGAGAGGCCCAGTTCTGATACGAGAGCGTAAAGGGTTCCGACAGACGGTGAAGTGCGGCCAAGCTCGATTTGCGAAACGAGGCTGGCGGAGACGTCCACGCGCCGCGCAAGTTCGCGCAGGGACAGCCTGGTACTTTGCCGGGCGTCCCGGAGCCGCGTGCCAAGCTGTATGGCAGCGTCCGATCGTGCCTCGGGGGCTGGTGCGCTCATAGTGTCCCGCTTCTTTAGAGTGCTTGTCGTGGCTGGCCCACGCGCTGCCTCTTTCGGTCAGCGCGTGGGCCAGGGCTAACGGAAGGTCAGCCGCTTCAGACCTTTTCCGACTGTTCTGCGGCGATCAGCTGGGATGCTGCCTCGAGTGTTGCCGCCGCCGTGTCATGGGCGCGGGCCAGGGCCTGGTCCAAGGGCAGGATGCGGTGTGATTCCGCGAGTATTTCCACGCCCCAGTGACCCCGCCAGCCGGCTTCGTAGATGGCCTTGACGAAGCTGACGGTGTCCAGATCGCCCTCGCCAGGGTAAAGCCGCTCATTGATGGTGTCTTCCCACAGCGAACCGACGACGTTTTTGCGGGCATCATCGATTTCGACGATGAAGACTTTGTCCATGGGCAGGATCGCGGCCAGGTCTTCGTAGCGGGTGCCGCCGCGGCTGGTGTGCCAGGTATCGACGGTGAGCCCGCCGTGCGGGTTGTTGACCTCGCTGATGAACTTCGCGCCGATTTCGATCGTCTTGAGGTTGTTCATCGGCATGGGCTCCAAAGCGACGCGCGTGCCCACTTCCCCGGCCTGAGTGGCGAGCCGGTCGAATTCCTGGTGGAACGCGGTTTCATCGACAGGCGCCGGCTCACCTTCGAGGGCCAGTTCGGCGCCGATCTTGATGGTCTTGACGCCGAGTATCTCTGCAGCGTTGAACAGGACCTTACGCCAGCGATCGGATTCTTCGCGTTCGGGGCCGGTCTTCCACCAGTCCGCGAGGAATTCCATCTCGACGTGGACGATGCCGTTGTCGTCCAGCAGCTGGCGGAGCCCCTTGAGACCAATGGTCTTTTCAATCTCCGGAAGGTCGGCGTGGATAAAGCCCAGTCCCTTCCAGCCTGCCTTGGCGGCAGCCTCAACCCGGGTGCGCACGTCGATAGGGCTCGTCTCATCGCCCCGAAGCGGGGCGGCGTTGCCTGCCCAGGTCCAGCAGGAGGCCAGGAGGTCCCGGTTCTGAATGATGTTCGTGTCGTTCACGTTCGTCCTTTGTTAGTTGGCTTTGTGGGTTGAGGAGGCGGCCACGCCGTCGGCGTTGGTGGCATCCGGGGCAAGCATGACCTTCGTTTCCCGGCTTGAGTCCTGTGCCCTTTGGAGGGCTTCGTCTCCGCGGGAGAACGGGACGACGGTGGAGACGATCTCACCGAGATTGAGGCGGGTGTTTGCCACGTACCGGATTGCTGCGGGCCATACTGCTACCGGCGCCCCGGTGGAGCTGGTAATCAAGAGGTTTCGTTCCTGCACCAGGCCCAGGCGAGCAGGCGCGAATTTTGGAGTGGAAACACCCATCAGCAGAACCCGACCATTGAGGTCGGCGCTCTCAAGGGCAGCCGCCTGCGCAGCGGAATTTCCGGAGGCTTCGATGACCACGTCAGCAAACGGTCGGCCGACTGCCTGTTCCGCGGCTGCGGTAGCGACAGTCTCCTCCAACGGGTTCACTGCGGCCTTGGCTCCCAGTCTGATCGCCATCTCACGCCGCAGCGGGCTGGGATCGAACGCGACTACCTGGGCGCCGGCGGTAACAGCCTGGATCACTGCATTCAGGCCGATGGCTCCGAGCCCGTGCACATGGACGGTATCGGCGGCACTGATGCCGCCAATCTTGGTCAGCCCATTCAACACGCAGGCGAAAGGTTCAATAACTGCAGCCGTGAGCATGTCCACCTCGTCAGGGATGTGGAAGCACATATCGGCCGGGACGGTGAACAGTTCAGCTGCGGCTCCATCGTGGGTGACCCCGAACCAGTCGTTGCCGCCCAGGTGTCCGTGCCCAAGGACCCGGTCCCCCCGATGAAACCCTTCAACGCCGGCGCCAACCTCCACGACAATGCCTGACCATTCATGGCCCAAGACGTGCGGGTAATTGATCTTGAAGGTCTCCGGCATGCTGCCGTGCAGGATTTCGATATCAGTGCCGCACACCCCCACGTAAGCGGGCCGTACAAGGAGCTCRGCGGGTTTGGGCGCAGTGATGGCTGCAGTGCCGGGTTCGACTGTGATGGTGCCGCCGGCGTCTTGGCGGACCAGGACGGCCGGGACGGTCCCCGGCGGAGGTGCCGCGGGCGCCGTACGCACTTCGTTGACGGTCTCAGACATGTTGTGTTCTTTCTGTGGGTTCAGGCAACTGGGAGGAACGAGGACGTTGCTTAGACGTCGCTGCCGTGAAGGGCGGCCGTGACGAGTTCCCGGATGCCCTCGGGGGTCACTTCCCGCGGGTTGGCGTAAGGGTTCTTTGTGGCGATTTCGACGATCTTTTCGACGTCGGATTCCTTCAGGCCCAGTTCAGCCAGGGACGAGGGTGCGCCGAGGGCCACGCTCAGCTTCTTGAAGTGGGCCGCCGGGTTTTCTGCCCCGGTGGCGCGCTGCAGGGCCGCGACCGCTTGGGGGGCGTGCTGGGCGTTGTAGGCCAGGGCGTAGGGCAGTACGACAGTGTGGGTTTCGGCGTGGGGAAGGTTGAAGGTCCCGCCGAGTGTGTGGCACAGCTTGTGGTGCAGCGACATCGTAGTCGCGCCGAGGGTGGCCCCGCAGAGCCACGCGCCGTACAGCGCATCGGAGCGGGCGTCGATGTTGGATGGGTCTTCCACGATCTTTGGCATCGCTTCGAGGAGGGCACGGGTGCCCTCCTCGGCCATCAGGGAGATGATGGGCGAACCGTCCGGTGCGTACAGCGCTTCGACAGCGTGGGCGATGGCGTTGAATCCGCTGGTGACCGACATGCTCACCGGGAGGGAAACGGTGAGTTCGGGGTCGTAGATGACGCTGGTGGGCAGGACCTTGGAGTCGCGTCCGGTCTTTTTCTCCCCGTCGGCGGTCAGGCCCCATACGGGCGTCATTTCGGAGCCGGCGTAGGTTGTGGGTACGGCAATGATGGGCTGGCCGAACTCAAGCGCGATGGCCTTGCCCAGGCCGGTTGTGGACCCGCCGCCGACCGCAACGTAACCGTCGGCCTGGGCAGCGGCAGCTACTTCACGCGCTTTGTGGGCGGATTCGATGGGCACATGCATTTCAGCTTCGGCGTGCACGCCGGCGCTGAGCTCGCCCAGCTGTTGAGAAACCCTTTCGGCCATATCCGCTTGGAAGGGTGTAGCCAGGACCAGGACACGCTTGAGGCCAAGGTTGACGACTTCGTCGTTAAGTGAGGCAAGTGAGCCGGCTCCGAAACGGACGCGCATCGGAAGTGCCTGGTACTGAAAATCCTTCATCGGGTGTTCTCCTGTGCTTCGATAATCCGTGCAGTGGACGGGGACATCACGGCGGTGTGGATCATGTCCGGGTCGACGAGCTCGGGGTGGATGACAATGTCGATCACTGCCTCCATAAACGGTGGGGTGAGACCGTAGCGGGCTGCGTCGGCCTCTGAGGTGTTGGGCACGAATTCGGCGATCAGGCTCTGCTTCACGGCGAAAACGGCGTCGGAATCGATGTAGTCGCTCCCGCTAACAAAAATGTGCGTCGTCAGTTCCCGGAAACCCGGCGCGCCCACGATGAAGTGGATGTGCGCCGGCCTGTTCGGGTGCCGGGCAGTCGCGTGCAGCAGGTCCCCGACAGGGCCGTCGGTCGGGATCGGGTAATAGCTGGGGATGACGCTGCGGAAGTAGAACTCTCCGGCGGCGTTGGACGTGAACAGGCCGCGGCCGTTGCCGATGCTTTGGATGCCGGGTTGCTGAACGTCGTAGAAGCCCTTGGTGTTTGCCTGCCAGATGTCGATGGCGGCATTGGGGACGGGCTCACCGGTGACGGAGAGGATGCGCCCCCTGACCAGGCAGATGTCTCCTTCGCTTTCCGGGGAGGCGTTCTCGCCAAGTTCACGCTTTGGGGATTCGACCATGTGGAAGGGGCCCAGGACAGTGGAGTCGGTGGCGTCCGGAGTTTCGGCGTCATTGAGGGTTTCCACCATCATGGACACGCCCAGCACGTCGGAGAGGAGGATGAACTCCTGTCGGACGGAGTCGCACTTCTGGCCTGTGGCGGTCAGGAAGTTGATGGCGGTTTCCCATTCTTCGATCGTCGGTTCAATCTGCCTGACGAAGTTGTGAAGGTGGGTGGTGAGGCTGGTCAGGATGGTCCGAAGCCGGTCATCCGGCGTATTGCGGAAACTGTCGATAACAGCGGCAGTCAGTGTTCCGGGGCCGAGGTCCGTGCTCATGGTGCTGTTCCTTCCTTGGAGCTGGGGCGGCTGGTAAGTGGGGCTCAGATGCTGGTGAATCCGCCGTCGACAACGAGTTGCGCGCCGGTGATGTACGAGGCCCTGTCGGAGGCGAGATAGACGATCGCATCGGCGACTTCGCTGGCCTTTCCTGCCCTGTGCATGGGGGTCTTGGCGATCAGCTCATCGGAAATCGCCTGATCCTGGTTTTCCGTCAAGGGTGTTGTAATCAGCCCGGGGTGGACCGAGTTCACGCGGATCCCCTGCGCTGCCCACGTGGCGGAGGCGTTCTTCGTCATCATGGTCACGGCACCCTTGGATGCCTGGTATGCGGCGACGCCAGCTGCTCCAACAAGTCCCCAGATGGACGAGACATTCACGATGGATCCGGATTCCTGCGCCAGCATGGCCGGTGCGACGGAGCGCATTCCCAGGAAGACACCGGTCTGGTTGATGGAGATGATCCGGTGCCAGTCCTGGATGTCGATATCCGTGATCGATTCGTACGATCCGACCAGGCCTGCGTTGTTGACCAGGACGTCGATGCGGCCGTGGGCCTGGAGCACTTCTTCCGTGAGTGCCTTCCAGCCGTCTTCTTCGGCGACGTCGAGGCGCCGCCACTGGATGGCCCCGTCAGCTGCGTCGCCGGCGGAGGCGGCTATGTCGGCTCCGTAGACGGTCGCACCCTGTGCGGCAAGTGCCAGTGCTGTGGCGTGGCCAATGCCGCTGGCCGCGCCGGTGACGATGGCGACCTTTCCGTCAAAGGATGGTGAACTCACGGTGTGTGCTCCTTGCTTTCAGAAGTGGCGGGATTGGTTAGACGACGCGGCGGGTGCGCCGGGAACCGGCCAGGTAGTTGAAGATCAGGGCGCTGAGGATGATCAGACCGTAGATGGCCTGGATCCAGAACGAGGGCACCTGGGACAGGACGAGGATGTTCTGGATGATGCCCAGCAGCAGCACGCCACTGAGTGCGCCGATCATGGAGCCCTTGCCACCGTTGAGGCTGATGCCACCGATGACAGCCGCTGCGAAGACGGTGAAGATGAGGCCGTCGCCCTGGTTGGCGGTCACGGAGGCGATACGGCCGGTGAGCATGAGGCCGGCGAACGCGGCGATGACCGCGCCGGCGACGAAGACGCCGATGGTAAGGCGTAGTGTTTTGATGCCTGCGGCTGCGGCGGCGGCGTTGTTGCCGCCCATGGCGTAGAGCTTACGGCCGACCGGGTGGCTGCGCATGAATACTGCGGCGGCGACCAGGAAGATCACGAAGAGCCAGATCTGAATCGAGATGCCCAGCCACTTGGTGTTGCCCAGCGCCAGGAATTCGGGGGGCAGCCCCGAGAGGGTTTTGCCGCCGGACAGGCCCATGGTCAGGCCGCGGAGCAGGGTGAGCATGGCCAGCGTGACGATGAAGGCGTTCAGCTTTAGTTTTCCTACTAGGAAACCGTTGATCAATCCCACCACGATGGAAAGCGCGAGCATCGCCGCGAACGCGGCCCAGGGTGACCATCCCCATCCGGAGCCTCCGACCGCGGCGGGCAGGACCAGCCACACGGCAAGCATCGGGGCCAGGCCCACGACGGATTCGAGGGAGAGATCGAAGTATCCAGAGATCAGGATGATGCTTTCAGCGATCACTACGATCCCGAGCACAGCGGAGGTCACAAGGACGTTGTTGAGTAGGTTGTTCGCTGTGAGGAACTGGGGCGACAGGAAGGCGCCGATGACCATGGCCACGATGATGGCGGGCAGCAGCGCAAGCTCCCGGGCCCAGCCGGAGGAGCGGGCCTGGTCGATGATGTTGAGGGGCCGGCGGCTGGTCGGCGTACCCGCAACGGTCGGGGTATGCGTGGACATTGGAGTTTCTCCTTGGTTC
>NZ_JBFUJJ010000064.1:0-9044 GCF_056401435.1 Arthrobacter sp. P4_F10
AACTCAGGGGCGGACGGCCAGCTCCCGAGCACCAGGCCAAGGACCCGAAGATCCCGCGCGGCCAGCGCTTCGAGGGTCAGCGCGGTGTGGTTCAGGGTGCCGAGGGCCGGCCGGGCGACGAGCACAAACGCCGCCGCCAGGAGCGAGCCCAGGTCGGCGAGCGTGCTGCCGTCGGAATCCAGTTCCACCAGGAGTCCGCCTGCGCCCTCAACCAGAACGTGGTCATGGGAGCCGGCGAGCTCGCGGACCCTCCCGGCGTGGACTGCCAGCCGCGGGAGCGGCGCACCGTCGACAGCGGCAGCGGCGGCGGGCGCCAGCGGCTCCTTCAGGACAACGCCGGATTCCGCCGTCACGGCGCCGGCGAGCCGGACAATCTCGGCCACGTCGGAATCGCCGGCAGCGGCTCCCGACTGGCACGGTTTGTACACCGCGACGCTGCGCCCCGCTACCATCAGGGCGGCGGCGAGGGCCGCGGTCGTGATGGTCTTGCCGACGCCGGTGTCCGTTCCGGTGACCAGGATAATGCCGGGCAGGTTCATGGAAGTTCCTCCAAAATGCGGCGCAGCACTGCGCAGCTGTCGTCGATGTGCTCGGGTGTCAGGGTGGCTCGGGCGGTGAGCCGCAGCCGCGAAGTCCCGTCCGGAACGGACGGCGGACGGAAGCAGCCGATCCGGACGCCGGCGGCCCACGCGGCATCCGCCGCTGTCAGGGCGGATTCGGCGGACGGCATGGCGACCGACTGGACGGCCCCAGCTGTCCGGTCGAGGGCTGCGCCGCGGGCGGACAGGGCAGGGGCGAGCCCGGCGGCAAGCGCCGCAGCGTTGGTTCGGACGCATCCGGCCCGCCAGGGCTCATCGCGGATGATCCGAACTGCGGCGAGGGCCGCTGCGGCGGAGGCGGGCGCCAGACCGGTGTCGAAGATGAAGCTCCTTGCCCGGTTGACGAGGTGTTCCCGCAGCAACGCGGATCCCAGGACCGCTCCGCCCTGGCTGCCCACGGCCTTGGACAATGTCGCCGTCACGATCACGTTCGGATGCCCCGCGAGAGCTGTCCCGGCCACCGAACCGCGGCCCTGGAAGGTGCCGGTGCCGGTGACTCCGAGGCTGTGTGCCTCGTCGATGAGCAGCACGGCGTCGTATTCCTCGGCCAGGGTCAGCAGGTCAACGAGCGGTGCTTCGTCGCCGAGGACGCTGTAGACGGATTCGACGGCGATGAGTGCGCGCGGCTCCGACCGGCCGGCCAGCAGGCGGCCGGCTTCCTCCACGCTGTTGTGCGTAAACGATTCGGTGCGGGAGCGGCTGAGCCGGAAACCGTCGATCATCGAGGCATGGCAGTGCTCATCCGCGACGATCAGGGTCCCGGGGCCGCCCAGCGCAGTGATCACACCGATGTTGGCCAGATACCCGGAGGAGAACACCAGCGCCGATTCCATCCCGGCGAGCATGGCCAGTTCCCGCTCGAGGTCCAGGTGCAGCCGCGTGGTTCCGGCGACCAGCCTCGAGGAGGTTGCACCCGCACCCCACTGCCGGACGGCCGCCGCCGCTGCCTCGATGACCCGCGGGTCGGCGGCGAGCCCCAGGTAGTCGTTGCTGGCCAGGTCGATGAACTGTTCGTCGGCGGCACGGGGGCGCGGTCGGCGGACCAGGCCCCGGCGGTTCCGGACTTCAGCCTGCCGGTCCAGCCACTTGATCATCGAGACGCTCATCCCAGCCCCCTGGACTGTGCCGGGAGGCATTCGTGGACTTCGGTGACGGCGGCCGTCATGCCCGTGGTGATCTGCTCAACGTCCGCCGCGGTGCTGATGTATGGCGGCATGGTGTAGACGAGGTTCCGGAACGGCCGGACCCAGACGCCGTGCCGGATGGCTGCGGCGCTGACCGCGGTGACGTCCACGCCGTCCTGCAGTTCGATGACCCCCACCGCTCCGATGGTGCGGACGTCCCGGACGCAGTCCAGTTCCAAAGCCGGGGCCAGCCCGGACGCCAGGCCAGCGTTGATCCGGCCAACGTCGGCTCGCCAGCCGCCGTTGGCGATGATGCCAAGGCTGGCATTGGCAACAGCGCAGGCCAGCGGGTTGCCCATGAACGTGGGGCCATGCAGCAGCGCCCCGGCCTGGCCGCCGGAAACTGTCGCGGCCACGTCGTCGGTGCAGAGCATGGCGGCGAGGGTCAGGTATCCGCCGGTCAGGGCTTTGCCCACACACATGATTTCCGGCACGACGCCGGCATGATTGGCCGCGAACAGTTCGCCGGTCCGCCCAAAACCGGTGGCGATCTCATCGAAGATGAGCAGCAGCCCATGCCGGTCCGCCACCTGCCGGAGCACCGTCAGGCATTCGGCCGGGTAGGCATGCATGCCGCCGGCACCCTGGAGGACCGGTTCGACGATGATCGCGGCCAGCTCCCCGGAATTTGCGGCCGCGATCTCTTCGAACTCCGAGACCCATGCCCGTATGCTTTCCGGCGTGGCGAAAGCCGCAGCTGGCGGACGCGGCGCAAAGACGTTGCCGCCGAGCAAACCCGGGAATGCGGAGTGCATGCCTTCTACGGGGTCACAGACTCCCATCGCCGCGAACGTGTCCCCGTGATAACCGCCGCGGATGCTCAGGAACCGCTGCCTCTGAGACTGTCCTAGAGCGGTCTGGAACTGGACCGCCAGCTTCAGCGCCACTTCCACGGACACCGAACCCGAGTCAGCGAGGAACACCCGCTCTAATCCCGGCCTCCCGGGTGCCGCCGGCGCCAGGTCCACCAGCCGCTCGGCGAGTTCCACGGCCGGGGCGTGTGTGARCCCGCCGAACATCACGTGGCTGAAACTCTCCAGTTGCCGCCGTGCGGCGGCGTCGAGCACCGGGTGGCGGTAGCCGTGGATTGCGGACCACCAGGAGGACATTGCGTCAACAACCTCATGGCGTGTGCCGTCCTCGCCCCGAAGCTGCAGCCGCACGCCGTCGGCCGCTTCGACCTCCCACAATGGAAGTTTCGGGGAGGCTGGTGCGTAGGGGTGCCACAACCGTGCGCGGTCCCGCTGGATCAGGCCCGTCTGCGCGGAATCCTGCGTCATTGAACCGGGCGTCATGGTGCGAGCACCCCGTGGCGGGAGCATTCTGCTGACCAGCCCAGCGGTGTGACCTGTACTTTCATGCGGCGCCGGCAGGCGGCGCAGTAGCGCGGCGGTTCCAGCTGCAGCAGTTCCTCGCACTGTCGGTGAGCGTACGACGGCGGCAGCGCACCACCGGCGTACATCCCGCCGCAGTGCCCGCAAAACTCAGCGGTGGCCGAGCTGGTGGTTGAGTCTGCCGAAACCGCGATATTAGAGCCGATGGTTGGGCTCGTTGATACCCGGTTCACAGTGTCTTCTGGAGTTCCTTGATGGGCATGTTCAGTTCCACCAGGAGGTTAAGGTCGGCGGTGGCGGGGCGGCCCAGGGTGGTGAGGTAGTTGCCGACGATGACGGCGTTGATGCCGCCCATCAGGCCCTCGCGGGTGCCGAGGTCACCGAGGGTCAGTTCCCGGCCGCCGGCGTAGCGGAGCACGGTGCGGGGCATGGCGAGTCGGAAGGCGGCAATGGCGCGGAGGGCGTCCTTGCCGTCCATGAGGCTCTGGTTTTCCAGCGGTGTCCCGGGCCGGGGGTTCAGGAAGTTCAGCGGGACCTCGTGGGGTTCCAGGGCTGCGAGCTGGGCGGCGAGTTCGGCCCGCTGTTCGAGGGTTTCTCCCATGCCGATCAACGCCCCGCAGCAGAGTTCCATGCCGGCGGCCTTGACCATGGCGCAGGTTTCGAGGCGTTCTTCGTAGGTGTGCGTGGTGACGACTTCGGGGAAGTAGCTGCGGGCGGTTTCGAGGTTGTGGTTGTAGCGGTGCACGCCCCATTCGGCGAGCTGGTCCACCTGGCGCTGGGTCAGCATGCCCAGGGAGCAGGCGATGTTGATCTCCACTTCTTCGTTGATGCGGTCGATCGCGAATTTGATCTGGTTCATCAGCTTGATGTCCGGGCCGCGGACGGCGGCGACGATGCAGAACTCGGTGGCACCGGTAGCCGCGGTCTCCTTCGCGGCTTTGACCAGCTCCGGGATGTCCAGCCAGACGCCGCGGACGGGCGAGTCGAACAGGCCGGACTGGCTGCAGAAGTGACAGTCCTCGGGGCAGCCTCCGGTCTTGATGGAGATGATGCCTTCCACCTCGACGTCCTCGCCGCAGTGCTTCAGCCGTACGTCGTGGGCCAGTTGCAGCGCGGCGGGCAGGGCTTCGTCCGGCAGTCGGAGGATTTCGACAAGTTGAGCCTCGGAGAGGCCGATGCCGTCGTCGAAGACCTGCCGGCGGGCAGTATCGAGAATTGCATAGCTCGTGGCCGTGGGAGGTGCCTGAATCGTCATTGATTGTCCTTTTCGCTGGGTTTCGTGGATATGCCTCACCGGCGACAGTAGTTTCCGGCTGATTGCAGGATTTTGTGCGTTCCCCACAAGAAGGGGGGCGACAGTTTGTTTCGCCCGGAGGGGCCGCCGGACGGCCGGGCGCCTAGGGCCAATAGGGCATGCCTGATCGATTAGGGTGGCCCTGCATGTCCGTGGCCTAGGCGAGCGTCAACCGCAGGGGCACAGAGTCCCAGCCACGTAGGGTGTTGTTGTAGTGGCGTTCGATCGCCGAGGCCAGTTCGATGCTCTTGATCCGGGGCACCAGTTGTTCCAGCAATGACGCCGCCTGGAGGCGGGCTGCGTGCTGGCCCACGCACCGGTTGATGCCCATGCCGAAGGACAGGTGTCCGGACGGGTCGCGGGAGAGGTCGAACTCGTCGGGGTTTCCCAGCGGCGCGGATCGCGGTTTGCCGCCGCGAAGCACAGCATGACCCTGCTGGCTTCGGGGATTGTGCTGCCGCCGATGGTGACATCGCTGGACTTCAAGGCGTCGCGCTGGCACTTGGCGGTGGCCCACTCGGTGTATTCGGCGGCCTTGCACCTGCCCTGCTCCACCAGCTCGTTGTCAGGACCCAGCGCGTTGAAGGTGTGGTCGGCATAGGGCACCAGGTTTTCGCGGCCCTCCTTGGAAATGCCGGAAGCCTCGGGGAAGAAGTTCACCGGAAGCTTCGAGCCGATGTCGCGGTGCCCGTCGACCTCGACCGCCCCGCCGGGGGTGGAACCGGCCAGCAGTCCGTCGATGATGCCGCCGGCCATTGCCCACAGGTTGTCCAGGTGTTGGTCGCGGCGTCGCAACCAGACCGAGTGGAGGGACCAGGGCGCCCAACATGCCGGAGTCCCATCCCGTTGTCGCCATCGAGTGGCACACTGGACTTCATGCGTGAGTTCGTTGTCCTCGGCACCGCCTCGCAGGTCCCGACCCGCACCCGAAACCAAAACGGGTACATGCTGCGGTGGGATGGCGAGGACTTCCTCTTCGACCCCGGAGAGGGTACGCAGCGGCAGATGATCCACGCCGGAGTTACCGTCTCCCAGATCACGCGCATCTGCCTCACGCACGTGCACGGCGACCACTGCTACGGTCTGCCCGGCGTCCTTTCCCGCATGGCCCTTGACAAGGTCAACCACCCCGTCCACCTGCACTATCCTGCCTCCGGGGAGGACACCGTCCGAGCTCTCGTGTCCGTCGCGTCCTCGGGCATAGATCTTCGGCTGCATCCACATGGGGGCTACGGGGGCGGCGAACACGAGGGCCCCCGCCAAAGGACTTCAGAGCCGATCGCCCCGGGCCTGGAGGTCCGGGCGCTGAATCACCGCATCGAGGCCTATGGCTATCGGTTTGTGCAACCCGACGCGCGCACACTCCTTCCTGACCGGCTCGCGGCAGTCGGGATTGCGGGATCCGACGTCGGCCGCCTAATGCGCCAAGGAAACCTGGGCGGCGTGAGTCTGGAGGAGGTAAGCGAGCCGCGTCCCGGTCAACGCTTCGCCTTCGTCATGGATACCGCGCCCTGCCAGGGCGCGGAGGAACTGGCGGAGGGCGCTGACCTGCTCGTCACGGAGTGCACATTCAGCGACGACGACGCCGAGCTCGCCTCGCAGTTCCGCCATCTCACAGCGGGGCAGGCGGGCGAGCTGGCCGCATCGGCGGGCGCGGGGACTCTCGTCCTYACCCACTTTTCTTCGCGCTACGGGGACGTTGCCCCTCTCGCCGAGCAGGCCCGGGGTCGCGCCGGTCAAGCCAGGGTGGTTGCCGCGAACGACCTTGACCGCATTGCCTTTCCGCAACGTCGTGCGTCCTAACGACGTCTGCGGGAATTACACCTAAGGATCGTGCAGAGCCCAGTCCCGGGGACAACCTATTGGTGGGCGGGCGGGAAGCGCCTCCAGAGCGACCCGGAGCAACCGGGGTGGGAAGCAGATCCAGGCCGGGCGCGGGAAGACTTCGCTGACAAGGTGCCTACCGGGAACAACAAGGCTCCGGCGGTCATGATACCGAGTGCGCCGCCGAGCTCAGCGCGGGGATTCCAGCCGGCCGGCAGGACTCACGCTCGGCATGGCAGGGCTAAGGACGGAGATGTGCAGGTTCTTTGGTAATTTTCTCGATGTCGGCCGCGGTGACTTCGATCAGCTGATGCGCCAACTCCGCCAGGGCGCGTGCGGTCGCCAACTCGTCCCCGATCTCCGGGACATCAGAGTCCACCGGATTCAGCCTGGCCCACCCGACACCCTCCAGTTCCGCCCGGTTCCCGGCCCTCAATCGCGCCGTGGCCCGCGTTTGGTTTTCATGTTCGTCGATAACGATGTTCACCGACCAGCTTTTCTCTTGCATGGTGCCCGCCTCCTCGATCCGACTTCCACCATCCCAAGCTCGAGGCAAGCCGTCAAGGTCCGCAAATTTCCCCGCAAACCGTGCGCCAAAGGCCCTGAGTTGCCCCGCACGACGAGGCAACTCACGCGGGACCGCAGACCTCATGCAGACCGAGGACGCCAGAGTCGGGCGCCGTCCATCAGCACTGGCTTCCTGGTCCGGGGGGTTGGACCCCGGTGGCGATCCGCCGCGGCAGCATCAGACCTCATACAGTCTGGCGAGGTCGAACGGAGTGGCTCCGCGATCGTGCCGCCGGAATGCCAGCCAGGGACATCGTCCGTGCCCAGGCGAGGGCGCTTGCCGTGTCCAGGCCGGCAACGATGCGGCGCATGCAGGAGATCCCGCATGCGGACGTGAACTGCTAATATGCCTCGGCCGAGCGTCCCTTCAACCCCGCGCTGCAGGGCGGGCCGTTGATCGTGCTGTCGTGCGATTACAGCTGCGCCGTCACCGCTCCCCCGAGGCCAAGGCTCTGGGCATCGGCCTGGGCGATCCGTGGTTCAAGGTCGAACCCCGCGCCAGAGAAAGGGCCTCGTCGCCGTGTCCAGCAACTACGAACCCTACAGGGACATCAGGCAGGCAGCGGCCTGATCGGAGTGCAGATCCGAGGAGCAGCAGATGTAGCGTGCCGCCGCTTTCCTTCCATACGTGCAGGTGCCAGGGCTCCTTTGGTGCCGTGGAAATCCAGGGTGTAGTAGTTCGCGGCGGGAATGTTGTTTGATCTGTTTGTCCCCGACCCAGCTTGCCCGTCGCGATCGGCGCTACGGTGGGAGGCCGTGGTCGCCACGTTCCCCGCACCGGTCCCCGGCATACCGTTGCTGATCCTGGACACGGTCACAGGGCTACGTGTTGAGGTCCCAGTGGACACGGATTGCCCCGGCAATCGGTCCGGCAGCGACATCGATACGGAGAGCAAAGAGCGCGGTCCCTGTCTCTTCGATGACCGCGGGAGTGCCTTCGTCGTGTGAACTGGGATGCCTCGTGAGTTGGCCTAAGGCCGCCCCCATTTCGTCATTTTCGGGACTTCCTTGACGGGCAGTGTGACAAGTGCCATAGTCTTCGTATGAACCTGTTGGACAGCTGGACAGCTGCGCAAGATCGAGTCGTACGCGTTGGCGCGGCTGAAGCGGTCTTTGCATCCCTCCGCAGTGCTATCGAGGGCGGCAAGATCCCTGTCGGCACCCGCCTCGACTCGGAGGCATCGCTGGCCAAACAGTACGGTGTGAGCCGCACGATGGTCAGGGAGGCGCTGCGTTCCTGCACCGCATTGGGACTTACGGCCACCCACACGGGTAAGGGCACGTTCGTGATCGCTGACAAGGTGGCCCAGGACCTCAAACTCGGCAAATATTCGGCCAGCGCCCTCGTTGAAGCCCGCCCCCACGTGGAAGTGCCGGCCGCGGGCCTCGCCGCCCAACGCCGCAGCAGCGAAGACCTGGAGGCTCTTCGGGAAATCCTTCGGGAAATGTCCGAGGAAGACGATCTCCAGCAGTGGGTCCTTTTGAACACTGAATTCCACGTGACCATCGCCCGGTGCAGCGGCAATGGCGTGTTCGAATCATTCCTGTCAGACATCTGCGACGCCATGGCTAACCAATCAAACACCCTTAACCTCGTGGCTGACCGGCGCAAGGAATCGGGTCAGGAACACGCCCGCATTTTCGCTGCCATCGAGAGTGGATCAGCCGAGGAGGCATCCCAGGCCATGAGAATGCATTTGCACGGAGTTGAATGCGCCCTGGGCACCATCGTCCCCGGAAGCGGAAACTCCAGGGCCGGCCATACGCGCTAGATCCTAAACCCCGGATTTCACTCACCATCCCCTGCCGCTGCAATCGCCGCAACCCCCGCGCGATCTCCTTGCCGGGAACAACCATGCCCACTGTGCCGGCTGCGGCGTCACTCAGTCCTGCCCCGGCCCCAGATTTTTACCGTCCAAACCCGTCAACGAAGCCCTGTGAGGACCCCATGACTATCGCCCATACCGCCCCGGACACCCGCTCCGAACACGACCTCCTGGGCGACCGGGATGTTCCCGCCGACGCCTACTGGGGCGTCCACACCCTCCGGGCCGTGGAGAACTTCCCCATTACCGGCCAGCCGCTGTCCTCCAACATGCACCTGGTCCGCGGGCTGGCCGCCGTGAAACTCGCCGCCGCACGCACCAACCAGGAACTCGGGCTCCTCGACGCCGAGCGCGCCGCGGCCATCGCGGAAGCCTGCGCCGACGTCATGAACGGCAAGCTCAGCGAACAGTTCGTG
>NZ_JBFUJJ010000065.1:0-9017 GCF_056401435.1 Arthrobacter sp. P4_F10
GTGAGTGATCTCGGCGATCGCGTCGCCGCTGACCAGGCGGGTGTTCCAGTCGACCCTGTCGATCGTCGAGGAGAACACCACCTTCGGCGTGTCCCGCCAGTTCCGCGCGAACTCGATCTCCGCCGCGGTGGCGTTGGGCTGCTGGTCGCCGGTGGGCCAGTAGGAGCTCATGGTCTCCCAGAGCTTGCGCCCGTACAGCGACAGGCCGCTCGCCCGCTCCTGGTCGAGCCACCACTGGAACAATTCGTCGCTCGGCCCGCTCCACCCGAGGTCGTCGCCGGCCGCGGCGATGTAGCCGTCCAGGGTCAGATTCATGCCGTAGATCAGTTTCCGCACGGCGCCAGCCTTCCGTCAGTCGGTCTCCAGGGTATAGATCGGGCGCGCCGCGGGAAACCCATCGGTGCGCGAACTGACTCGCAGGCAGTCCTCGTGCTCGGGGCCCAGCGTGGCATCCCCGACCGCCTCCCGCCGCGACGCCCCGTCGAACATGAGCACGCCCAGCCCGGTCGAGGATCCACCAAGGGCTGCGGGGCGACATTTACCGCTGCTAAAACGCCGCCATTTATCGCTGCGATTCACAAATATGGAATATCTCGCGCCGCGGGAGCGGGCTGACGGTGTCGCGGTGGGGGCCGGCTTAAGCGGCAAACCTCAGGCAATGGATTAGATCTGGGGCCAACCGCAGTCTCTAGCAAAGGGCGGGTTGTGAATGCCTGCTGGTCGCATTCGTGGACTCATCGCACGGGGGGACTGTCATGCTGGGCGGCTGACCGAAGGCTGTTGTTCAGGATCAACGGCAGCAGGGCCGCGGGGGAGGGGGCAACGGCGGCCGCATGCGACCCTTCTTCGACCTCCCCGTAGCCCCAGAGTGCGAATATCGTAGGGATTCCGTGTTCGGCTGCTCCCGCAACGTCGTAGCTTCGGTCTCCGACCATTGCGGGGTTGGAGATGTCCACGCCTTCGGACTGGAGCCGGTGCAACAATTCGGCGATGACCTCAGCCTTGCTCGCTCTTCCCTCGGAGTCCGACGCACCGCATACGTTGATGAAGTAGCCCTTCATTCCAAACCTTCGTGCGAGCCTGTTTGCCTGGTCTTCCACCTTGGAAGTGGCGACAGCCAATGGAATTCCGGCCAAGTGCAGGTGTTTGAGCAGGTCCATAATCCCGTCGTATGGGCTGGACTGTTCAGCCCCGTGATCGGCGTATGCATTGCGGTAGTGTTGGAGGGCCTTTTGGGCGGTTTTTTCGTCCAGTCGTGAGACTGTTCTGAAGGATTCGATCATCGGCGGGCCGACGAATCGGCGCAGTTTTTCCATCGCGGGCACTGGCGCGCCCACCGCTGCCAAGGCTTGGGCAGCACTTGCTGTAACGCCGGGTGCTGAATCCAGGAGCGTCCCGTCCATGTCGAACAAGATGCAGCTAATGCCAGTGAGAGAGGGCCGGGCCTGGTGCAGAAGTGTCATTTTTCAAGGGCTTTCGGTCTTGAAGTTAGTTCCGTTCCGGTTGGGTCCGGAGGATTATTGCTGTGAAGGGTAGGCATGGATCGGGTGAGTCTTGATCAGATAGATCAGAGGATTCTTGCGGAGCTCACGAAGAACGCTCGCATGAGCCATGCAGAGCTGGCGACCAAAGTCCTCCTGTCGAGGAATGCTGTGCGCCAGCGGATCGAACGGATGGAGCGGCAGGGGTACATCCAGGGGTACACAATTGTTGCCGGCCCTCCAGGCCAGGGCCCGGTGTCCGCCTTCCTGATGGTTTACCGGAAGGACCGGGTGCGGGGGGCGGACGTCATCTCCGTGTTGCGGTCGATTCCGGAAGTGGTTCTGTGCGATGTAGTGAGCGGTGACTTTGATCTTCTGGTGAGGGTCGAGGCACGGTCGCTGGAGAGGGTTCAGGAGATCTGGGAGCAGATCGCGGCCATTCCCGGAGTCACGGACACGGTGACGGCCATGACGCTTTCCAGCTACATCAGGCGGGGAACCGGAGGGGCCCGCGCCACGGAGTAAATGTGATCAGGCCCCGGACATGTCCGCACTTCTGACGGGCAGCACTGCGGATTCAAGCAGTAACTGAGCTGTGTCCCGGTCTGTCTGCAGCCATCGTCACCGTAGTGTCAGCTCCGGCGACAGCGAAGGCAATCTGATTCATGGCCTCCGGAATGACCGGGTTGACCTTTCCCGGCATGATTGATCGCCGCGGCTTCCCGCGGGTTGAGGATACCAAGTTCGCAGTTGGCCTGCGCCGCAGCGTTCTTGATCATGGCCAGGGAACGCACCAGATGCGGGTGGCGGGAGACAGGTGTCCCGCTGATGGTGAAGTTTTCCAAGGCCCGGGCGGTGTGTGCTCCCCAGTAGGCTGTGGCCGGTACAGGTACGTCCCCTAGCGAATCCGTCTCGATGCGGGTGGTCATGGGTTTCCGTTCTCTGAGTGGAAGTTTGGGTGTGGCGTAGCAGCGGGCCGCTCCGAGGGAGCTGGAGGGGCGCAGGACCCGGCGGCGCCCCTCCATTTCGATCAGTTCTTGATGCAGATGACTTTGGGCTGGGTCATCTCCTCATACGCGAAATGGACGCCTTCCCTGCCCATGCTCCCGTACTTGGCCCCGCCGAACGGCATGCCGTCGAAGCGGTAGTCAGAGGAATCATTGATCATGACGCCGCCTGCCTCGAGCTGGCGGGCTGCGTCCATGGCCTTGGCCAGGGAGTCCGTGAATATACCTGCATGAAGGCTGAACTCGATGGCATTGGCGACGTCGATGGCCTCTTCGAAGGTGTTGAATTTACTAAGCATCACCACAGGGCCGAAGACCTCCTCCCTCCACAGGCTGCTTTCCGCCGGGACGGCTTCCAGGACGGTCGGCTGAAGCACATTGCCGTCCGTGATATTGCCTGAGAGCAGGACAGCGCCGTCGTCGAGGGCCCCGTCCAGCTTGGTCTGGAGCTCCTGTAATGCTGTGGGGCTGATCATGGGTCCGACGTCCGTCCGTTCATCCGATGGATCTCCGGTAACCAACTGCGCCGTTGCCGCCAGGAAACGCTGCCGGAAAGCGCCGTACACTGGGGCGGCTACCAGGATCCGCTGCACCCCCACGCAATTCTGGCCTGCGGCCCAAAACGCTCCGGAGACGCAGGATTCCACGGCGTTCTCGATGTGGGCGTCGTCCAGGACTATCACGGCTGCATTGCCGCCAAGATCCATGGAGAGCTTCTTCAGGCCCGCGGTGCGGGCGATACTCTCACCAGTGGAGAACCCCCCGGTGAAGGACACCATTCGTACGTCCCGGGACCGAATAAGAGTTTCGGCCACATCCCGGTCGCCATGAACAATCGTGAGGGCCTCTTCCGGGAGCCCGGAGCTCACGAGGGCGTCCGTGAGCAGCTGGGCTGATAGGGGAGTCAGTGCAGAGGGTTTGAGAATCACGGCGTTTCCTCCGGCGATTGCCGGGCCGATCTTGTGTGCCACCAGGTTCAGGGGATCGTTGAAAGGAGTGATCGCGGCAATGATTCCCAGTGGTTCGCGGGAGTACCATCCGGTGCGGTCCTCTGAGCCCTCGTACGAGTCAAAGGGTATGACTTCGCCGGCGTTCCGGCGTGCTTCGGCAGCCGAGAGGCGGAGCGTGTTGACCGCGCGCAGTACTTCCTTCCGTGCCTGGCGGATCGTTTTCCCGGCCTCGGACACAATCGTTTGCGCGAACTCCTCGTTGCGCTGCTCGATCTCCGTTGCGGCGCCGTCCAGTATCTTCCCGCGTGCGTTGCGGGACAGTGCCCGTGCCTTCCGGGCGCCGACGCGGGCCGTTTCGATCACGGCTTTGCCGGCGGTGGCCTCGGTTAGCGAAACCGCGCCGACCACTCTGCCGTCGTAGGGGCTCAACACGTCGCGGAACTGCGGCAGCGCCGTTTCCGTCGAGCACAGCGTGGATTCAGACATTTGCGGCTACTTCCGTCCTGGCTGCGTGCATTGCGATGATGTCAGAGAGCAGGGCATAGGCGGTCTCCACACGGCCGGCTCCCGGCCCGGAGACGGTTACCGGGCCTAGAAGGTCGGTGTCGAAGGACACGGCATTGGTTGCGCCGGAAACCCCGGCCAGCCCATGGCCGAGGGGGAGCGCTACGGGGGAGACGCCTGCGGTCACTGACCCGTCCGGGTTCCGCCGCGCTGAACCCACGAGCTTCCAGCGGCGTCCCTCGCGGRTTGCCTTCTGGATATTCTCCGGCGTCACAGTCGAAATCCCCTCTCGCTGAACGTCCTTTAGTTCGATGCCTCCGTCGAGCAGCTCGTTGGCGAGGATAAGTACCTTGAGCTGAACGTCGTATCCCTCGATGTCTGCTGCGGGATTGGCTTCGGCGTAGCCGCGTTCCTGTGCCTCGCTGATGGCCTCTTCGAAGTCCAGTCCGGATTCCATCCGCCCGAGCACATAGTTGCTGGTGCCGTTGAGGATGCCTTCGAACCCGTTCAGCTTCAGCCCCGCGAACATTTTCTTGGCCAGGCGGATGACGGGAGTGCCGCTCATGACGGCACCCTCGAACTCGAAGTGCACGCCGTTCTGTTCGGCCAGGGCAGTCAGTTCGGCGCCGCGGAGGGCAACCGGGCCCTTGTTCGTCGTGCAGACGCTCTTGCCGGATTCGAGGGCCCAGCGTACGTGCGAAACTGCTGGCTCGCCGTCGTCGGGATTCGTGAAAGTGGCCTCGCAGATGATGTCGGCGGTGCAGTCACGGATAACTGATTCGTTGTTGGTGTCCGCGGACCCGCCATGGGCGGCGAAGGTTTCGCCTCCACCGTCCAAGTTGAGTGCGATGCCCAGGTCGATCCCCTCGGGCTGGACCAGCGAGCCGAGGCGCAGGTCGGTGATGGCCACGACACGCAGGCCGAAGCCCAGCTCGGAACGAAGTGTGTCACCGCGTGTTGCGACCAGTTCGGCCAGCGTCCTGTTGACGCCGCCGAAGCCGATCAGCGCAATGTCATAGGTGGTCATGGTGCTCCTTCAGTCAGTTACATCGGTCCTCCAATGCTCACCGCATTCCATGTCCGTCAGTGCATGTCATTGTGACCGAAAAACAGGGCGAACTGACCATCTGTCTGCCGATTCGGCAGCAGCGCCTCCAGGTAACTTAGGTGCAACATAAGCATGTTGAAATGTTTTTAATGACCCAAGCGCCGTTTTCGTGTTACTTTCATCACTACCGCCACTGCACAGCCCGAGGCGCCCTGTCCCCCCATGCCGGGGCGATGTGCGCATCTTTCGCATCAGACCTATCCACTCACCTGGGAGAAACCATGGAACCCTCGTCACCTGTCCAGCTAGACCCACAGCCCACGATTCCCCCGTCGACCGACTCCGGGCTCCGGCGGTCCATGGGGGCACGCCATCTGGTCATGATCGCCATGGGCGGGGTGATCGGCTCAGGGCTGTTCCTGAGCTCGGGCTACACCATTTCCCAAGCCGGACCGCTCGGGGCGGTCATCGCCTATCTGATCGGCGCCTTTGTTGTGTACCTGGTGATGGCCTGCCTCGGCGAGCTTGCCATCGCTTATCCGGTCTCAGGCGCCTTCCATATTTACGCGGCGAGGTCGATCGGGCCGGCCACCGGGTTCGCCACGGCCTGGCTCTACTGGCTCTGCTGGGCAGTGGCCATCGGATCGGAGTTCACTGCCTCCGGTCTCCTCATGCAGCGCTGGTTCCCGGATGTTGACGTCTGGGTCTGGTGCGTCATCTTCGCCTCGGTCCTCTTCGGCTTCAACGCAGTTTCCTCGAAGTTCTTCGGCGAGTCCGAGTTCTGGTTTGCCATCGTCAAAGTCGGTGCCATCGTGGTCCTCATCGTTCTTGGTGGCGCGRCGCTGTTCGGCATCCACCCGCTCAGCGAGGCGGGCAGCCACCCGTTCATGTTTGAGAACTTCAACACCTCCAGCGGTCTCTTCCCCAACGGTTTCAGCGGCGTTCTCGTCACTGCACTTGCAGTGTTCTACGCCTTCTCCGGCTCGGAACTCATCGGTGTGGCAGCGGGCGAAACAGCTGACCCCGCCACCAGCATCCCCAAGGCGATGCGCAGCACAGTCATCCGCCTGCTGATCTTCTTCGTCGGGGCAATCGCTGTCATCGCGGCTACCATCCCGTTCGATCAGGTCGGCCTGGATGAAAGCCCGTTCGTGACTGTCTTCTCATCCATAGGCATTCCCTTTGCCGCCGACATCATGAACTTCGTCATCATCACCGCACTCCTCTCCGCTGGAAACAGCGGCCTCTTCTCCTGCGCACGGATGCTCTACTCCCTTGCCGACGAGGGGCACGCCCCCCGGGCGCTGAAGAAACTGACCCGAGGCGGTATCCCCATAATCGCGCTTTCAGTCAGCATGCTCGGAGGCCTTGCGTCGCTCATCAGCAGTGTCGTTGCGCCCGAAACGGTCTACCTGGCTCTTGTTTCAGTGGCAGGTTTCGCCGTCGTCGGGGTCTGGATGTCCATCACCGCCTCGCACTTCTTCCACAGGAGATCCTTCGTCAAGAAGGGCGGCGATGTCGCCGCCCTTCCCTACAAGGCACCGCTGTTCCCGCTTGTGCCGATCCTGGCCTTTTCGCTCTGCCTTATTTCGCTGATCGGCATCGCTTATGACCCGAACCAGGTAGCAGCCCTCTATTTCGGAGTTACTTTTGTTGGCGCCTGCTACGCCTTCTTCTACTTCAAGTACGGACGCAAGGCGCGCGCAAACCAACTGTCCTAACGCCGTCATCAACTATCGCCTACCCAGCTTCTCGGCCGGGGACTTTCGTCCCCGGCCGAGAAGCTGTTCAACGAATAATCCATGAATTCACAAGACCTGATGCAACGCATGCGCAGTTCGGCCCTCGACGCCGGCAGCTGGCTGGAGATTGACGCCGCAGCTTTCGAGTCAAACGTCCGGAACCTCCTGTCCCTGATCGATAACCGGGCGCTCCTGTGCGCAGTGGTCAAGTCCCATGCCTACGGACACGGAGCTGACCTTTTGCTCCCTTCCCTTGTTCGCCTAGGCGTTCCCTTCGTCGGAGTAGGAAGTAACGAGGAGGCAGCCATTGCACGCCGCTGCGGTTTTGCGGGCCGGATTCTGCGTGTCCGTGCCGCGGCGCCGCAGGAGATCAAGGCTGGCATGCGTCACGACATCGAAGAACTTGTTGCCGACCCGCAGAGCGCCTGGGAGATGCACAAGATCGCTGCCGAGGCCGGGACGGCGATCCGCATCCACCTCGATATCAATGCTTCCGGGATCAGCAGGCACAGCCTCGACGTCTCATCCACGCTTGGGCGGGCATCCGCGGTAGGGATCGTTAGCCACCCTGGGCTTCTACTGGCCGGGATCATGACGCATTTTCCCAAAGACGATACCGGCCATATCGAAACGGCTCTACTGCGTTTCCGCAGTCAGGCGTTGACGCTGCTCCAACTGACCGGAACGCGCCGGGAAGACGTGCTGCTCCACTGTGCCAACTCCTACGCCGCGCTGCACGTACGCGGCTCGTGGCTGGACATGGTCCGTGCCGGGGCAGTCCTCTACGGCGATTCGGAACCTGCAACAGGGCACTTCCAACGGTGTTTGGCCTTCAAAGCCCGGATTGCGTCCATTAATAGCTATGCAGCAGGCACTAAGGTCGGCTACGGGCTCACCCATACCTTGGACCGGGACTCCAGGCTGGCGTCAGTGACAGCAGGTTACGGAGATGGCTACCGGAGGGCACTGGCCAGCCAAGGCAGCGTACTTGTCCGCGGCCGTCGCGCTGCCATAGTCGACATCGTTTCGATGAATTCCATGGTTGTCGACGTCACCGACGTGGCGGGAGTTTCCCCTGGAGACGAAGTCGTGTTGTTCGGGCGGCAGGGACGCGCAGAAATCGCTCCCGCAGAACTGGAAGCAGCGAATTCAGCGATACTCGCTGACCTCTACACTGTGTGGGCGCAAGGAAATCGCGTCCTGGTCAACAATGAAGACATGTGAGAATAGGCGTAGTCATCGGGCGGAAGGAGCACGGAGCATGGATTCTTCCTCGGAAGCGTCGTCTATGGCCCAAGGACTTCGAATTGTTCGCCTGGTCGCGGACCGGGAGAAGCGGGGCAGGCGGCTTCTCGGCGTTTCCCAGCTCGCATCCGAGTTGGATATGGAACAAAGCCGCGTCTCAAGGCTGACGCAGGAATTGTGTGAGTTGGGACTGCTGGAGCGAGTCGAACGCGGTCCCTTCCGAACCKGTCCAAGTTTTTTCAGCCTGGCCGCAGCGCTGAATACCGGCTGGGTCCGCGAATCAAGAGCCGAACTTGAGGCTTTGGTGGCTTCTTTCGGCCTTAGATCCAGAGTTTCCGTCCGTGATGGCTTCCGGGTCGTTCTCCTGCGGGCCTCCAGTAACGATGCGGTTCCCGGCAGCTTCGTGAAACCCGGCATGGTGACGCCCGTGTGGTGTACCGGCTCCGGACGGGCCTTGCTGTGGGACCACCAGCATCCAGCCGTTGAAGTCCTTCTCCAGGAAGTCAACTTTATCGGCGTAGGCGGTCCGGGGGCGGCCCATTCGCCGCAAGAAGTCGCCGAACTGATGGACCGGGACAGGGCGCGGGGCTTCATTGTCGCGGAGGAAGAATTCGAGCACGGAATCTACGAACTGGCCGTTCCCGTCCGCAACGCTGATGGATCAATTCTTGCCGCGCTCAGCGTCCTCGGCGGCCGGGCCGAGATCAAACCCAGCACCAATGACATTGCAAAGGCCCTTACGGCCGCAGCCGAACGGCTGGGGTCCTTTGAGGGCCGTCCCCGGGGCGACGCGGGCCGGAAGGGCCTTGCCAGCTGATATGAGTTGAGTCTGTCCTTCACAAACACCTCCGGAGATGTCAGGACGGGATGTATCAGATTCCCTTGAGGACCCGGGGCTGATCCGCGGGGTCCTCCCGACGCCTTCGGAGGTGTTTGTCATGTCTGTTCAGGCCGCGGCGGCCGGTGATTCACCCGTTGTTGTTGCTGTCGATGTTGGCAAGAGGGTGGTCGCGTTGTCGGTCACTGATGCGGCCCGGCAC
>NZ_JBFUJJ010000066.1:0-14343 GCF_056401435.1 Arthrobacter sp. P4_F10
CCTGCGCTATGCCGGCTCGATCGTCGGCTGGCGCCGCAAGGCCCTCAAGGATACCGAAGTCGGTGGCGTCGCCATCGAGGAAGGCGCTCAGCTGCTGCTCCTCATGGGCTCAGCCAACCGGGACGAGAACAAGTTCAGCGCTGGCGAGGACTTCGACATCACCCGCCCCAACGCCCGCGAGCACCTCTCCTTCGGGTTCGGAATCCACTACTGCCTGGGCAACATGCTCGCCAAGCTCCAGGCCAAGATCGCGCTCGAGGAAGTGGCCAGGCTCGCCCCGCAGCTGCAGCTCGAGGATCCGGACGGCATAGCCTTCCGCGAAAACCTCTCCTTCCGCGTCCCCGAGACCGTCCCCGTCAGCTGGAAGGCCTGAGAAATGCAAAGCAACGAATACATCCAGTTCTTCGACGGCGGCATCGAACCGAAGCTCGAAAACCTCGGCGGTAAGGGCGCCTCGCTGGTCACGATGACCTCCGCCGGTATGCCCGTCCCGCCAGGCTTCGTGGTCACCACCGCCCAGTTCGACGCGTTCATGAAGGAAGCCGGCATCACCCGGGATATCCACCAGCTCCTCGCCGGCCTGGACCCCGAGGACATGGGCCAGGTGGACAAGATCGCCGCCGGCATCCGCGAGGACATCCGCTCCCGCCCGGTGCCCCAGGCCATGCGCGAACTCACCATCACCGCCTACGAGTCCCTGATGTCCCGCTTTGAGGCGCCAGTCCCGGTGGCCGTCCGCTCCAGCGCCACCGCCGAGGACCTTCCGGACGCGTCCTTCGCCGGCCAGCAGGACACCTACCTCTGGCTAGACGGCGTCGAGGCCGTCACCGAGCACATCCGCCAGTGCTGGGCCTCGCTCTTCACCTCCCGCGCCATCATCTACCGGCTCAAGAACAACATCCCCAACGACGGCCTCTCCATGGCCGTTGTGGTGCAGAAGATGGTCAACGCACGCGTCTCCGGCGTTGCGATCACCATGGACCCCACCAACGGCGACCGCTCCAAGATCACCATTGACTCCTCATACGGGGTGGGCGAGATGGTGGTCTCGGGCCAGGTCACGCCGGACAACATCATGCTGGACAAGGTCACCCTGGCCGTCATCTCCGAACACCTCGGCGACAAGCACGCCGAGCTCGTCCCCGACTTGGTCGCCGGCCGTCTGGTGGAACGCGAGGTCGACGCCGAACGCCGCGGCCGCCGCAGCCTCACCGACGCCGAACTCACGGCCGTCGCGCAGATGGCCAAGCGCGCGGAAAAGCACTACAAGTGCCCCCAGGACATCGAATGGGCCCTCGACGCGGACCTGCCCGACGGCGGCAACCTGCTCCTGCTGCAGTCACGCCCGGAAACCGTGCACTCCTCCAAGCCTGCGGCGGTTGCCGCAACGGCTCAGCCGGGCGCCATCGCCGGCGGCTACTTCAGCGGACTCAGCCACCCGCCATCGACCACGTCCACGACGTCGGCAGGCACGACGCCGTCGTCCTCAACCGGCGGCCTCAACCTCGGCAGCATCACCGCCTCGCTGCTCAAGCCCTCTTTCTGACAAGGTTTTTACCCGCTAGTCCGCGCGATCACCCAGGCTCAACGCCGAGCCCGTATTGAAAGGACCGCCATGTCCCTGAAGTCCTTCCCCAAGCCCTCCGAGCTTCCGGTCCCCGCCGGGGCCGAGGGCTGGGAAAAGATCTACCCCTACTATCTGGTGTTCCAGGACAAGCTCAAGGAACAGGAGGACGCCAAGTTCTGGTTCTGCGACAGCCAGCATTGGCCCACCGTGTTCAAGCCCTTCGAGACGATCGGCGGCGAGTTCGCGGTCAAGTGCCTGGGCCAGTACAACGCCCGGCACCTGATGATCCCGAACGCAAACGGCATCGAGTTCCGGGTCCACCTGGGCTACCTCTACATGTCGCCGATCCCGGTGCCGGAGGACCAGATCGCTGCCCGCGTGCCGCTGTTCGAGCAGCGCGTGGGCCACTACTTCCAGAACTGGGACCAGCTCCTCAGGCAGTGGCACGTCAAGGTCCAGGGCACTATCGAGGAGATGGAAACCATTTCCTTCCCCAGGCTTCCGGACGTGGTCCCTATGGAGGACATTCTCTCCGGCAAAGGCAAGGATGGCTCCGAGAAGCTGCTGGAGAGCTACGACCGGCTCATCCAGCTGGCCTACCAGAACTGGCAGTACCACTTCGAGTTCCTCAACCTCGGCTACATCGCCTACCTGGACTTCTTCAACTTCTGCAAGCAGGCCTTCCCCAACATCCCGGACCAGTCCATCGCCACTATGGTGCAGGGCGTGGACATGGAGCTCTTCCGCCCGGATGACGAGCTCAAGCAGCTCGCCAAGCTCGCCGTTGAGCTGCAACTGCAGCCTCTATTCGGCAACACCGACGACGTCGGGGCCACCCTGGCGGCCATCGCGGCCGCTCCGGGCGGGGACCGGTGGATCGCCCAGTACGAGGGCGCCAAGGACCCGTGGTTCAACTTCACTGTGGGCAACGGATTCTACGGCCACGACAAGTACTGGAATGAGCACCAGGAAATCCCGCTGGGCTACATCGCGGACTACATCCGCCGTGTGGACGAGGGCCAGGAAATCATGCGCCCGGTGGAGGCGCTCATCGTTGAACGCGACCGTGTCATCGAGGAGTACCGCGAGCTGCTCGAAGGCGAAACCCAGGCCCTCTTCGACGCCAAGCGCGGGCTCGCCGCGACGGCCTACCCCTATGTCGAGAACCACAACTTCTACATCGAGCACTGGACCATGGGCGTCTTCTGGCGCAAGATCCGTGAGCTGTCCCGCATGATGCAGGCCGAGGGCTTCTGGACCGAACCGGACGACCTCCTCTACCTGGGCCGCAACGAGGTCCGTGACGCGCTTTTCGACCTTGTCACGGGCTGGGGCGTGGGTGCCAAGCCGATCGGTCCGGACTACTGGCCGGCCGAGATCGAGCGCCGCCGCGGAATCGTGGACGCGCTCAAGACCGCCCGGCCCGCCCCGGCGCTGAACACCCCGCCGGAATCCATCACCGAACCCTTCACCCGGATGCTCTGGGGCATCACCACCGAGCAGGTCCAGCAGTGGCTGGGCGCCGGCGAGGAAGTGGAGGGCGGGGGCCTGCGCGGCATGGCGGCCTCGCCCGGCGTCGTCGAAGGCCTGGCCCGCGTCATCACCGACGCGGACCAGCTCTCCGAGGTGCAGCAGGGCGAAATCCTCGTCGCCACCGTCACCGCCCCGTCCTGGGGCCCGATCTTCGGGAAGATCAAGGCCACGGTGACGGACATCGGCGGCATGATGAGCCACGCCGCGATCGTGTGCCGCGAATACGGGCTTCCGGCCGTGACTGGGACCGGATCGGCATCCACCACCATAAAAACCGGCCAGCGGCTGCGGGTGGACGGGACCAAGGGCACGGTCCAGATCCTCGACGCCGAGGACGAACTGCTGGTGACCGGACCCGGCGCTCACAGTCACAGCCATGTCTGAAGCAAGAATGTCTGAAGCAGGAAAGACCGTCCTCATCACCGGTGCCGCCGGCGGGCTGGGCCGGGCGTTTGCGCTCGGCTTTGCCGGCCGCGGCTACCGCGTGGCGGTGGCCGACATCAACCTCGAGGGTGCTGAGCAGACCGCCAAACTGGTCCGCGAAAGCGGCGCCGAAGCTGCAGCGTTCTCAGCGGACGTCACCAGCGTGGACTCCAYGGAGGACCTCGCGAAAAGTTGCGCGGACTTCGGAAACGGGAGCATCGACGTCGTCCTGAACAACGCCGCGGTGTACGCGGCGTTGACCCGCACCCCGTTTGAGGAGATCGATCCGGCCGAATGGGACCTGGTGATGAACGTGAACCTCAAAGGCCCCTGGCTGGTGACCCGCGCCGCGAGCCCATACCTGCCCGAGGGCGGGCGCGTCATCAATCTCTCCAGCGCCACCATCTTCAGCGGCTCCGAGCAATGGCTGCACTACGTCGCCTCCAAGGGCGGCGTGGTGGCCCTGACCCGGGTGATGGCCAAGGAGCTGGGGCGGCGGGGGATCACGGTCAACGCGATCGCCCCCGGCTTCACCCTCACCGAGGCCAGCTACGGCCTGATGGAAAATGCCGAGAACTACGGCGTGGACCGCGGTGCCATCAAGCGGGCCAGCCAGCCGGAGGACATCGTGGGAGCCGCGCTCTTCCTCGCGGGACCGGACAGTTCGTATTACACCGGCCAGACCATGGTGGTGGACGGCGGCCGGCAGTTCATCTGACCAGCCTGCATAGCTGACCAGCCATTCCACCAACAACCAACTTCAACCCCAAGGAGGACCAATGCCAACGGTTCACTTCACCGACGCCGAAGGCGCCGTTCGCGACGTCGAGGGCAGCGTGGGCGACTCGGTCATGGAAACCGCGGTGCGCAACGGCGTTCCCGGAATCGTGGCCGAGTGCGGCGGCTCGCTGTCCTGTGCCACCTGCCACGTTTTCGTCCGGGAAGACTGCGTCTCGCAGCTCCCACCCATGGAGGACATGGAGGACGAGATGCTGTACGGCACCGCAGTGGACCGCGAGGACAACTCCCGGCTGTCCTGCCAGCTGCGCCTCACGGACGAGCTCGAACTGTTCGTCACCACCCCGGAATCCCAGGTGTAACCGTGGGCACGCACGCAATGGTGCAGGCGGCCGGCGCCACCACCGTCCCCACCCAGACCGGGCTCCTGATTATTGGCGCCAGCCAGTCAGGCGTACAGCTTGCCGTATCGCTCCGGGCCCTGGGCTTCGACGAACACATCACCCTGCTCGGGGATGAAGACCACCGCCCGTACCAGCGGCCCGCGCTGTCCAAGGAGTTCCTGCAGGGCACCGTGGAAAGCGAATCCCTGATTTTTCGCTCCAACGAATATTGGGCCGAGCACAACGTGGACCTGGTCAAGGGCGAGTACATCGCCAGGATCGACAAGGAAGCGGACGGTTCCGGGGTGGCGCACGCGTCCTCCGGCCGGGAGGTCCCCTTCAAGCGGCTTGCCCTCACCGTGGGCGCCCGCGCCCGCAAACTGGACATCGAGGGCGCGGACCTGGAAGGCGTGCTGTACCTGCGCAATGCCGACGACGCACTGGCTCTCAAAGCCCGGGTAGGCGACGCCACGGACGTGGTGGTGATCGGCGGCGGGTTCATTGGCCTGGAGGCCGCGTCCAGCCTGCAGAAGATGGGCAAAAACGTCACCGTGCTCGAATATGGGCCGCGGCTGGTGGGCCGGGCGGTGGGGGAGGAGACCGCCGAGTACTTCCTGGCGGCACACCGCTCCCGTGGGTTGGACATCCGGCTCAACACGAGTGCGGCGCGCTTTACCCCCGCCGACGGCGGCACTGCAGTCGCCGCCGTCGAGCTTAAGGACGGCACGGTGCTGCCTGCCCAGATTGTGCTGATCGGCATCGGCGTCATCCCCAACACGCAGCTGGCAGAACAGCTCGGACTGGACGTGGACAACGGCGTGGTGGTGGACCGTTTCGCGCTCGCTTCGGACGGCACCACCGTTGCAGTTGGGGACGTGGCCAACATGCCCAACCCGGTACCGGGCTCGGAGCCGGGTGAGCGGATCCGGCTGGAAAGCGTCAACAACGCCATCGAGCATGCCAAGGTGGCCGCCTACTCGCTCACGGGCCGGCGGGAGGAATACGCCGGCATCCCGTGGTTCTGGTCCAACCAGGCCGACCTCAAGCTTCAGATCGCGGGTCTCTGCAACGGCTTCGACCAGACAGTCATCCGGCGCGACGAGGCACGCGGAAAGTTCAGCGTCCTCTACTACCGCCAGGGGCAGGTAATCGCCGCCGACTGCGTCAACGCACCGCTGGACTTTATGGCAGTGAAGAACGCCCTGGCAAAGGGGCAGAACATCCCCTCCGACGCCGCGGCGGACCCCGCCACGCAACTCAAGACCATCACCACGGACAGCTAACTGCACTCAGACAATACGTCGGCCCACCCGAAGGAGCAATATGCGCACCCCCAAGACTCCGGTCGCTTCAGCCGGCCTCGCCGCTGAACCGGCGGACGTGCCGGCCGAGGCCTTCGCCGCGGAGTACAGCGTCCGGCCCGTACCCGCGGCCGGTCCGGTGGACACCACCGCCATCTGCAACACCCCCGCTGCCCTTGAGGAACTCGATGCGCTGTGGAAGGCCGTCGTCCAGGAAACCCGGACGCGCGGAAACGACATCCATCTGCCGATTTCCTTGGCCTACGCCGAAAGGCTGTGCCGGGCCTATCCCGGCGCCGACGCTGAACTGGTGCGCGTGGCCACCCTGCTGCACGACACCGGCTGGGCCTACGTTGATGAATCCCGCATCATCTCCGAGGGCTTCACCGGTGACTGGCGCAAGGCTGCCATCCGCTACGAACACGAGCAGCAGGGCTGCGAGGTGGCCCGCCGGGTGCTCCCGGGGCTGGGCTATTCGCCGGCCTTTGTGGAACGCGTCTGCGAAATCATCGACGGCCACGACACACGGCCAGTGGCCAGGTCCTTGGAGGACGCCTTGATGCGCGACGCCGACCGGCTGTGGCGTTTCGACCGTGCCGGGATCTCGCTGGCCTCCTCGTGGTTCGCCATGGACCCGGCAACGTACACCGACCGGCTGGCCACCGAGATCGTGCCCGAACTCATCACGCAGGCGGCCGTGGACATGGCGACGGCGGACCTCAACCGATCCAACGCCCTCCTCAAGACGGCGGTGATCCGATGACCTCCGCCACGCATGGGGCTCCTGCCCTGGTTGCCCGGACGGAGCTGTCCCTGCCGCATACGCATGTGGACACGATCTTTGTCGGCGGAGCGTGGCAGCCTTCGCGGAGCACGGGCCGCAACCCTGTGACTGACCCCGCCACGGGCGAAGTGTGGGGCTCGGTGCCGGACGGAACACCGGAAGACGTGGACGCCGCCGTCGGCTCCGCCCAGCGAGCGTTTCAGGGGGAGTGGCCCCGGCTTACGCCGTCTGAACGCGCCGCTTACCTGCTAAGGATTGCCGACGAAGTGGAAAAGCGGGCTGAAGAACTGTCGCTGACCAACTCGCGGGAAAACGGCTCCCCGGTCTCCGAGTCCGCCGGCGCGGCCGCCAACGCGGCAAGCATCTTCCGCTACTTTGCCACCCTCGCCGAGTACCTCGAGCGCGAAGACGTCCGCCCCTTCCCACTCGGCGGCGGCGAGTCCGTAGTCCGGCGCGACCCGCTGGGAGTCTGCGCGCTGATCGCACCGTGGAACTTCCCCATCAACCTGGTGGTCATCAAACTGGCGCCGGCACTGCTGGCGGGCTGCACCGTGGTGATCAAGCCGGCGTCGCCCACTCCGCTGTCCATCCGGGTGATTATCGACGCCGTCGCCGCGGCCGGGGTCCCGGCGGGCGTGGTCAACTTGGTCACCGGTTCCGGCCGGCTAGGGGATGTGCTGGTCAAGCACCCGGGCGTGGACAAGGTGGCGTTCACCGGTTCGACGCCGGTGGGCCGGAAAATTGCCGCGGCCTGCGGTGAACTGCTGCGCCCGGTCACGCTGGAGCTGGGCGGGAAATCCAGCGCCGTTGTGCTGCCCGACGCGGACCTGGACGCCATGTCCAAGGTCCTGATCCGGTCCTCCATGCGCAACACCGGCCAGACCTGCTACATCTCCACCCGGATCCTGGCGCCCGCGAGCCGCTATGACGAGGTGGTGGACATGGTCACGGCCACGATTGCCGCCGGGACGCAGGGTGATCCGCTCGATCCGGACACCGTGTTCGGCCCCTGCGCAACGGAGTCCCAGTACCGGACCGTGCTGGAGTACGTGGAGTCAGGCCTGGCCGAAGGCGCACGGGCCACCACCGGCGGGCGTGCGGCGACGTTGGGCGGTGGCCTTGAAGGCGGCTACTTCGTCGAGCCCACAGTCTTCGCCGACGTCACACCGGAGATGCGGATTTCCCGCGAGGAGATCTTCGGACCGGTCCTGTGCATCCTAAAATACGACGACGCCGATGGCAGTGTTGACGCGGCCGTCGCGCTGGCGAACAACACCGAGTTCGGCCTGGGCGGGCTGGTGTTCGGGAAGGACGCGGACGCTGCTCTGAACGTGGCGGACCGGATGGACACCGGCTCCGTGGGCATCAATTTCTTCGCATCCAACCATGCCGCACCCTTTGGCGGCCGGCACGACTCGGGCCTTGGCACCGAGTACGGGATCGAAGGACTCAACGCGTACCTGAGCTACAAGTCCGTTCACCGCCGTGCCTAACTGTCGGGGTGTGGGCCTTACGCGGAGTCAGGCTGGTTGCGAGCACGACCCCGAGGCTGACGCGTCCATGTAGCGGCGCGTTCAGAGCCGGACGGCGGCGGGAGGTCCCGCGGTTGTCCGCCGAGCAATAGCTTTTTGAGACATCTCGCTCTATGCCAAGGGCCTGACAAGCAGAACAGGCTTGTAACCAAAGCGTTCGACGGCGGGTGCGCACCCACTGCCGCCGGACTAGGATGGCCCCAAAACGAAGGGCGTCCTGACACGAGTGGAGAACGAGCGGATGGATCAGCAAGCGACGGCAGGCCCCGAAACCGGGTACGCCCCCGTTAACGGAATGCAGATGTACTACGAGCTGCATGGTGCCGGCGGCACACCGCTGCTGTTATTACATGGCGGGCTGTTCGATATCGAGCAGCAATTTGGCGCGTTGCTCCCGGGCTTGTCGGCGGGCCGCCGGGTCATCGCGATGGACTTCCAAGGTCACGGTCGAACCAACGACATCGACCGTCCGCTGAACACCCGCGACCTCGCCTCCGACGTCGTTGGGCTCCTTGAACTTCTGGAGGTCCGGGAGGTGGATATCTTCGGATTCAGCGTCGGCGGCGCGGTCGCACTGCATCTGGCAGTCAACCGCCCGGACCTGATCCGCAAACTCATCGTTTCGTCCGTGTCATTCCGGCCCGACGGCGATCGGGGTGAAAACTCCGAAGCGGTCGCCGCCATGACCGTGGACATGATCGCCGGCACGCCCATGGAAGAGCGCTATCTGACGGTGTCGCCGCATCCCGACCGCGAGCATCTACAAGGACTCCTGGACAAGCTCGGGCGCTACGACGCGGGCGCGACGGGGTGGAGTGATGACGAGGTCCGGGGCATCGCGGCCCCCACCTTGATCACCGTCGGCGATTGCGACATGGTCAAGCTCGAGCACGCGGTGCGGTTCCTGCAGCTGCGCGGGGGAGACGTGAACGGCGACTTTGAGGGCGTACCGGCGTCGCAGCTCGCGGTTTTTCCCGGCACGACACATTTCTTCGGGCTCGCGAAGACAGGCCTGGTGCAGGAAGTTGTGACCACCTTTCTGGACTCGCCTCTCTTCCGGTGAAGGCCGCGCACCGCGCTACTTGCAGCCGACCTGGCAGCAGGTTCTGTCCGCCTGTTTTAGCGGTTCACTGTCCGCGGACGTCCGCGTTCTCTGGCATCGGTGCGTCGGGCGTCTCCGGAGCGCGGACTGCGGTGGTGATCAGGGTGGACATGACTTCGACGGCGTCGTCGTCGGAGAGCCCGTTGTCATGGCAAAGTGATCGCCAGGTCCAGAAGGAAACCGCGTGGCTGAGCGTGGCGTTAAACCTGGAATTCCTGTTCGGCTCGGGGAACGGCTCGAGAAGAATGCTCCGGAAGTGGGCGTTCGTGGATTCGAGGGCCGCGCGGCGTGTTTGGGGGAGCGCGTGCCAGTCCGCATAGATTCGGGTGAGCATGGCCTCGCCGCGGCGGTAGAACCGGTACAGATCGGTCAGGCCAACGGTCAGGCGTACGAGTGGGTCGGCGTGCCGGGACCATTCCTCGGGGTCCGGCAGTTGCTGTTGCGAGAGCCAGTGCGAGGAGCATGCGGAGAATAGTGCCTCGTCGTCAGGAAAGTGGCGGTAGACCGTCAGCCTGGTGACACCGGCCTTTTCGGCGATGCCCGCGATCGTGGTGCGGGCCGGCCCGATGGAACCGTGCAGCTCGGAGCGGGAGGCTACATCACGAAACCGCGGGGGAGCTCCACACGATGTGGAATGCCGGCAAAGTCCCCGCCCGTTTGATCGAGATCATCAGCCCGGCCGGGTTTGAGCATTTCTTCTGGGGACTGGCCGATCACTTTGAAGCGGGTCCGCCGGATCCCGAGGTTATTGCCAAAATGGCCGCCGAATACGGGCTTCAGTTCGGTGAGCCGCCCTGGCTGCCGGACATCATCGCCCGGTACGGGCTGACACCTCCGATGGGCTGACACGAGCCCAGGTGCAGAGGCGGGGGCCTTCTGTTTCACGGCGTCCGGGGATACCGTTTCCTACCCCTCCCGTTTCTCCCGTTGGAACGCCCTCACTGCTTCGCTCACTGTCGGGTAGAAATGGTCGGGAGAGAAGCGGGCGCCCATGCCGTACTGCAACAATCTGTCTTTGACCGGGTCTTTGAGCTCGGCGAATACCAGGTCTACGCCGTGCCGGTCCAGCCATTCGTCAAGCTGCACCAACTCGTCCAGTGCAGTCGTGTCGATTCCTGTCACTGGTTCTGCCGCGAGCACCACGCGTTCAGTGCCGTCTTCCGCCTGGTCCAGTTCGTTGCGTACGAAGGACCCCAGCAAGGCTCCGTTGCCGAAGAACAGGGGTGCGTCGAAGCGCAGGATCAACAGGCCGGGGATGCGTTCCCCTTCCGGATGACGGCTCACGTCGTGGTACCCGGGTATACCGGGCACGTCCACGAGTTCAGCGCGGTAGGGGTCCCAGGCCCGCCGTAGGAAGTCCAGAATTGCCAAGCCGATGGCAATGGCGATGCCCGGGAGGACGCCCAGTATGGTGACCCCCAGGAATGCCGCGAACATCACCAACGATTCACTGCGGCTCATGCCGATGAGCCGTCGCACACCGGCCGGGTCGGCCATTGCGGCGGCTGCGGCGATGACGATGGCGGCAAGGGTTGTGGCGGGCAGGAACTCGGTGACGCCGGGCGCCACGAGCATGAAGCCGAGCACCAGTACTGCGCCCGCAGCCCCCGTGAGCTGGGATTTCGCCCCGGACTCGACTGCTACCGGCGTGCGGGACGTGCTGGCCGACACCGGGAAGCCGCCCAGCAGCCCGGTGGCAGCGTTCGCCGCACCCAAGGCTGCCATTTCATGGTTGCCGGATACCCTGCCGTCCTCTGCGGCCGCCAGGGATTGGGACAGGGTTCCGGTATCAACGAAGACGATGAGGGCGATCGCGGCGGCGGCGGGCAACAGTGTAAGGACGTCAGCCCAGCCAATTCCGCCCAGGGCCGGTGCAGGGAGCCCCTGCGGGAGGGCACCTGTGACCTTCAAACGCTCTTGGAGTCCCAGCAGGGCCACGGCGATGCAGGACACCACTACCGCAATGAGCACGCCCGGAACCTTCCATTTCAGCCGGCGGGGAACCCAGATGAGCGCCAGCGAGATCAGGCCGAGCAGTAGTGCCGTCAAATTGGTCTCGCCGGCAAGCACCTTCGGCGCGGCGGCGATGAGTTTTTCCCAAGGTGTACTGCCTTCCACGGAGATCCCCAGGAGGGTGGGAAGCTGGGACACAGCCACCAGCAAGGCGATGCCGTTGAGATAGCCGAGCCGGATGGGCTTCGACAACAGTCCAGTGACGATTCCCAATCTCAGCACTGAGCCGAGCAGCAAGATGCCGCCAATCAGTATGGCCAGGAGACCGGCCAGGGCCACGGATTTCTGCTCGTTATCCGCGGCCAAGGGAACCAAGGCTGCAACGATCATCGGGGCGAGCGCGGAATCCGGCCCCAGCACCAGCACACGCGATGGCCCGACTGCTGCGTAGACAAGCAGGGGCACTACCGTCGCGTACAGGCCGGTCACCGGTGGAAGGCCGGCGGCCTGGGCGTACGCCATGCCCGCGGGGACCAAGATCGCGAAGAGCGCGGCGCCGGCCACCAGGTCGTGGCGCAGCCACTCGATCCTGTAGCCGCGCAGGGCTGGCGGGACCGCCCAGAATGGAATCTTTCCGGATCGGCGCATCTTCCGATCATGTCCCAACATGGCCCTGCTCGCCATCCATAATCGGGCGAACTCAGCCTTGCGCGGGACCAGTATTCGATGATCGGATCGTTGCGCCCCAGCCACCGCCGGTCTGCGTCGGCTCGGCCAGGGCTCCCCTCAATCCCGACGTCCTCGAGACAAAACTAATGATTTTGTCTCAGGAAGGGAACAACAGGCGCGCGAAGACGCTGATCGCGTACCAGCCCACGACCCCGAGGGCACCCAAAGTCACGATGGAAACTACCCAAAACCGGACGGAGCGTTTCGAGTTCGCGTTTTCATACATAACAACCACCCACGTTCAATCGGGATACGTCGGAATGCATCCTGCCAGAAGCGCCTTGCAAAAAGCTTGAATCGACACGGGGCCCAAGGTCACTCCCGTCGGTATGGGTCTGGCTAGCTGTTGGTTTGTGCTGTTTCTGGGATGGTTGTGGCCGCCCAGCTGGTGAGCAGCCTGAGGTGCTCCTCGTGGATGGTTCCGGGTTCGGCGGTGTAGACGCTGAGTTCGTGGACCGCGCGGGGGAGGGTGGGCAGGGCGAGGGACTGGTAGGTCAGTTCCAGGTATCCGGCAACGGGGTGCTGGAGCCGTTTGATGCCGTCGTGGCGGAATCGGATATCGTGCGATGCCCATAGGGTGCGGAATTCCGGGCTGAGCGTGGACAGTTCGCCGACGAGTTCGCGGAGGGCCTTGTCGTTGGGCTCGCGGCCGGCTTCGGTGCGGAGGAGGGCGGCGGTGGCTGCGGCGCCGGCGTCCCAGTCGATAAAGAAGTCCCGCGAGGTCGGATCGAGGAAGTGGAAGCGCGCGAAGTTCGCGTGGCCGTTCGCGGTGGTGGTGTCGCTGGCGAACATTGGAGCGTGAAGCGCCAGGCCCAGCGGGTTGGCGGCGACGACGTCGAGCCGGCCGTTGCGGACGAACGCGGCGGACATGGTGATGGAGTCAAGCAGCCACCGGACCTGGGCAGCCACCTCCGGCTCTTTGCTGCGGACGGGTGTCCGCTTTGCGGGCCGGGCCGCCCGGGCCAGTTCGAAGAGGTAGGCGCGTTCTTCATCGTCCAGGTGCAGTGCCCGGGCGACGGCTTCGAGTACATCTTCGGAGACGCCGCTGATGTGGCCTTTCTCGAGCCGCGCGTACCATTCGGTGCTCACCCCGGCGAGCACGGCGACCTCTTCGCGTCGCAGCCCCGGGACCCGCCGTCGGGTTCCGGCGGGGAGGCCGACCTGGTCCGGGTTGAGCTTGGCGCGGCGGCTGGCCAGGAAGTCCCGGATGTCGGTGCGGTTGTCAGGCAGATGGTCCATACGTCCACGGTAACCCCGGTTCACTTCGGTTAGGGGGAGACAGTTTCTTCCCCCATAAACCCCGCCCCCACTCGCCAGATGCCTTGGATTGCCAATCCATGAGTCGCAGTCGGGACGGGTCGCCGCGCTTCGTGAGCATGCCCGCACCCGCCGATGTTCCGGTAAAGGGGGGACCGTTTATACCCCGATAAACGCAGCCTTCTCCGCCGGGTGAGCAAACGGTTGAAATGGATACAAGACATTTTCCACTGCCTAAATGAGGAATGCGTATGAGCGTGCAGACAAAAATCAAGGACGGCATTACTGCCGGCAATACGAAAACCGGTGAGATCGGACGGCGGCCGAAGCTTCCGGTGGTGGTCTACGTGCTGGCACTGGGTACGTTCCTGATGCTCACGAGCGAGTTCGTGGTGGCCGGCATTCTTCCGATGATCGCGGGAGACCTGCAGGTGAGCGTCGCCCAGGCCGGATCGCTGATCACCGTCTTCGCGGTCGGCATGGTCATAGGCGCGCCGCTGATGGCAATGCTGACGATGCGCATGTCCAGGCAGCTGACGTTGGTCCTGGCGCTCATGGTGTTCGTTATCGGCCACATCGTTGTGGCGCTTGGCCCGGACTTCACGCTGTTGCTGGTGGCGCGGTTCGTCAGCGCCCTTGCCACCGGCGCGTTCTGGGCGGTTTCCGCTGTGGTGGCCACCCGCGCCGCGGGCCCGTCTTCAGGTGCCCGCGCGGTAGGGGTCGTGGGCGCCGGCGGGGCACTGGCCACCGTTCTCGGCGTGCCGCTGGGGGCATTCGTAGCGCAGCTCGTCGGCTGGCGCGGAACCTTCTGGGCCCTGGCGGCCGCCGCCGCAGTTGCCACTGTTCTCGTCGCCCGCCTCGTGCCGCACGGCGCCCCGGCGGCGCAAACAACTTCGATCCGTGCCGAACTGGCCGGTCTCCGCTCGGGCCGGCTGTGGCTGGCGCTGGCTGCCTGCGCCGCGACGTGCGGCGGCGTGCTCGCCGCCTACTCTTACATCGCCCCGATCCTGACGGATCAGGCCGGCGTGAACGCTGCCCAGG
>NZ_JBFUJJ010000067.1:0-8242 GCF_056401435.1 Arthrobacter sp. P4_F10
TGGGCGTTCGCCCGCAAGTGCGACGAGCTGGGCGTGGACATCATCCAGAACTGCGAAGTCACCGGCTTCGTCAAGGACGGCAACCGCGTGGTGGGCGTCAAGACCAACCGCGGCACCATCAACACCGAAAAAGTCGGCCTGTGCGCGGCAGGGCACAGCTCGGTGCTGGCGGAAATGGCCGGGTTCCGGCTCCCCATCCAGTCCCACCCCCWCCAGGCACTGGTATCCGAGCTCCACGAGCCCGTCCACCCCACCGTGGTCATGTCCAACCACGTCCACGTCTATGTCTCCCAGGCCCACAAGGGCGAACTGGTCATGGGCGCCGGCGTGGACTCGTACAACGGCTACGGCCAGCGCGGATCATTCCACGTGATCGAGCACCAGATGGCCGCCGCCGTCGAACTCTTCCCGATCTTCGCCAGGGCCCACGTGCTCCGGACGTGGGGCGGAATCGTGGACACCACCCTGGACGCCTCCCCGATCGTGGGCACCACCCCGGTGGAGAACATGTTCGTCAACTGCGGCTGGGGAACCGGCGGATTCAAGGGCACCCCGGCGGCCGGGCTGACGTTCGCGCACACGATCGCCACCGGCACCCCGCACAAACTCAACCAGCCCTTTGCCCTCGAGCGTTTCGAGACCGGCGCCCTGATCGATGAACACGGCGCCGCCGCCGTCGCCCACTAGCCGACGTCCCCTAGAAGGAATACGCACATGCTGCTTATCTCATGCCCCAACTGCGGCTCCCGCGACGAGACCGAGTTCCACTACGGCGGCCAGGCCCACGTGCCCTACCCGGAAAACCCGAACGAACTGAACGACCGCGAATGGGCCGAGTTCCTGTTCTACCGCGAAAACACCAAAGGCATTTTCGCGGAACGCTGGCTGCACAGCACCGGCTGCCGCCAGTGGTTCAACATGCTCCGCGACACGCTCACCTACGACATCCAGGCCATCTACCCGATGGGCACGCCCCGGCCTGATGTGACGGTCCCGGCCGCCGCCGAATCCGGCACTGCCAGCGCCGCTGCTGACAGCACCACCACCGGAGACTCCGCGCCCAGCATCTCGACTACCAGCATCGCCCCGGCCGCAACACCCGCCAGCACCACCGCCCCGAAGGGAGCAACCAAGTGACTTCCCAGAACGCCCGCCTCGCCGCCGGCGGACGCATCGACCGCACCGTCTCCTGGCGTTTCACCGTGGACGGCGAGGAATTCACTGGCCACCCCGGCGACACTCTCGCCTCCGCCCTGCTGGCCAACGGCCGGATCGCCGCTGGCAACTCGCTCTACGAGGACCGGGCCCGTGGCATCATGTCCGCCGGCGTGGAGGAATCCAACGCCATGGTCAAAATTGCTGCGCGCTTCCCCGGCGACGTTGCCGAGTCCATGCTCCCCGCAACCACCGTCACCCTGGTGGACGGCCTGAAGGCAGAACTCCTCAACGGCCTGGGCAAGCTGGATCCGGACGAGGACCGCGCCGAGTACGACAAGAAGTACGTCCACACCGACGTCCTCGTGGTCGGTGGCGGCCCCGCCGGCCTGGCCGCGGCCCGCGAGGCCGCACGCACCGGCGCCCGCGTGATCCTGATGGATGACCAGCCCGAACTGGGAGGATCACTCCTTTCCGGCTCCACCGCACCTGAGCTGGCTCAGACCATCGAAGGCAAGCCTGCCCTGGAATGGGTCGGAGACGTCGAAGCCGAACTGATCTCCGCGGCCGAGTGCACGGTCCTGAACCGCACGTCCGCCTTCGGCGCCTACGACGCCAACTACGTCATCGCCGTCCAGAACCGCACCGACCACCTGTCCAGCCCTGCCGCGCAGGGCGTGTCCCGGCAGCGGATCTGGCACATCCGCGCCGCCCAGGTCATCCTGGCCCCGGGCGCGCACGAACGCCCGCTGGTCTTCGAAAACAACGACCGGCCCGGCATCATGCTCGCCTCCGCGGTCCGCAGCTACCTCAACCGCTACGCCGTGGCCGCCGGTTCGCGCGTGGTCATCAGCACCACCAATGACGGCGCCTACGCCCTGGCTGCGGACCTGCAGGCCGCGGGCGTCAAGCTTGAGGCCGTTGTTGACGCCCGCCCGCAGCTGACCGCGGTTGCCGCGGCCGCCGCCGAATCCGGCATCCGGGTGCTGATCGGCAGCGCCGTGGCCAACACCACGGCCTCGCAATCCGGCGACGGCCGGCTTAACGCCGTCACCGTCCGCAGCATCAACGACGACGGCGAGCTCACCTCCGGCGTCGAAGAGATCGCCTGCGACCTGCTGGCCGTCTCCGGTGGCTGGAGCCCGCTGGTCCACCTGCACTCCCAGCGCCAGGGCAAGCTGCGCTGGGACGATGACCTGGCCGCGTTCGTCCCCAGTAGCGTCGTCCCCAACCAGCAGAGCATCGGCTCCGGCCGCGGCAGCTTCGAACTCGAAGACTGCCTGACCGAGGGCATCTCCGCCGGGGCCGCGGCTGCCATCGCCGCAGGCTTCGCGTCCGCCGTCGAACCTTCCGCACTTGGCGAGCCGAAGGCCTCCGCCCCGACCCGGCAGCTGTGGCTCGTTCCCGGCCAGACCGGCACCCCGGATGACTGGCACCACCACTTCGTGGACTTCCAGCGCGACCAGTCCGTGGCCGACGTGCTGCGCTCCACCGGAGCGGGCATGCGGTCCGTGGAACACATCAAGCGCTACACCTCGATCAGCACCGCCAACGACCAGGGCAAGACCTCCGGGGTGAACGCGATCGGCGTCATCGCCGCCGCGCTCCGCCAGGTCGGGGAAGCATCGCGCGGGATCGGCGACATCGGCACCACCACCTACCGGGCACCGTTTACCCCGGTGGCGTTCGCGGCACTCGCCGGACGCCAGCGCGGCGAACTGTTCGACCCCGCACGACTCACCTCCATCCACCCCTGGCACGTCGCCCACGGCGCCCTGTTCGAAGACGTCGGCCAGTGGAAGCGCCCCTGGTACTACCCGCAGGACGGGGAGGACATGGACACCGCGGTGCTGCGAGAATGCGCCGCCGTCCGCGACTCTGTGGGCTTCATGGACGCCACCACCCTGGGCAAGATCGAGATCCGCGGCAAGGACGCCGGTGAGTTCCTCAACCGGATCTACACCAACGCGTTCAAGAAGCTCGCCCCGGGTTCCGCCCGCTACGGCGTTATGTGCACCCCGGACGGCATGATTTTCGACGACGGCGTGACCCTGCGGCTCGACGACGACCGGTTCTTCATGACCACCACCACCGGCGGCGCGGCCAAGGTGCTGGACTGGCTGGAGGAATGGCTGCAGACCGAATGGCCGGAACTGGACGTGCACTGCACTTCCGTCACGGAGCAGTGGTCCACGATCGCCGTCGTCGGACCGAAATCACGGGCCGTCATCGCCAAAATGGCTCCGGAGCTGGCAGCCGACGGCGGCCTCGATGCCGAGGCTTTCCCGTTCATGACATTCCGCGAAACCACTCTCGCCTCCGGCGTGCAGGCCCGGATTTGCCGGATCTCCTTCTCCGGCGAACTTGCCTACGAGATCAACATCCCGTCCTGGTACGGGCTGAACACCTGGGAAGCCGTCGCCGCCGCCGGGGCCGAATTCAACATCACACCGTACGGCACCGAAACCATGCACGTGCTCCGCGCTGAAAAGGGCTACCCGATCGTCGGCCAGGACACCGACGGCACCGTCACACCCCAGGACGCCGGAATGGAATGGGTCGTCTCCAAGGCCAAAGAGTTCATCGGCAAGCGCTCGTACTCCCGCAAAGACGCCCGGCGCGAGGACCGCAAACACCTGGTCAGCGTGCTTCCCGTGGACGGCACACTCCGGCTGCCCGAAGGCACCCAGCTCGTGGAAAAGGGGATCACCACCAGCCCCGCCGACGGACCCGTCCCCATGCAGGGCTTCGTGACCTCGAGCTACCACAGCGCCGCCCTGGGCCGTTCCTTTGGGCTGGCACTGATCAAGAACGGCCGCAACCGCATCGGCGAGACCCTCGTGGCCGCCGTCGGCGACCAGCTGGTTGATGTCGTCGTCGCCGAAACCGTACTTTTTGACCCCGAAGGAGCCCGCAAAGATGGCTAACACCGCAGCACTCACCGGCATCAATGGACTCCGGGACATCCGCCGCAGCCCCGCCTCCCACCTGACCGAAGCGCTGGCGGCCGGTTCCGTCCCGGGCAAGGTTGTCCTCAACGAAGGCCCGTTCCAGACCATGGCCGGAGTCCGCGTGGACCCCCGCTCCGAGGGAGGATCACGGATCGCAGCCCTGACCGGCGGACTGCCGGCACGCTGCGGCGAGGCGACCGGCACGGACAGCATCAGCGTCCTCTGGCTCGGACCGTCCGAATTCCTGGTGGTGGCGCCGGAAAATGCCCACGACTCCTTGGGCGGCAACCTCATCGGCTCCCTCGTGGAAGCACTGGGCGACGCCCCCGGCCAGGTGGTGGACCTCTCCGCCAACCGCACCACGTTCGAACTCTCCGGTCCGCGCGCCCGGGCAGTCCTGGAAAAGGGCTGCGCCCTTGACCTGCATCCCCGCAGCTTCACTCCTGGAACGGCGCTGACCACCGAGGTCGGCAACATCCCAGTGGTGCTGCAGAAGACCGGGGAGGACAGCTACCGGATCTTCCCGCGGGCATCTTTTGCGGAATTCCTCGGCCGCTGGCTCCTCGACGCCATGCGCGAATACGCGTCCCCCGAGGTCCCCTGATGGCGCTCAGCGTCCTGGACCTGTTCTCCGTTGGCATCGGGCCCTCCTCCTCCCACACGGTCGGCCCGATGCGCGCAGCCAAACGCTTCGCCGACGGACTCAAACGCGACGGACAGCTGAGCTCCACCACCAGGGTGCAGGCCGAACTGTTCGGCTCCCTCGGCGCCACCGGCCGGGGCCACGGCTCCGACAAGGCCGTCGTCCTGGGCCTGCAGGGCCAGGACCCCGAAACCGTGGACACCGGCACCGCAGATGACCAGGTCGCGGCCGCTGCCCTCGATGCCGAACTCCGGATCGGCGGGGACCACCGGGTGGACTTCAACTGGGATGAGGACGTGGTGCTGCACCGCCGCAAATCGCTGCCGGCCCACCCCAACGGCATGACCTTCCGGGCACTCGACCACGCCGGGGCGGTGCTGAAGGAGCGCAGCTACTACTCGATCGGCGGCGGCTTTGTTGTGGACGGCACCGCACAGGGCGCTGACCCGGTGGTGGCGGACGACACCGTGCTGCCCTACCCCTTCACCACGGCCGACGAACTCCTGGACATCTGTAAGCGGGAGGGCATGTCCATCTCCGACGTTATGCTCGCCAACGAACTCGTCTGGCGCAGCGAATCCGAACTCCGGGACAAGCTCCTGGCCCTGTGGGCGGTCATGCGCCAATGCGTCGAGAACGGCTGCACCGCCGAGGGAATCCTTCCCGGCGGACTGAACGTCAAACGCCGCGCCCCCTCCCTTTTCCGGACGCTGGCAGCATCCGCCGTCAGCGCCGAGGCGGATGCCAGGAACCCTTCCCCGGTCCAGGTACCCGCCGACCCGCTGCTCGCCATGGAATGGGTCAACCTGTTCGCCCTCGCCGTCAACGAGGAAAACGCGGCAGGCGGACGGATCGTCACCGCCCCCACCAACGGCGCCGCCGGTATCGTCCCGGCCGTCCTGCACTACTACGTCAAGTTCGTCCCCGGAGCCAACGACGACGGCGTCATCCGGTTCCTGCTCACGGCCGCCGCCGTCGGAATCCTGTTCAAGATCAATGCCTCCATCTCAGGGGCGGAGGTCGGCTGCCAGGGCGAAGTCGGCTCGGCCTGCTCCATGGCAGCTGCCGGGCTGTGCGAAGTCCTGGGCGGGACCCCGGAACAGGTGGAAAACGCCGCCGAAGTCGGGATCGAACACAACCTCGGGCTGACCTGCGACCCCGTGGGCGGGCTGGTGCAGATCCCCTGCATCGAACGCAATGCCATTGCCAGTGTCAAAGCCATCAACGCCGCCCGCCTGTGCCTCCACGGCGACGGCAGCCACAAAGTCTCGCTGGACAAAGCAATCAAGACCATGCGTGAAACAGGAGCGGACATGAAAACCAAGTACAAGGAAACCTCCCGCGGGGGCCTCGCCGTGAACGTCATCGAATGCTGAGCCATGACGGCCATCCAGTCGGGATCCCGCCGCGGCAAGGCGCAGGCGTGCGGCGTGCAGGGCAACATGGAGTTCCACGTGCGGTGGTGCCAAGCGAGCGGTGTCGCCGTTTCCGGGATGCCGCTTCGGATCAACAACTTTGCGAGGATGCCTCATGACCGCTCTGCACTCTATTCCCCTTACCCTTATCGACGGAACGGACGCTGACTTCGGCCGCTTCAAGGGGGAGGTGGTACTGGTGGTGAACGTCGCGTCCCATTGCGGACACACGCCGCAGTATGCAGGACTAGAGGCGCTGCACAACAAGTTCCGGGAGCAGGGTTTCGCGGTGCTGGGGGTCCCGTGCAACCAGTTTTCCGGGCAGGAGCCGGGGGCCGACGCCGAGATCGCCGAGTTCTGCGAACGCAACTTCGGTGTGACGTTCCCGATGACTGCCAAGGCAGACGTCCATGGCGAGGATCAGCACCCGCTCTACGCGGAACTAACCAAGTTCAGAAATCCCGATCTTCCAGAGCGGGTGCAGTGGAATTTCGAGAAGTTTCTAGTGAACCGCGACGGTGGGGTTGTAGCGCGCTTTGCCTCGACGATGGCGCCCGAGTCACCCGAAGTCATAGGCGCCGTGCAGGAAGCCCTCGCATGACACGGATTGACGCCGCACCATCGCCTGTGTGAAGGCCATCAACGCTGCCCGCCTGTGCCTGCACGGGTACGGCAGCCACAAAGTATCGCTGGACAAAGCGATCAAGACCATGCGTGAGACAGGAGCGGACATGAAGACCAAGTACAAGGAAACCTCCCGCGGAGGCCTGGCCGTGAACGTGATCGAGTGCTGACCCGTGGATACCTTGAATAGCACCGCCGCTGAATACGTCCTGACCCTCGACTGCCCGGAGACCCGGGGAATCGTGCACGCCGTGTCCGGATTCCTGCTCGAACAGGGCTGCGACATCCTGGAAAGCAAACAGTTCGACTCACAGGACGACGGCCATTTCTTCATGCGGCTCCACTTTGCCTCGTCCGGGGACTCCCCCGGCGGGCCGGCCACCCTCGATTCGCTCCGGGAGGCTTTCGGGCCCATGGCCGAAAGGTTTGGCATGCAGTGGCACCTGCGGGCCGCGGGGACGAAATGCCGGGTCCTGATCATGGTGTCCAAGTTCGAGCACTGCCTCAACGACCTGTTGTTCCGCGCCCGCATCGGCGAGCTGCCCATCGATATTGTCGGCGTCGTCTCGAACCATCCGGATCACCGAGGGACCGTGGAATGGCACGGCATCCCCTTCTTCCATGTGCCCGTCACGGCAGCCACCAAGCCGGCGGCCGAGGAGAGCCTAATGGAACTCGTCGACCGGCTCGACGTCGAACTGGTGGTGTTGGCCCGATACATGCAGGTCCTCAGCGACGATCTCACCCGCCGCCTCGATGGCCGCGCCATCAACATCCACCACTCCTTCCTGCCCAGCTTCAAGGGCGCCAAGCCCTACCACCAGGCACACGCCCGCGGCGTGAAAACCGTCGGCGCCACCGCCCACTACGTCAACGCGGAGCTCGATGAGGGCCCGATCATCTCCCAGCAGGTGGTGGAAGTGGACCACACCTACACCGCCGAGGACCTCGTCGCCGCCGGACGGGACACCGAGCGCAAAGCACTCTCAAACGCCGTCCGCTGGCACTGCGAGGGACGCGTCTTCCTCCAGGGCAACCGGACCGTGGTACTCAAATAGCTACGGACCCACCCAGAAGTCCGGCGGTAGCCGTGTCACCCCGGCGCCCGTAACCACCCCAGCAACGAAAGAGTATCCAGTGAATCAGCCAATTCCCCGGGCCTTGGGCAGCAACCGTGTCAAGCGCGGCATGGCTGAGATGCTCAAGGGCGGCGTCATCATGGACGTCGTCAACGCCGAGCAGGCCCGCATCGCCGAAGACGCCGGTGCCGTGGCCGTGATGGCGCTGGAACGCGTTCCGGCCGATATCCGCGCCCAGGGCGGCGTGTCCCGCATGTCCGATCCCGACATGATCGACAAGATCATCGCCGCCGTGTCCGTGCCGGTCATGGCCAAGGCCCGGATCGGCCACTTCGTGGAGGCGCAGGTCCTGCAGTCCCTCGGCGTGGACTACAT
>NZ_JBFUJJ010000068.1:0-7545 GCF_056401435.1 Arthrobacter sp. P4_F10
ATTCGGAATCAACTGCTCTACCGCCATGCTTTCGAAGACACCACTGAGAGACTTGGAACCGAACAGCGGAGTGTCTGGACGTCGTACAATCATTGTTTTCCGAGCATTCAGACGCACACGTTGATATGCCTCCCGCACAGCGCTAGCGGGCGAGCTAAGGGCCTGCTGGCGCACGTTCTCGTAAAACTGTCCGTCCGTAAAGGATGAGAGGCTGGATCCAATTTGCTTCTCGTAAGCGTGAAAAAGGCGGTCTGAAATCCAGCTCTCACCCTGCCGCTTGGTATCCAGGCCCTCGTCAGGGAGAGGCACGTAAACGGGGCGGCCGCGTGGGGGTGCTTGCTTCTCTTCCTCGGCCTTGAGATCAGGCTTTTCGTCCGTGGGCGGCTCTTGTTGATTATCTCCGGGATCAGCATGGGCAGGAGGCTTCTTCTTCGCGCCTCCTGATAGACGGATTTCGTCGACCTCGCTAGAGGCTTCGTCGGCTTCAGCGTCGAGTGAGCCACCAGCGAAACCGATGCGCTTGATCTTCCGTAGGAGTTCGCTAAGAGGTTGTTTGAACATGAGAGCCAACACAAAAACAGTGAGCGGCCACACGAGCACTTTGAGGAATTCAAGCGTCAGATTCGCTATGACTACTGCGTTTTCCAAGTTCAAGTGCCGCTTCCCGTCCCAGTTCCAATAGCTTTTACCCCCAATGAAGAGTAGCTAAGAGGACCGGTCGAGCATTCAAGCCACGCGGAGCCGCAGAACTTCGATGGACGCGTCCGCGGGAGCACCGGGCTCATACCGAGATCGTCCCTGCTAGAAAGGGCATCGACATCTTCGCACTGGTGACACTAACTCCGCCCCTCGCGGCATCGCTCGAATTCTGCCGCGCCGAAGTGCCAACTCGACAATCCTCGCGCGACACTCACCGCGCCAAGTGAACACATGCCCATACAGTCCCAAGATGCGTGGGTGCCGCTTGTGCTGGGCCGATCGATTGTGCCGGAGGCCGCGGCGGTAGCGGTGAGCGCCGTCCCCATGCAGGCTCGCGGCCTTGAATCTCATCAAGAGAACAAAGAGACCGGCGGGCGCGCGGGCTCCGGGTAATCGGACCGCTGGTACCTATGATTGGTCCGTGGGAGACGCAGAGAAGGTCCGAGCCAGCAGGGACGGGGATAGATTCCATTACTACTGGGCTGCGCGTAGGGCGCTGCTGCTGCTGGACCCCAGCGGCGACCTTGAGGTCGTGGGCGTCGAAGGCCTCCCAGCCGGTGAAGAAGTTTCGGGCGAAGAAGTCATCGATGTCGCCGAGTATTATGGCGGCCATAACGCCGAAACTTGTACAAGGTTCCGCTATGCGCAACTCAAACACTCAACGCTTCGAACAGCTGAACCGGTCGTTGCGTCGGAGCTGAAGAAAACACTGGAGAAGTTCGCGGGGATCTACCGCTCAGAATTGGCCGACGGCCGTGACAAGAAGCTTGAGTTCGTCGTAGTTGCAAACCGTAAGTTGAACCACAAAGTGCGCTTGTCTTTGAGGGAGATTGGCGACGGATTCACGGATTTCACTCATCCATCCGAGGCGAAATACCTTCGTGGATGCATGGGGTTCAACGAGGACAACGCACAAGAGTCGGCCTTCTGCCAGCTCCTGGCAATTGAGGACGGCGTTCCCGGAGTTGCAGACATGGAGAGGCTGCTGCGTCAAGAGCTGGAGCAGTTCCTGCCTGGAGGCGGCACCGGCACGGAGATGCCGCAGCTGATGGAAACCGTGTCCCGTTGTGCGACGTCTCTTGCCGATAGGCAGACGCTCGGTATCGGAGACATTCTGGTGTCCCTCCGAACGACACAGGAAGAATTGTTCCCAGCACCCAGCGCCATTGAACAGCTCAGCCACGTCATTCACACCCAAGATGTCGACGACATCGCGGCGGAGCTCCAGAATGGGCCCAATAACAAACTTCTCATCACTGCAGTTGGCGGCGTGGGCAAGTCCGTCTTAGCTTCCGCCCTGGAATCGGCATTACCGGAACGTTCCGTCACGATGGTGTACGACTGTTTCGCTGGTGGCGACTATCGCAAAGTTACGTCGCAACGTCACGAGCATCGAATCGGACTCACGCAGATCGCCAACCAGCTGGCCGCCGCCGGAATGTGCACGCCGCTCATCCCGACCCAGGCCCCGGAGGCTTCATACGTTCGCGTGTTCATGCGACGCATTCATGCTGCCGCCAACCAACTGGCGCTCGAAAACCCAAATGCACTTCTCACAGTCGTGATCGACGCAGCAGACAATGCAGCGATGGCTGCCGCAGAACAGCAATCTCGCACGTTCGTCGCCGACCTTTTCTGGGAAAAGTGGCCCGAAAACGCCCGGCTAGTGCAACTATGCCGCCCCGAGCGAAAGCACCTGCTCAGGATACCGCTGGCCGGCGTGACAGAGCTGCCCCTTGCCGGCTTTCAAAAAACCGAAACCCTGCACCACCTGCAGATAAAGTTTCCTGGGGCAAGCATAAAGGAAGCTAGCGAGCTGCATGTGCTCAGCGACGGTAACCCAAGGGTCCAGGCCATGGCTATGGAGAGCGCGGAAACCGTCGCCGATGCCCTCGCCGCCCTCCAGATTGCCAGCAACAGGCCAGGAGAGGTCCTGGACACACTATTGGCGCAACAAGTCCAATCCGTGGCCGACAGCGGCCACCTGCTACCGAACGAACTGACACCATTGTGCGAAGCGCTCGCAACCCTATATCCTCCAATGCCTTTGGACATTCTGGCAGAAATCACGGGCGTCGATGCCAACGCAATCCGAAGCTTCGCAGTGGCGCTCGGCCGCGGACTCCACACGTCCGGCACTACCCTTCAATTCCGCGACGAGCCGACCGAGACATGGTTTCGGTCGGCTCACGGGCTCAACACCAATCAAAAGCGGGAATTCGCAAGGAAAGTAGAACCGTTCGCGGACAGCTCTCCTTACGTTGCCAGCGTCCTTCCGCAGCTTTTCTTCGAGGCCGAAATGCAAGACGACCTCGTAGAGCTGGCGCTGTCAAACAAAGGCTTGCCGGGCGAGATTGACGAGTTGAAGGCACAGGAAATCGCACGATCCCGCGCGCGCTTCGCTCTATGTGCAATGCTCCGGGAAAGCCGCAACGCCGATGCTGCCCTACTGGCAGTCAGAGCCGGAGACATGTCATCTGGGCATTCTCGCAAGATGAAGCTAATCCGAAGTCACACAGATCTTGCCGCCCGATTCCTAGAAGCCGACATAGTCGAGGCGCTCTGCTCAGGCCGGGAACTAGCTTCTTACTGGCCAGGGTCGAACCTTCACGTCGAAGCAGCACTGCTGTCACACATCGACGAGTTTAAGGACGCAGCACGTAGCCGGCTCCGGTCAGCGATGAACAACTTTTCCGCCATACTGAGGCTGCCAGCTACCGACACAGCACGCAGAGATTCAGACATCACCGCAAATGAAATCGCGGATCTAGCGATGGTGGCCGTCAATCTCGACGGCGCAGAGGGCGGTTTCGACTTCATGTCTCGATGGCGGCCAAAGGAGTTTGTCCGCACCGTGGCAACGAAGCTTTGTGCTCGCCTGGGAGACGCCGGCCGTTACGAAGACCTGACCGGATTAATAGTTCATGGCAAGAATCACAAGCATGTCCAAGCTTCCGCTGCGGAGACAATGTTCGAGTTCAACGTCGTTCCGTCCGACGAGGCCACGCTGGCCCTGACCCAGATGCTGGGCAAACGGAAGAAGCCATTCAGCACGACGCGAAGGGCAGTCAGTGATGAACCTGATGTTCGAGGGGTCGTCTGGACACTCGTGCACGCGTTGAGGACCGGCATGGTGGACGAAACCGAGGCGCTCCGTATTCTTAACATCCACCTACCTGTTCATTTGCCCGATTTCGCTGGATCGCGAGGCCATACACCACTGTCAAGCAGCCTCCTACTCGGATTCGCGCTTCGCGCCCGACTTACCGGCACTACGCTCGCGGTCGAAACCATCGCCAGTGAAAAGTTGATGAAACTGATGGAGGAGAAGGAGCATGCGAACGACCAACACGCACGAGACTTTAACGCCAACATTCCAGGTCTATTGCCGTGGGCAGAGTGCTGGCTGGCCGCCCTCCTCGAAGGCGACTCCCCCGAGACTGCAGCCAGCTTCAAAGAACTAGTCACCGCCCTCAAACCAGTAAGCGACTACAACACCCCGTTCGTACTCCTCAACGCGGTAGCAGAAATCGCGACCCGTATGCTGACCCTCATCCCCAGGGATAGCCTTATCAAACAATTCGCGAGCTGGCACAAGGACTCCGATCAGCCACTCACACGTTCTCGCCGTGCAGTTGCACGCATAGCATTGCGCTCTCCTGTACTCGAGTCGTTTGGTCTTGAGGTGTTGACACGCGGGATTGACGCGGCGCAAGGTGACCGAACAGACGCCGAGTCCCGCGTTGAATCTCTGATGGACCTTGCGCGAACGATCCTCGCGGTCAACGAGAACGAAGCGCGCGCCATCTTCGATGCGGCGGTGAATGAGGCTGACCGAGTGGGTGATGACCTTTATGAACGCTGGCAGTCGCTTACAAACACGGCTAAGTCGCTGGGCACCGGCACGGAATCTATTCGCACCTATCGGCTCTTCCAAATTGGAGAGGAGCTTGACCGTTCCGGCGAGTTCCACGTTACCGAATTGGCCGAACGTCTTCGCCTTATGCATGAGCCGACCTACGTCTCTGCAATCTCACGGGCACGCGACAGGCGAACGTTGGATTTCAGCCTCATGCTTACACCAGCCTTCCTCGGCGCATCTGACCGAGGGCTTGAGCGGCTCGACCTGCTTGCACTGTACGCGTTCAAGCCACGGTCCGATTGGGGAAAACCTCTATCCAACCTGTCGCCAGCATCCGCCGCGCTGGCTACGAGCGTCTTTGAGGCGTTCACTCGCTTCGAACGCGCACACGGCGAGGTGCCGGAACCGGCACATGATGGACCCAGATCTTTCGACTATCCAGCGAAGGATCCCCCGATCGACCTCGCCATAGAATTTGGGGACGACGATTTCACCACAGAGGACTCTTGGAATAAGGCACTCGATGTGCTCGGCTGGCGAACTGGCAAACGACGCGAGCTCGCCGAGCTAGCCATGGTCAAGCACCCTACCCGCCGTCCTGAAGTTCTCGATGCGCTCGGGAGCGCCACAAACGCGTCTACAACCGATTTCGCGAATTTAGCTCACGCAGCAGCGCAGCAACCCCAGACGCTTGCACTCCGAAGCGCAACTGCCAGGTTCCTGCAATCCTTTGTAACCCGTTTCGCCCGACGTATCTGCACGCGTTTCGACGACGTTGACCTTGTCGCCTTCGCGGAAGCAACCGGAACAACAGTCACCAAGGTTACGCAGCTTGCAGCTAAAGAGCTCGGCAGTAGCGCCCACGATCTGACCTACAGGGAGTACTTCCTTCTCGCGTCCCACCTCGCCACTACATTGGATACCGAACCTACCGGGAAAGTGTTCGATGCTCTGGCAAGCCTTTTCGAGGACCTGGCCCCTTCTGACACCTCTGCTGACGGCCCCTACGATTCCCTGCCAAGCCATCCGGAGAACTCGTCCTCCTGCATTGCAGGCCTTATCTGGTGCGCACTCGGGGATATGTCCACCGAGTTACGATGGCAGGCGGCGCACGCTGTACTGCTGCTGGTAAGACTCGGCTGTGAGGACGAGCTCAAGAAGCTTGCCTTGTTTGCCGATGGGACAGAACCGGTGGCTCCGTTCATCGATTCGCGGCTCCCTTTTTACTCACTTCACGCCCGAATGTGGCTGCTTCTGGCGCTCGCCCGGGCAGCTCATGAGCCAAACGCTTCAACATTGCTTCCATTCGTCCCTTGGCTTGCGGATGTTGTCCGCGGCCCGCATCATGCTGCCAACCAAGTGTTGGCTCAGCGGACGTTGCTCGAATTGTCACGTCGCGGCATTGCACCCGAAGCGGCGAGCGCCGGTGTGCTGACGGTGCGAGTCGTCGCGGAGTGGATTGAGATGGAGTACAACGAGCGGCGGGGCCGCCCGAACCCACTAACTGTCAACGGCAAGGTCGAGGGCGAGTTGGAACGTGATCGTTTCTTTTTCGATTTCGAGTCTTATTGGTGCCGGGATCTGGCCGACACATTTGGAAGCACCGCAGAGGACGTCGGTCGTCGTGCCGCCCACGTTGCGGCAAATCTAGAGGGACATAAGGTGTTCGCGAACTCCAAGGATCCAAGGTCCGACGCAGACGTCTATGACCAACAAAAGTCGTACCCAGACCGCGGGGTTTGGCCCGGGCAGGACAACCTTGCGTTCTACCTTGCGGTTCATTCTTTGCTTTCTGTCGGCGCTGAGCTTGCAGAGTCCGCAACAGCTTACAAAGAACCCGATTCATCGGACGATTCCTATAGTGGCTGGCTTTCGACGTTCCTTCCGAAACGCTCGGACGGAAGGTGGCTCGCGGACCGTAGGGACAGCCCCCCGGTCCCAGCACCGGATGCTGTCGTGGCAGCCCAGGTATCGAAGGATGACTGGCCGTGGACCTTATCGAAGGAAACCTTCGCCGGCGCGGCCGGAATAGGAAGCGACTGGGTCACCGTGTGGGCGAATATCGACTCTGCTAGCGGCGAACTCTCAGAAGAAACACTGGTCGAGTGCGCATTGGTTCCCCACGATACGGCGCGCTCTCTCCTGATCGCGGTGCAGACGTCGCCACTAGGCCCATATTCATTCCGCATGCCAACGGCCAACGATCACTTCGATCGCCCCGACAAATACCCATTCTCCCTCGTCCCTTGGCTGGACGTAAATGAGTACCACCATGGCATCGACGAGCGTGACGAACGCGGAGGTGGCGTCAGGTTTCCCCCGACAAGGCCGAGTGAGAGCATCATCGCCCAGTTCGATCTCACGCCGGATGAAGACCAACGCACTTGGTTTCACGATGGCGCACCCGYATTCCGCAGCAGAGTCTGGAACAACATGAGTCCGGGAGTCGGTGGCCGGGAGAGTGGGACCGGAGGTGAACAGTTCGAAATCCATCATGAGTTTTTGAAAAGAGTTCTTCAGGAGATGGATTTGACCTTGATTCTGCAAGTCGGGTTACGTCGTGCCAGGCACCGCTCCTACTACCAACGCCGAAACGAGACGAACAATGAATTCGAATGGCTCGACCGGTCAGGCAAGACCTATCTCGTCAATCCGGAAGGAAGCTGGCTCCAATATTGACGAGGTCCTTAACCTCGGGCGCATGCTCGCGGCACATTTTGAAGACCACGACACTGTCGGAAAGTGGATGGCTCACCATCTGGCTGAACTCGCCGTGGCCGCGGAAAATAATGCGACCACGACCGTGGAACAGAGGAAGCAGATCGTAGAGATCATCCTCAAGGTCTGGAGTCATCGCCAATACTTCCCTAACGGGGCACCGCTTACCGAGTTCTCGAACGTGTTCGTTGCCCTCGACCGCCTCGGGGACGACCGACCATGGAAATTCTCTCGAATCTTCGACGCAGACACCGAGCCTACAGACC
>NZ_JBFUJJ010000069.1:0-7455 GCF_056401435.1 Arthrobacter sp. P4_F10
GATCGAGCCGGCATAGCGCAGGACCTCGTCGATGGCTGCGGGGATCTTTTTGGGCTCCTCGACGAGCACTTTCCACTGCTCAGGGCGGGACAGCAGTTCGCGGAGCGCATTGGAGATCAGGGTAGTGGTGGTCTCGTGGCCGGCGAAGAGCAGGCTGTAGAGGACCGAGGCGATCTCGTGGTCGGAAATTTCGGCGCCTTCATGCTGAGCTTTGACCAGGTCTGCGGTGAGGTTGTCGCCGCCTTCGTCGTGGGCAACCCTGACCAGGCGCAGGCATTCCTGCCAGTACTCCACGAGGTTGTGGGCGTGCGGGACCTGCTCCTCGTCGCTGAGGTCGCCCCAGGTCATGGCGGCGCGGGAGTCGCTCCAGCGCTTGAAGGTGTCCACCTGGGAGACGTCGGCGCCGATCAGGGTGAGGATGGTGATGGTGGGGACGTCGTAGGCGAGGTCCTTGACCATGTCCCCGCGGCGGTCCGGCCGGGCGAGCATCCTTTCGAGCAGGTCGACGACGTTCTGCCGGATGAAGGGTTCCAGGGCCTTGTAGCGGCGGGGCGTGAACGCCTTCTGGACCACGGCGCGGATGCGGGTGTGTTCCGGCGGTCGGCGGGCGGAAAGGCCCGAGTATGCGGTGAAGCCGCCGTCGTCCATGATCTTCTTGGCGGCGGCGCCGCGTTCGCGAACCGGAGCCTGGGCGTTTTCGCTGGAGAAGGTCTCCCAGTCCTCGAAGACGGCCTTGATGTCGTCATAGCGGGAGACGACGTAGAGGCCGATCCGTTCGTCGAACATCACGGGCTGCTCTGCCCGGAGTTCGGCGTAGGCCGGGAAGGGGTCCTTCATCTGGAACGGCTGGTAGCCGTGGTGACCGGCGGGGGCTTCGGCGCCGTGCCCGAAGGGGCAGCGGCCGGCCGTTTCAGTCGACGATGGCATCTGAGCTCCTTGGTATTCGGTCCCGCCGGCAGCGCCAGTGCTTGCCGCGGGTTTCTCTTCACCAGTGTGGCCCCCAACACCTTGGGATGGCAGGAATGACTTCCACTGAGCGGAAGYCAGTTCAGTTCGGGCCTGCAGCTGCGGGGTTCCGGCCTACTCCGTTCCCGCCGCGTGGCTGCCCAGCAAGGATTCCAGGGGGATCCGCGCGGTGGCGCGTTCAATCTGCGCAGCGATGCCCCTCAGGACCGGCAGGTGCCGGGTCATCGTGGCTGCCTGGCTGGTGGGCAGCACCAGGCCGATCGCGGCGCCGATCCGTCCGGTGTGGAAGACGGGGACGGCGATCGAGCAGGAGCCCAGCCGGACTTCTTCGAGGGTGGTGGCGTAGCCCTGTTCCCGGATCTGGGTGAGTTCGGCGGCCAGTCTTTTGGGGTCAACGTGGGTGTGCGCGGTGTGCCGCTCGAGCTGCCGGTTCAGGTAGGCGTCGCGGACCCAGTCCTCCTCGAAGGCCAGGATGACTTTCCCGACCGCCGTCGCGTGCATGGGCAGGCGCCCGCCGACGCGGGAGGCACGGGGCAGGCGCTTGGAGCCGTAGACGCGGTCGATGTACAGCACCTCGTGGCCGGACCGGACGGCCAGGTGCGCGGTTTCGCCGGTGAGGGAGAACAGGTCCTGGATGTACGGGCGGGCCGCGTCGCGCAGCTGGCGGCCCGTGTTCTGGGCGAGCTCCCAGAGGCGGATGCCCAGCTGGTAGCGGCCGTTGGGTTCGCGGGAGAGGAAGCCCCAGCCGGTGAGCTCATTGACCAGCCGGTGGGCGGTGCTCAACGGCAGGCCGGACTTTTCGGCGATGTCGGTCAGGCTGAGGGCCCCGCGGGACTTTTCGAAGGCTTCCAGGATCGAGAGTACCTTCGAGGTCACGGTCCTGCCGGGTTCGCGGCTTCCGCCGGCCATCGCGACTCCTTATTTGTTAGGTGCCCATCTTAGTCAGTCGGCCGGGCCGTGCGGTCAGAGTCCAGTCCGGGACCGATGCCACGCCGACGGTTCGGTGATGACGCGCGTCCGCTTCGTCGGCCGCTAGTGCTTTTTGGAATACATCAGCGACTACTCGGCGGCGGTGACATTGAACACCAAGCCGATCAGCGATCAGGCACTCGATCCGGACAGAAATCACGCTGCCAGCCCTCGGGCAGGTCCGCCGCCGGCTCTCCGAACTGATGGAAGATCCCGACCCTCTCATGCAGCAGCTCGCCCGAGACTTCATCGACGACGGTACCTTCTGCCCGGGATTCCTTCACGTGTCCCGCACCGGCCGCGGGAGGCGGTGGCCACAAGCGGGAACGAACGCCTTAGTGACATCCAGTCATTCGGTCGCGGCCATGTCTTCGCCCGCGAGTTCGGACAGTCACATCGAAGTGACGCCCCGTACACGGTGGCCAACGGCGATCGACTCCCCAGAGATGGCTCCAGCGATCGGAGACACGAGGAATGCGATCAAGGCAGCAACGTCGGATGGCCGGGCCTGTCCCGCCTGACCGATCTCCACCTCGGCAGCCGCGTCCTCGCGGACGACGCCGGGACTTACCGTGTTGACCGTGACACCCGTACCGGCGACGGAGTCGGCAAGGTTTTTCGCTGTGATAATGAGCGCCGCATTGCGCACCGCCCCCGTCACATTTCCAGTGAGGAAAGCATTCTGACCGGAAACCCCGATGATGCGTCCATAGCCCGACTCGGTCATGACCGCCAGCGCGGCGTTCGCGACTCTGAGAAAACCGAGCACCTTGGCGTCCACGGCTTCAAGCACTTGCCTCGGGTCAGAATTGCGTGCGGGGTCGAGGGTCTGCGCGCGTGGCGCCGCCGCGACGACGACGCCGTCCAGCCGACCATGCTCTTCGAGCAGCGTGGCGATCCCCGCGGAGACGGACGCATCGTCGCGGGCGTCCAGGACGAAACCCCCGCTCCCACTGCGGGACGCAACCACCGCAACGGCACCCTCCGCACGAAGACGGTCGACCACTGCGCCGCCGATCACCCCGGTCCCTCCGACGACTAGCACAACGCGTCCAGTCAGCTGCAAGTCCATGCCACCACGCTAGCCCGCAATCCGATTGACCACCATGAGGTCCGGGCCGACGATCGTATATAGGGGCTCCATGCAGGGATCCTCCGGTTTGGCTACTGGGCTCCACGATCGGCGCGTACCTGGGTCTCGTGCCGACCGAGGACTCCTCCGGAGCATCCAGGTCCCAGGGCTCGATCACGAAATTCTTGCCCCGCGCCCGATCCGGCTGGCCGCTCGCCCGCCGCGGCCCGAGCCCGGCGACAACACCCCACGGGTCTTCAATGACAGGGCAAGAAAGTCATACCGGACCCCGCGATCAAAACCCCGTCGTTCGCCGACCCAATGTAACGGTGCAACGGGCGGTTAGGCCCGATCGGCGAGGAGCCCGCTCGTCTCGGGTGGCAGCTTCGCTATAGGGAGGCCCTTTCACCCGGGCGGGTAATGCGGGGCGGTACGCGGCCGTAGCTCCGACCAACGGCCGAGCCCGCTGCGCAGCGAGTCCCGGAGAGTCGAGCGGGCCGGGAGCGGACGGGCCGCCGGTGAGAGCCGGGTCTCGCGGGGAAGGCGGATCCGCAGCGCGCCCGGCCGAATGGTGAACCGCAGTGGGGCCGCCATGCGGAGCGATTCCCCGTCCATGCCGACGTCGATCGGCCCACGCGAAGCCACCTCAAACGTCGTGGGCTCCCAGGCGACGGAGCCGGGAAACGTCTCCGGGTGGCCGCTGGCCGCGGCCACCTGGCGCCGTGCTTCTGCTGGATCGTCCGGGAGCTTGAGGGCGATCACCCCGAGGTGGCCGCCGTCGAGTCGCGGCCGGTTGGCGAGGGTGGCGGGCGTGCGGCCATACGGGTTGTTCGAGACCTGGAGGACGTGCGCGCGGGTGTACTCCTCCCCCGCCGGACCGGTAAAGCGCAGGTCGAAGGGTCGACTCCCGGGCCCCAGCATGCTCGGCAGCATGCTTAGGGTGGTGTCCACCTTGGCATTTCGGTACTCGGGGGAACGGACGATCTGCGCGTACAGCCCGAGCGAAACGTTGTTGACGAACACCCGGCCGTTGACTTGGCCGAGGTCGATGCGGCGTTCCACCGCCACTCCGAACGCGTCGAGTGCCCCGAGAACGTTGCCGCGGTCGAGGCCGAGGTCCATGGCCAGATGGTTGAAGGTGCCGGCGGGCACCACGACCATGGGCACACCGTGCCGGGCGGCCACGTCCGCGACCAGCCCAAGCGAGCCGTCTCCGCCAGCCATGCCGAGCACATCGGCGCCGCGGGCCACCGCGGCCTCGGCCAGGCCGGTCAGGTCCTGCCCCGGTTCGAGGACGAGCACCTCAATGCCGCGGGCCCGGCATTCGTTGACCAAGCCGAGGCGATCGGCCTTGCCGCCGCCGCTGCGGGGGTTCACGATCAAGGCGGGATGTCCCGCCGGCGAAACGGCGCGGCCCGGAGGTCCCGACCGTCGCAGGACGCGAATCCCGCGGAGGGCCGCGATGCCCGCCAAGGCGAGCACCGTCCCGGCTATTAACGCCCCGACCCAACCGGTGTTGGATCTGCTCGAACGAGTCACCACGGCGTTCAGTCGGCGTGGTGGGAAGCGTCTGGGCGACGTCGCTGACGAAGGCGAAGCCGCATGAGGCATGCCGCCGTGTCGCCCCACCCGCGGCCAGCGCACGCCGCGAGCTGCCAGGGGCCTCTGGGTAATCGGGGCGGCGCCCTCCGGGCCATAGGCGGCGGTCATCCCTGGCCGATCACACGTCGATGCAGCTCCGTCTTGAGCTTGTGGATCTCGCGGGTGAGCTCGGTGTTGTTCTTCAGTTCAGTTTCCTGCTCTAGGAAGTCGTGATCAGCCTTTTCCTGCTGGAAGGCGGATGCGCGGTTCTGCCCGATCATGATGAAGGTCGACAGGAAGATCGACTCCAGCGAAACGACGCGGGTCAGCGTGGGCCACGGGCTCTTCTCGACGAACAGCATCCACCCGGCGAAGACGACCACATGGACGTAAACGAAAGGCATCGATCCGGCAGAGCTGGTGATTGCATCGGCGATCCTCAGCTGCGGGTGCTCGGCACGCTTCTCCCGGAACCTGGTCACGACCGGGTGTTCGCGCAGTGGCGGCGGCGGGTGGAGTCGGGGCATTGCTCTCCTCGGAAGTTGCGGCGGACGAGCCACGCTACGATCTGTGGCAGTTACTGCATACGGCGTCGACGGCCGGGTCCCGGATGCTCCGCCGCCTCCAACAGCTACTCGAGCACCTTGGAGGGACGCGGTCTCTCACCTCCAGTTTTGACCGTCCGAACAGGAACGATAGGGGCTTAGGTCCCGAGACGTCCTAAACGCTGGGTTGTTGCTTCAACTGGGAAGATGTCACCACGAATGGATGCCAGTGAGAGCCAGGTGAAGCTGCAGCGCCTGATGGCAGTGTGGTAGCTCTCCCACGTTCTGGACGGCTCTCTCCCCCATGAGATCGTGACGCTCTCGACCCCAGGCCCGGACGGGGCCATGGCCACGAGGATGTGGGTATCTGACTTGGACGGGACGGGTCTGGAAGCAGATCAGATTGAACGGTTCTGATCCTCGAACCGCAACCGGGAGAGTGCAGCCTGGAGGCATTCCATGCCGCCGCCCTCGTTGAACTCGAGGCCCGCCGGCGGATCGACTACGAGGTCGCCGCCCGGCTGGTGGCCGATGAGTTCCAGCGCCGAGGAGTCCGGCGGGTGCTGGGCACCGGCGCCGAAGGGGTCAAGCGCGTCGACGGCCGGCTCAACGTCACGCTCTCGACCGGTACCGGCTGACCGAGCTTATGAGCACTGCCGCCAGCGGCTCGACCGACACGACCGTGGCGTGAAGCTAGCCGCAGCACGCAGCGCATCTGCAGCGGCCGCATGGAATGGGCCTTTGCGGAAGTCAAGGGTGCCCCCTCATGCGTTGCGGCCTGAGCCGCCCGACCACGGGTCGCTCTCAGGCGGCAACGCTACAGGACTGCACAATCAATGGTCGGCGCCCTGGAAGTCACCCTCAGCGCCCAGTTGGCTTTCCAGGCCCATGATGATCGTGTCCAGCGTCAGGCGGAAGACGCGGACGTCACTGCCTGGAGGGGTGAGCCCGTCTTCGCCGACAGTGGGGGGTTTCAGGCTCGACCACCGGTGGAGCGCGCCGTTGAGTTCGGCGGTGACGACACCGGTGATGACGACGCCCCCGAGAGCGGTGAACTGCGGGAGTTCCGAGTGCGGCACCCCGGCGGCGTCCAGGATCGCGGTGAGCGCAACCAAGAACGGGTCTTCGGGCTGGATGAAGTCCGCCTGGTGGCTGAACGAGTAGCCCATGAGCCTGGGGTGGCTGTGCGCCAGGGTCCGGAAATCCGTGGCGAGCAGGCGGATGCGCTCCTGCCAGGGAGCGCCCTCCAGCGCCACGGTGCGGAACTGGGTGCCGACCATTCTGGCCACGCCGCGCAGCACGGCGTGCTTGTTCGCCACGTGGTGGTACAGCGACATCGGGTTCGCATCGAGCGCGGTCGCGAGTTTACGCATGGTGAGCGCCTCGACCCCATCCGCATCGATGAGCCGCAGGGCGGCGGCGTAGATTCCGGCCTCGGTCAGAGGCACCTCTCTCTTCCTGGTTCCCCGCGGTGGACTCTTCGTCTTTTCCATACGGGGACGGTATCAGATTCATACAGTGTATGAAAAGTGCCCCCAGCCATGCGGCGGGATGACAGTCGCCTGTAAAATCCGGGTTGCGGTCAACCTTCCATACGTTGTACGGTTACATTTCCATACATCGTATGTTTCCTCAGTCTACCCTGCATCACGGGCGCCCTTGCCCATACCGCCCTGCACAAAGGAGCAACTCATGACCGCTCAGTCCATGAACGACTCGCCACCCATAACAACGCCTCGAAAGAAGAACCCCATCAAAGCGCTGCTGTGTGACGCCTGCGGCCAACTGCCCCATCCCTCGAAAGCCCGTCTTACCCTGGCCAACGTCACAGCCATGCTGCCGATTGAGCTTTTGGTTCATGCCGCTGTAGTGAACGCGGCACTCCCTTATGTTCTGAAGGTACTGGTCCCGACTTTGACGGCCACCGTACTGGTGATCTGGGTCGCCGAGCCCTCCGTCCGGCGCGCATTGCGGGGCTGGCTGCACGCACCGGCCCTGCGCCACCGACGGCGGCTGCACAACTCTGCGGCCCTGTGGCGGGTCCGCACTCTGATCGATTACAGCAACGAAGCCCAGGAGAAACTGGCAGAGGCCATCTCCGGCGTCGACGCCGAGATCCTCGTGTGCCGGAATCACACCGTTGCCGGCGGGATGCTGGACGAGCTGGTCGTCTCCACGCCAGATCATGTCACCCACGCGGAACTACTCGCTGCGGCCGCGGGCGGCGGAGGACGGGATGTCCGAGCGTGGCCGGCGACAGCCCTGACCGTGGCGGACGGCCAGACCAAGGCCCTTGCCCTTGCCCTGCGGGTCGTGGAGGAC
>NZ_JBFUJJ010000070.1:0-6463 GCF_056401435.1 Arthrobacter sp. P4_F10
GTTTTGGGCTGCAGCGAATGCGGGAATCAAGCCGTGAGGGTCTACTTGCAGGTGTTCGTAGAGGGTGGTGAAGAACAGACGGGACGCTTCGACCTCGGCCGGCCAGAGAGTGCCGATCAGCGTTTGTGTGCCGCGTAGGAAGAAGGCAGCGGGGAGTCCGCGCAGGTTGTCCAGAAGGTCGAACCGTCCCAGGGCGGTTTCGCACGCCGACAAGGACAGGAGTCGTAGTTGGTCGAGTTGAAGGTCGAGAAGCTCGTAGGCGTGGAGGCGCCCGTCGGAATGCTCGCTGGGCCACAGGTAGACGTGATGGAAGGCTCCTCCCGCTGCGTTGTTTCGACCATGCGTGGACAGGTGCGTGAAGGTGCTCTCCTGTATAGCGTTGCGGAAACGTTCTTCGGTGGCTGCTTCATCAGTGCAGGCAATCTCTCCGAACCGACTGGCGATAGCTTCGGCTTCTGGGATGGATGCCTCCATCGCCGGCAGTCCGAAGGGTTGGGAGGCGAAGGACATTCCGAAAGACTGGACGGCGGTGGAGGCTTGTTGGCGTCGGGGTCGGGGGCGCAGCATGGCCAGATTTGGTAGAACCGTGACCGTGAAGTGGTCGGCCAGTATCCCTTGGGAGGTTGGCAGGAGGTGGAATGGCAAGTAGTGCAGGGGACCGTGCGGTACAACAATGAGCCGGGTTCGTCCTGTGTCGCCGATTCGCACCAGTTCTTCGATTCCGTCCGGGGCGCCAAAGATCTGTTTAGTGATCTCATGCAGCGCGTAGTCCGCCTCCGGAGTGACGTTGCGGACGGGGCCCGGATAGTCGGTGGTCAGCTGACGAGTCTTACTGACCGTGGCCGCTAGTGGGTGCCGCAACAACTCTCGACCATCGCCGTGCCACTCTATGAGACCGGGAAGGTTGCTGACGCTACCGATTAAGAATTCTTCATCGCTAGTGTACACCATTGTGTAGACGGTAAGCCGTCCTTCAGGATTGGTCCCGAGGACGATGTCAGCGAGCACCGTGCCTGGTCCCAATTGCTCGTGGATCTCCTCGGGAGACAGGACCCGAGATTCCGTCCCTGCGCTGCGCGTAAACTCGTCGAAGACGTACTTGTCGAAGACCCGCTGCATGTTTGACAACTTCTCTTGGGCTGTCGCGCCGGAACGCACCTCCCGGTCACTGATGTATGTCGTCAGCAGGGCATCGTCATCGAAGCCGACCGAAGCTTCGGTGGCGGATGCGGATTGGGCTACCGGCTGGCTGTTCTCCAGCTCTTGGATGAGCCGCAGCTGCCTCTGACCCTCCGGATCAGCCGTCACCGCGTAGCCCTCGTTGGCCTCCAGAGTCGCGGCGAATGCCCACCCCTTTGTCATCTGTCGAAGAACCGCRGCGCTCAACGGGGTGATGCCGTCACGGGTGCCGGCGGCCAGTGCAAACTGGCATGTGCGGTAGAACTCATACTGCACCGGCTCGCCGTAGCTGAGCAGTGCCTTGGTGAGAGGAAAAAGATTTCTACAAACACGGGCGGCCACATCCGAAATGGGATTGTCTCGGGCGATCCAGCCCATTCGGCGAACAAGGTCACCCACCACTGACTCCAGGTCCAGTATGAGGGCGCGCTGGAGGCTGTAGCTGTACCAGTCAACACTTTCGCTGGGCTGAGTGTCGACCTTGTTTACAGCTGCTCCTATGCCAAGTGTCAACAGATACCAGTTTCGCATCTCTCGGAGGGGCTTCCAGACGCCATCCGGTTTGACAGGCGTCTCCTCAAGAAGAGCAATGGCAACGTCTTCCCTGTCGGCGGCCTGCTGAGCTTTGGCTTCGCGGACCTGCGCGGCCAGTTCGAGAACGCTTTGATACTTGTCAGCATCGCCCCGGAAGAACGCTCCGGGAGCCCGGTAAACGGATTCTCGGTAAACGGATTGCAGAATGGAGAGCTCCTGGTTCCACAGATTCTGGAGCCGTTCAGCACCGAGTGTCCGGGCTTGCGTGTGCAAGTCGGTGAGCGCGCGCAGGCTCGGTATTGGTTTTGCGGGGGCGCTGGCTACCGCTTCGAGTAGCGATTCTTCGTAGGCCCGGTGTGCTGGGTGTATGTTTCTCCAAGTTTTACTTGGCTTGTGCGCGCTAGTGGTTTTGCTTCGCTGGGGCGTCTGTTGGAGGAGGGCATGGATGGAGAGGATGTGGCGCTTGTCGTCAGCCGGATCTAGGTGGGCGAGGGCTTGTGTTGCGGTTTCGTCTAGATCGGTGTCTGTCACTGGTTCGCCGAGTTTGCGTTGCAGGTAGAGGGCCTCGAATAGTCCTTTCAGTGATAGGCCTTTCTCGGCGTTGAGTCGAAGTGAAGCCGCTTCGGCGTATTGTTGGGCTGCTGTTTTGAGGGCTTGCTGCATTTCGGGCATGTCAGCTTCTGCCCAGTTGAGCTGGTCTCTTTCGGCTGGATCGAGTGCGAACTCTAGTCGTCTTCGTAGTTGCTCCCGCTGTTGGGGCTGTGTCAGTGGCAGACCTTTGTAGGGATCGAGGCTGAGCCCGGCTAACCGGTAAAGGACCCTGCCGACGCGTTCGGGATCATCCTCGTTGCGCAGGCGCGTAAGCAGTACATCCCCGAGGTGTTGAGCGCGCCGGTAGAGGCGTCCGTCGGGGGCTGAAATGAGCACCGGCAGGGCTGCCAGAATCCAGTCGCTGACCGTTTCCTCGTACATGTCCGAAAAGGCGAAACCTAGATTTGGGCGAAGCTCTCCCGTGTCAGATGGTGGGTGGCACAACGGCGTAACGGCGGTCAGCAACATCTCTTGGAGAATCCAGCCGTCGCGCCAGCGCTCGCCCTTCTGGATCTCCAAAAACGCGTACCTGCTAAGGGCCCGTACGTACGCCAGGGACAGCTGCCACATCGACGATGGGTCGGCCATCATCTCCTCAGCGTGCTGCGCGCTGATGTGGCGCAGTCTGACCTCCTCCCAAATCTGCTCGATGGGGCCCAGTCCCAATGGGTAATCCTCGGGAGACCGGCGGAGGCGCCGAGCCACTGCATCCAAGAGAGCAAGGGACACATACCTCGGGTTAGCTTGATGCCGATGGTCGGCAGGGATAGCCGCCAGGGCACCCTGAAGCACATAGGAGTTCAACATCTGTGGGTGCCTCGACACGAAGTTCCTCAGCGGCTCTCCGGTATCGGTGGGGACGTCATTCAGTAGTGCCAAGTTTGTTGATTCAAAGCTGCTGCCGACGTAACACGGCAACGTGAAGTCCGCCGACTGCGGTGGAGTCTCATCCATGGCCCAGCTCCTGCTCACAAGCCGCTTTCTCGTTCATGTTCCCGCAACAGCAGGGGGTGTCGCGAGCCGGCCACCCGGCTGGGAGGTGGTACCGCTCAGCCGCCTCGACGACGGCGCGGTCAGGGCGGTGACGAGGGGGCCGGCGGTGCCGACGCCTTCGCGGGAGAGGCTGTAGAGTGTGCCTTTGCCGCGCACGAACTCTTCGGGGACGAACTGCGGACGCGGGTCGGTGTCCACCGTCGTGTCCCGTAGCGCAGTGACCCATTGGCTCACGTCACGGTCGGTCAGACAGGAGACCATCTGCCGGGCGGTTCCGTAGACACCGGCCCTCTGCTTTTCCGGTTCCCTGAGTGACCCATCACCATGTCCGAGATGATAGTTGCAGCCAGACCGCGTGCGCTTCTGCCGGTGTGATCAACGKGGGTGCCGCCGAAGCAGGCTTGATCGCCTGCAGGAGTGGCGTTTGAGTGCCCGCAGGCCGATCGGCCTGCTGACCGTCCAGCCTGGACGTCCCGCAGAAATGCCTACGTCGCCGGTTAGTCGTCCATCGCGTCGTCAAACTCTTGCCAATATTCATGTAGTTCCTTGAGTCTGCTTCGCAAGGGTGCGTCGAGCTCCCGTAGCTCCGCAATCTCTTCGTCGTTGAAGGCGCCCGCGAATCTATGAATTGCGCTCTCTAGACCATTTTCTAGTGCATGCGCTGCAAAGCGTGTCTTCGAGCCGTCCATAGGACAACCTCCTCAACTAGTATCCGGTGTTCGGTAGAGCGTCGGGCACACGGCGGTCGTGCGCGCGCTTGACGAGCGTGTCCAGCGGTGCGGGGATCGCCGCCGAGCACGAGATCGATGGACGTCCATAAAATCCATCGGCCATCGGGTCCATCGGCTTGAACAGATGCAATCTCGATATCACTACATCATCATGGGCCCGTTATCGTCGCGTTACAGCATCAGCGCGCAGCGTGCCGCGCCAGTCACTGTTAGACATCCGGGGCTTGTTGCGGTCGAACATCTGGTCCACTCCAGCAGCATGTGATTCCGCAGTGCAGTGAGAAGGTGTAGTTCCGCACAGACCGGGTGCGCATGGGTCGTTTTTGTGATCTTCCAATTTAGCTGCACTCATCGAGTAGGAGTCGGTGAGAGTGCCAATACCCAAGTGCTATGGTCTAGCCAACAACGATCGCGGTCGTTGCTAGCCCACGGCCATTTGGGGTAATCGGTGCCGGGCCGAGCACTTCGTTCGGCAAAAGCGGGACGGTGCCGCGCGCCAACATCTGGTAGGCCCGCGGGTCCTGGGTGGTAATGATCCGCATCCCGCCCCCATGTCTGGCCTCAAAGAATTGGAGTGAGCCCCTTCTCGTGGACGTGACGGAGGGAAACAATCCAGCCAATAAGCCCCGCTATCCCAAGCGATCGTAAGGTTCTGCTGTCGACGGCAACTGCCGAGACGCTCGAATGCTTGTGCAGACACGTCTTTCGTCACCATCGAACTGCGCGACAGTTGCCAACGAAAATGGAAATAGACGTGACCCCTGCTGTTGACCGGCGGGGGTCCTTCTGGAACCGGGCGGCCCACGTCGTGCGGACGAGGGGCGCTGCATCGAGCGTTCGTAGGAAGGAAGTCTTCCATCACATCACAGACCGCGCTGCTTTCCTGAATCCCCTGTGCCCCGGGCAATCATGTCCCCAATCTGGATAGACAGCATGGAGGAGCGTGGAAACGATCAAGCGACCCGGTAGCTAGCAGGCGGTGAAGGGTGAGCGGAAAGCACGATAGACAACGAGCCCATCGGCTCAATGTGCCCTCCGGTCTAGGAAAAGCTACCGTGCCGGCGGCATTCGCTGATTCGGTGCCAGGAGCGCACCCGTGCGACAACGGGCTGGGCCCGGGAAGACCCCGTCCGGGCCACGTCTCGGCGGCCACCCCGCACCAGGGGAATCGTGAAACGCGCCCGATGGCACTGGGCACCGAGTCGGCTATGAATCCGAAACTCCGGTACTGCGACTACTACAACTTCATATCGTTCGCAGACTTCCTGCCCTGTGTCAACAAGAGTGACGGCAGTGAGCCGGACATCTCGCACACACAGCCACTGACCACAAGGCGCTTTCCTCAAGCGCGAACGGAACGGCCAATGACTCTGCGGGGACCCGTCCGAAGGTCTCCCCGAGCTTCCATCAGAACTTGCGGAGTCATCCCAATCATCAGCGGCGCCTTCTGGTCCCCAATCATCGCTGGGCGGTCCCTGCACGCAACCCGGGCGCTCCGCGCCGGGCATTCCCCCAAGAATTCTTCCTCGGCGCTCCTCCGTCGCTTATTTCCTCGCAAGAATTCTCTCCTCCTGCCCGGTCCCCCAGGTTGCCCTCCGGGCCCTTATACCCAGCGGTGATCTCCTCTACCAGAAGGCACCACAAGAGCAGACGGCCAAACACGCCGGCAACGCAAAACAGGAGGAGATCACCATGGAAACGCTTCACATCACCACCGCGGCTGAYTTGATCAGCTTGATCGGGCACAGCCTGGGCTATTGGCCACACGAGAGCTTGGTCTGCATCTCGCTGCAAACCAACCGCATGGGTGCCACACTGCGGGTGGACCTGCCCTCCAGCTCGGAACATGCAGAGTTCTACGCCCGGAGCGTCGCCGGCCACCTCGGAAGCGACACCGACGCGACAGCATCAGTATTCGCCATCTTCGCGGACGCACCCTGGACAGCACAACGACGGCAATTCTTCCGTCCAATCATCCACGAAGTCGCACAAAGGCTGGCAGAGTCCGGCATGCCAATCCGTGCTGGCTGGATCGTAGGGCCTTCATCATTCGCCGAGTACCAGCCACAGACGACGTCCTACGGCCCAGAGGTCCCACTCGAGGCTGTCCAGTCGAGCTGCATCAACTCGGAACTGATCTTCCGTGGCAGCCAGGTACAAAGGAGTCTGTCACCGGCACTTCCCCACCGGATGGCGACGCCTGCATTTGAAATCGACGTGGAGGCCAACAAGAAGTTAGTCTCCTCGCGAAATGCCACAGTGCAGACGGCACAGGCTCGCGCGCTATGGGCCTTCCTGATTGAGAGCGGGAATGATCCGACGGCGGCTCAGCTGGCAGAGCTGCTGGCGATCCTGCAATTCCCCGGGCTCCGGGACAGGCTTATCGCCGACATGCCCGGGCTCGATCTCCCCATGGGACTTCTGCTGTTCGGCGA
>NZ_JBFUJJ010000071.1:0-6265 GCF_056401435.1 Arthrobacter sp. P4_F10
GCACTGAAGAACTCTCCGTTAGCGGTGCATTGTCCTTCATCGACGCGTCGCAGAAGTTGGACAAGCTCTTATCCGAGGTTCGGGCGTTTACTCCTCCATCAGAGCGAGATCGCATGGAGTTCGTGAAGCACTACATTGAAAAGCTAGCCAGACGCTGGAAGCTCAATGATTTGGTCTCGGTTAGGGTGACGGCGGCCGGGATAGTCGTTCGAGTGCACGGCATTGAGTCGGAGGGCGACGCTGATGCGCTCGTTACAGATTTCGTTGAAAAACTGCAATCAGTCGCTGGAGACGTAGGCGCCAAGGTCGAAGTGCACTTTGGCAAAGAGAAAATCCCCCTAGACCTTTGATGCCGTTCTTCGTGGAGCGTTGCGGTGTGTGTTCACGTAGCGGCTGGGCAGCCGGCCCTCACGCCAATGAGCCTGGGGACACCTTCCTCTGCCCAGCCGCCGAACGTTCGTGGTTTCGCCCGTTCTTTGGAGGCAGCCAGATACGCCGTCAAGAGCGGCTTAAGCCTGTTCGTCCAGCTCAGAAAAAAACCGGGCAACTTCACTTCGCTGTTGAATGCGTCCTGCGTTGGCGGAGTACAGGAATGCCGTGTTTCGTGCGAACCTGCCTTGTGACAACTCGACACAACCGCTCGAAACGAGGATTGACAATTGCCTTCGGACTGTGCTCAAGCTGAGTCCAACACCGGCGGCAATTTGAGTGCTGGTCGACGGTCCATTCTTGCTGAGGAAGTGCAGGAGTCGGCTCCGCGTTCTATTCATGAGAAGGTTCGTCATCGCTGGCACTTCCGTTTGAGACCTGGGAGCGTTGGAAGGTGTAGACCCGTCTGCAATGACCATAATGTACGCCTCAGCAAATACGTTGGCTAGATGCTCGGTCTTCAGGGTTGGAAGCCTTGTTGGGGCGCTAAGCGAAAGCAATACTTGTACCCAAAGCGCTGGTCTCGCATGGATAGCTGTTGGGGGACAGCAATCGAATCATCAGAACGGCGACAAGTGGAAGCAAATGAAGGTGCAAAGAAGGACGGCGGCGGCGTTCGCACGCCGCAGGCGGAGCTCGCCCGAAAACTGAACCTCTTACTCGACACGGTTGTTGCCGAGCGAGGGGTGGCCTTGACATACCGTGAGGTGAGCGAGGCGTTGGCAGCGCGCGGTGTGAACCTTTCCCGGGCGCGGTGGTTCTACATGAAGGACGGCACGGGCCGAATGGTCTCCGATCCCAAGCTTCTGACTGCTCTATCCGAACTCTTCCGAGTCGATCCCAGCTATCTCCTTGGCAGCGACGGGGCGGAAGTTCCCGAACGCATAGACGCTCAGCTGGAATTCGTGAAGTCCCTGCGCGCCGCGCGGGTAAAGACTTTCGCCGCACGAACCTTGGGGGACGTTTCCCCGGAGACCCTTCGGGCCATCACCGAGTACCTCAACCAAGACATTGCCAGGCACCCGGCCGGGGAGTCGTCCGCTGCTAGCGGTTCAGAAGGTAGTCCAGATGGGCCGCCAGTAGAGCTTTGACACGCGCGTCATCTACCGAGTAGCGCGGCGAGCGGCCGTGCCGCCGTCCAGGCTCCAAATCCGCGCGGACAGCGCCAGTTTCCTCCAGCGCTAGCAAGTGCTTTGCCACGCTTGGCTCGGTGGCGCTAACCGCGTCGACAATGTCCCCACGAGTTGAAGGGCCGTTGGCCGCCAAGAAGCGCAGAATCTCATTCCGGGACCTGTTGCCGAACGTAGCGATGGCCGCTTCGACGTCGGGCGACCAGGCTTCGTCTGCAGGCTGCGTGATTCTCGGCATGCCTTCATTCTTGCGCTAAGAGTCTTGAATCTCCAGCGATGCACTCTTGACTCTATTTTAGTGAGTGTTGAGAATAGTTAAAGTATTCTCTCGTCAGATTGGCCTTCACTGCCGAAGGCAGAGGCCAGTCCTCTCACAACATCACTGAAATTCTCTGCTCGGGAGCTGTCATGACGACTCGTTCTCTCAAAGGCCATAGTGCGGACGTCGTGAGGGGCGTAGACAGCAGACGACCGCAAGAAACACATCCGCCAGCCATTTCGATGGAACAGATGACTTCATCAATCAACGAAGTCTCGCAATACGTCAGACTGCGACTGTCGAGGTCGGGACATGGCTGTGACCTTGAAGATGCTCTCCAAGACATCCGCATTGCAGTCTGGCGCGGAGTAGCGGAGGGCCACTACCGGCAGATTCCCGGGATCCGGTTTGGAGCCTGGGTTCAGGGAATCGCGGCCCATATTTGCTCGGCCTACTTGTCCAAAGCGCGTTCAAAAGATACCTTGCCGCTCCTTTTCGATCCGGCCAACGGCGGGCAACATGAACTCTTTGGACCAGAAGGAGTAGCGGAAAGGGAGTGGGCACTCTGCATCCTCCAGACAACAAGACGCCATGTCGGCGACGTTGCGTGGAGTGCCGCGATGTCCATACTGCTCGCGGACGACCGGGTCCGTGCCGGCTCAACCGCAAGCCGTTGGTCCTACCGGCAACTCGTATTCGTCCGGCAGATGGCAATCACGGTGAGGCAGGCTCTGGCTGCTGTTGATGCCGAGGGCCGCGACATCGGGGATCCAACAACGTTCGCGGCGCGATGCCTGCCAACTCCGCTACTGCAGCAGATTGCACAGGACGTTGTCCGGCTGGACTTGCACAAGGAGGAACGGGCGGAGGCGATTGCGGGGATCGCATCTGACTTCGGTGTCAGTCGGCGGTACGTCGAAGTGCAGATAGGCAGGGCGCGCCAACTGTACGCGGCAGCCACAGAAATTACTGCCCCGGTTGTCCAATCAATGCCCAAGGCCGGCCTGACACAACCTGTGGGCGGCGTACGTCATGTCGTCTAGACGCACGGCCGCCATGGACCGGTGAAGGAGGTGCACCGTGAAGCACACCAACCATCATGTCCGACACCTGAAGGGAAGCACGCGGTTGTGGATTCTCGTCTGCTGTGTGGTGGTCGTCACCGCAGTGGTTACCACCCTTCTGCAGACTCCAAGCCGGGAACCAGTAGACGCAGGCGTGGCCGTGGTGCCGACTCAGTCCGCCCCACGGTCACAGACACCACTGACTTCCTCGCCGGCACCGACCACTAGCGTCGCTCCAATTTCTGACAACGGTCCCCACACCCTTAACCACCGGTCCCTGGCCGAATCGACAGCAACAGCCCTCTACACGTGGGATACGCGGGCTTCCGCATATACGGACGTTTACGCCCGCGTGCGCGGCTGGTGGATGGTGCTCGACGATGAGACCAACCCCCTGAGCCTATACACGGCGCAGTTCGAGGGGACGGGCATCGATGCGGCAGCATTCGCCCAGCTGACCTCCCGAAAGGCCTACAGAACGTCGCGCGTCATGGAGAACAGGTGCGACGGCGAACTCGCCAAGTACGTGGAGCATCCGGCTCCCTGGCAGGGCCTCCACGTCTGCACGGTGACCGTCAGCGTGACTGATCGATCGACGTCGGACACGGGATCCACGCCCTACACGGTGCCCGTGAGCGTCGTTGCCAACTGTCCGCCAGCAGAATCCGCTCCCCGAGACCGATGCGCGCTGGTCGCCTTCTACACCGATCCCGCCAGGATCGTGTATTGAGGGGCATCCGGAAGGCAGTGGGTGTCCGGCTCATCGCGCGATCGATAGCCGCTGGCACGCTGGTTGTGCTGATGGGTTCGGCGGCCGTTGTCAGCGGATCGCTCGCTCTCGTCGGATCCGAAATCTCTGGTGCGGGGGATGTGTGCACATGGCCGGATCCATCCGGAGGTGATAATGCCACGGCTCTCCACGGGCGCATCCGCGGAGTTCTGACGGTCCCGGGCTTCAATGGGGCACCGATGACCCTCAACACGCGGCAGCAGGAAGTCGCCATGGCCTATATCTCCGTCGGGCGTTCCCTCAAGGTGTCCGGGCAAGCAATCCAGATTTCAATCATGACGGCCCTGCAGGAATCGGGACTGCGAATGCTTGCCAACCCTTCAGTTCCAGAGTCCGTGGACTTTCCTAACGACGGTCTGGGCTACGACCACGACTCCATCGGCTCCGCCCAGCAGCGGCCCAGCGCCGGATGGGGAMGCGTGCAGGACCTCATGCGTCCCGCGTACAACGCTGCCGCATTCTTCGGCGGCGCCAGCGGTCCCAATCACGGCTCGCCGCGTGGACTCCTGGACATTGGAGGGTGGGATCGGATGTCCCTCGGCGAGGCCGCCCAAGCCGTGCAGGTCTCGGCATTCCCGGAGCTCTACGCCAGGTGGGAGCCGGTTGCCGCCTCGATCATCGCCTCCTTAGGCGGCGCGAGCAACGTTCCATTGTGCGAGAGTCCGCGCCAGGACAGCGGCCGTCCAGCGCCAGCGGTGCCGCCAGACTTGGATGACCAAAGGCGCGCCATCCTGGGATTCGCCCAACAGGGACTCACCGGACGCTACGTCTGGGGAGGGACAGCCTTCAGGGCATGGGACTGCTCCGGATACGTGATGTGGGTCTACGCCCAGATCGGTAGGCGGCTGCCGCGCGTCGATCAATGGGTTGCGGGTACACCGACGACGGCGCCTCTGCCGGGTGACCTGGTGGTACAGAACCCCGATGGCCCGGACCACTGGGGCCACGTTGGGATATACGCGGGCGGCGGGATGATGTACAGCGCCCTAAACCCCGGTGTCGGAACGCTGCTCCATCCCATCGACTGGAACCAAGGCAGCCGCTTCTTCACACTCCTGGGCTAATCCGCTGACCCAAACCACGAAGGGCCCCGCAGGTCATGCACGGCGGACCGAACGAGGCCATGGAGAAGCAAGGGCAGGTCTGCCGCCCTGCATCCAAACCTAAGAGGAGCAAAAGTCATGAAGTATTTAGCAGTGGACCCTGGGATCGTCCCCAACACCGATTTCCCGTTCCTGCAGTCCTTGAGGCAGATCGGTGGGGGCATCCTCGTCGGGGCGTTCATCGTAATCGCGATCGTCGCCGTCATCGGCGCAGCTATGCTTCTGGCCGGCAAGCTCAGTCAGTCATCACGCCTGGCATCGGGCGGGGGAATGATCCTCTTATGGACCGGACCCGTGGCCGCGATCCTTGGCGGCATTAACGGCTACATCCTCTGGTCTCAGAGCGCCTTTCAACTCGGTTTTTAGGRCGCCACCGTGCTGCCGAATCTATGTGAGCCGGGAAGCTGGTGGCCGCCGGGCTGCGGCTTGGTCTCACAAGCTCAGAACAGCGCCATCGCCGCGTTCAACGACTTTCTGGCCGGCATCCTTGCGAGCATCGCCACGTGGCTATGGTCCTTCATCTCCGGCGCGTTCGGAGTGTCCAACGTCGATGACTCCCAGTGGGTCGCCGTGCAGGATCTCACCGGATGGTGGGTTGTAGTCATGGCGACGCCGCTCGTCGTCGCCATGATTCTCCAACWGCTGTCGGGTCTCGTCGCCCAGCAATCGCGACGGATCTGGAGGGCACTAATTGGCGGTTTGATGGCAATCCCGGCCGTGGGAGCCGCGATCTACCTGATGCAGACAATGACGCATGTGAGCGACGAAGCCTCAACAGCCCTCCTGGAAACTTTGGGCTCCGATCCGTACGTCGTCTTCATGCGCCTCTTCGGCTTTGAGCGAGCACCCGCAGGAGCCGCCAGCGAGTGGAAGCTCATCAGCGAGACGCTTCCTGCGACCCAAGCGGCGGCCAGCGGAACCTTGCTGATTACCGTCTTCGCCACACTGATCATCTGGATTCTTGCCTTCATTCTTATGTGCTCGATGATATTCCGGTCATTTGCCCTCATCGTCCTCGGCGCTGTTGCGCCCGTAGCTCTCATGATGATGCCGTGGGAGAAGACAAAGTCGTGGATGGCGCGCTGGTGCGAAGTGGTGGTTGCTTTGCTCCTCGCCAAGCCACTGGCCGCTACAGTGCTGGCCGTCGCAGTGAAGCTCTACGCCGATTCGACATCCTTTGCCGGCATCGCTGCAGGCGCAGTCGGGATGACGGTTGCGTGCGCGGCCCCTCTGCTGGCGCTCAAGCTGGTCGGATTTGCCGGGGGCGAACTGGCCGCGGCCGCAGGCGCTGCAGGTGGCGGCCATATCGCCCGCACAGCGGCCGGTTTCTCCGGACGCCAACTCGGGCAACAGATCCGAAGCCATCATTTTTCGTTGGGACATGGCAGAGCAGCCGGGCCTTCGATTGTTCCCTCAACTCCACAGCCGGTCATGGCAAGAGTCTTCAGGCCGGCGGCCACCAGCCCGAAATCTCCGGGTCAGGGAGGCTC
>NZ_JBFUJJ010000072.1:0-5593 GCF_056401435.1 Arthrobacter sp. P4_F10
GAACGTGTCCTGGCTCTTGGCGCTGATCCACAGCTCGTCGGATTCCTGCAGGTCCCTGGCGGAGACGTCGTTTCCGATGGTGTATCCCAGGACTGCGCTCTTGGCGTTGCCGGGCGTCAATCCGCGGGCTTTGCGCCCGATGACGATTGTCAGTTCGGCCTCAGGCTCGACGCGACCCACCCCCGGCCGGAGTTCAATTGCATCGCCCGGACCGACCACGCTGGTCGCCGCCTTGTGGAAGGCCTGCGGCGGAAGGTCGCGGCCTGCGCGGCCGGTATTGTGCGCCATGCCCAGGACGTTGGCCGGGACGCTGGGCGCGAGGAACGTAAACGATGCCTCATCCACCGTCGCGCCGATTTCCCAGCCGCCGCGCGGCCGGCTGCCGGCATTGGCCACAGAGCCAGGGAACGGAGAGGTGGCTACCGTCCACACCCGGCCGGCCGCACTGGCAAAGTCCGGTGCGTCGTTGGTGACAAAGAAGTGTTCGTCGTCGGCAGCACGGGAAAGGGGGCGGACTCTGGCGATTCGGCGGGCACTCGTGGCGGTCATGAAAACATCCTAGGCGGCAGGGTCCCGGGGCCTGCGAATAGGCCATCGAATGGCGTAATTCTGCCGCGGTGAAACGCCGTCGGTGTTTCACATTTCCAAACGTTCACGGTATATTCATTACAAGCCTTCCACCGCGGCATCCCCCAATAGTCGCGGTGGAAGGCTTTTCCAATGCCCGGGTTGAGCCGGTGTCCGGGACCACCATCAGAAGCCGGCGGGACCGGCCGATCGTTGCCCGCCCCGCCATCTTACGCGGCGTCCGCGACCGCTTCCCGGAGCCGCCAGCCGCCGCCGAGGCCGTCCCGGATCAGTTCCATGGTGGTCAGGGCCGATCCCCGGTTGCGGCCAAGCCTTGCCTGGACCTGCCAGACCTCGACGTCAACGCGGCTCAGGCCCTTGGGCATCCGGCGCTCGGCCTCCCACCAGCTGACCCGTTCGAACCAGCGGACCGGCTCGACCCCGATCAACCATTCCCTGCCCCCGCGGACTACCGCCAGGGGCCGCCCGTCCGGGCCTGTCTTCACCATTACGTGCTCCATGCCCGTCACATTAGGGTTAAGCCCTGACATTTTAGGTCCCGGACATTTTCGGAGCGCGGGCCGGCGTCGGACTCTCAGTAGTAGTCGGCGGCGTGCAAGGACACTACACGCGGCTCGCACCAACGGATGAAGACATCTGCCGGCTGTATCTTCTTGCCCCGCAGCGCGATGCCCGCAATCGTAAGGCCTTCTGGCAGGGGCAGGCTGTGGCGCACCACCCCGCGGGATTCGCGCGACCAGGCCAGCCGGTACAATCCGTAATCGGGGCTTGATCGCAGCCCAAGTTTGAGTCCCAGTTCCTCAACGTCCACGCCTTCTGCAGCACTGAGCTCGTACGAGATGACGGCAAAAGCCCCGTTGAGCTGCTGCGCTGACTCGAACTCAAACTCGAACTCAAGCAGCCCCTGGGTAATCTCCGGGTCCAGGGGAAACACCAGCGCGGTCTCTTGGGACAGGCGTAGGAGTTCCGCGCCGGGGAAGGACAGCTCATGCGCCGCGGGCTCACCGCGGATGATGTCTTGGTAGAGGGTTGGCCACCTATCTGCGGAGATCCCTTCCGCCCGCAGAGCCGGAAGTTTGTCCAGCCGCGCCAAGGATGCGACGGCGCGTTCATAAGGGGTGGTGCTGAGCGTTGAGTCCTGATCGCCGTGACGCACTTGGAAGAACATGTGCTCCCGGGAATCAAGGATGGTCGGCATCACCCGGTCCACACCGTGATGCGGACCGGGTGTGTTGATTTCGAGCCGGCCCCGGATCGGGTCGAATGCAGCGACGAAGGCCATGCCCTGCGCCGACTTCGGGTGGTAGTACTCCCGAAGGTTCACCAGTTCGCTGTCGGCCTTGTAGGCTGTCAGGCCGAGGCCGAAGGACACGGCCATGCCGACATTGCTTAAGGCCCGGTAGCTTGCAAGCCGTGTCAGGTAGTTGGTGGCGAGCACGTCGTCGTCGTCTAGGCGGAACCACGCGACCGGCTGCACGCCGGCGTCGGCGTCGAACTTGCTGGCGAGGTCCTGCTCAATCAGGGGCTTCACTTCTTCGATGCCAGTTCCCCGGACGACGTCGTTCCATTCCACCGGGACCAGGAACGGGTAGTGGGCCGCGGCCGCGAGCAGCACCTCCTGATGGCGCTGCGGCAGAAGGCTGGAATACAGAACGAAGTGTTTGTAGTCGTAATCTTCAGCCATGGCGGCCAGCGCCGGCACGGAACGGGTGAAGAACATTTCCTCCCGCAACTCAAGCCGTCGTTCCGAAAAGAGATACCCCATGTACTCTTCGGGAGTCTTGAAGACACCGCTGCTGGACGTTTTCCACGACTGCGATCCGGGTGAGAAGAGGCTGTAGCGAGTGACTCCGTAAAACATGATCCTCCGCAAAATTGTCTCAACGTCCCGTTCAACTGTATCGCCGGCCTGCCCGCGAACCGCATAGCGCAGGCATGCGGTGTCAATAATGACGGAGATTTCCCGAATTAGGCGGGGCAAGTGATAAGTTCGGTCCCGTGCCGGGGCGCACAGGGCGCCTTGGAAGAACCAAAGGGAATCCAACATGGCTGAATCGAACGCTCAGAAACTGGAGAAGGCGAAAGCTATTGTGCTGGATTCGATCGTGAAGGTTGGCGTTTCAACCAACCAGTCGCAGGCCGTGCAACGGCTCGCCAACGCATATGCCCTGCTTGAAGGGAACGTAGCGCCCATCAGCGGCCCCAACGAATCGGCGCCGAAAAGCGCCTGAGCCGGTCTACCGGAAGCACAAAACCCCGTTTTTGCGGACCATTTGGTCCGAAATGACGGGGTTTTCTGTGGTGGGTCCTACCGGGATCGAACCGATGACATCCACGGTGTAAACGTGGCGCTCTACCAGCTGAGCTAAAGACCCAAACCGCGGAATCCGCGCCTCAGCGCTTCAACCAACGAACAGCTACTGTACCGGATGTCACCGGCCAAGCGCCAATCGCCAAGCCAATCCGCCCGGCCCTCCGCTACAGTGGCGGCAGCTCGGCGGCGAGCCAGGTCAAGGCCCCGCTGACGCCTGCCTCCAGCTTGATGGTGGCGAGGCCGTCCCCGCGGGTCGGTCCCCTGTTGATGATGACCACGGCTTTTCCCTGTTTCGCGGCGTGGCGGACAAATCGCAGGCCGCTCATCACGGTGAGCGACGAACCTGCCACCAGGAGCGCCCGGGCCGCGTCCACCATGGCGTAAGAGCGCTCAACGCGGTCCTTGGGCACGTTTTCGCCGAAGTACACAAAGTCCGGTTTCAAGGTTCCCCCGCAGGCGGGACAGCGGGCGACGACGAACGATTCGATGAGTCCGGAGTCCTCGACTGCGGCATCGGCGTCGGGAGCCATTTCCACCACCCCGGCGGCCTGGGCCCGTTCCAGGAACCCGGGGTTGAGTTCCTCAAGGACACTGGCCAGCATCCGGCGGCTGAAGCGCCGGTGGCAGTCCAGGCACACAACCTGGTCGAACCGGCCGTGCAGGTCCACCACGTTGACGCTGCCGGCGTCCTCGTGGAGCCGGTCCACGTTCTGGGTAATGAGTCCGGTGAGCAGTCCCCGCTGCTCCAGCCGGGCCACCGCGGCGTGGCCGTCGTTGGGATCCGCCCGGCGCAGGTGCGACCAGCCGATGTGGTTGCGGGCCCAGTAGCGTTGCCGGTTTCCGGGTGCGCCGATGAACTCCTGGTAGGTCATGGGGGTCCGCGGCGCGGCGCCCGGGCCGCGGTAGTCCGGGATGCCCGAATCCGTACTCAGGCCAGCGCCGGTCAGCACGGCGAACGGTAGCCCGGACAGGAGGCCGTGGATGTCCTGCAGGATCCCGAGTTCGCTGCGCCGGAGCTCAGCGGCGGTCCCGGCGGCCGTGACCGGCGGGAGGCTGGCAAACCCGGTCATCCCGATTCCTGGCCGCCGCTGCCTCACCGGATCAGTTCCCGCCGAGTCCCGCGAGGGCAGTCCGGTATTCGGCAAGGTCCCGGGCCTGGCCGCGGGGATTCACCACGACGTAGCGGACAATTCCCGCCGCGTCGATGATGAAGGTGCCGCGCAGCGCCATGCCGCTCTCAGGGTCGAACACCCCATACGCCGAGGCCACGGCGCCGTGCGGCCAAAAGTCGGCGAGCAGGTCGAAGCCGTAGCCTTCCTTTTCGGCGTAGGCCCGCTGGGCGAACTTGCTGTCAACCGAGACTGCCAGCACGGCGGCATCGGCATCTTCGAACAGGGCCAGATTGTCCCGGATTTCGCACAGTTCCCCGGTGCAGATGCCGGAGAAAGCGAAGGGATAAAAGACAATGACGACATTGCGCCCGCGGAAGTCCGAGAGGGTTACCGGCTCGCCGAACTGATTGGCGAGCTCGAAATCCGGGGCAAAATCGCCGACAGCGGGAACGGGCGCGACGGCGGCGGCCGGCCCGGAGGCTTCCTGCTGGACCGCTTGGGTCACTTGTTCTTCCGCGTGACCAGCCGGGTGGCGCTCCAGTCCTTCGAGACGCCGGCGGAGGTGGTGTAGTGGAGCCCTGCGGTGGGCGCGGCGTCCTGGATGTCCGCCGGCGACACGTAGCCGTCCCGGCCGGACTTGGGAGTCAGGACCCACACAACGCCGCCCTCGGTGAGAGTGGTCAGCGAATCGACCAGGGTGTCAACAAGGTCTCCGTCACCTGCCCGCCACCAAAGAATGGCGGCATCGACCACCTCGTGATCGTCCTCGTCGAGAAGCTCAGAGCCCGTGAGATCTTCGATATCGTCTCGCAAGTCGAAGTCGACATCGTCGTCATAACCGAATTCCTGAATCAGGTCCCCGTCTTTGAAACCCAGTTTCTCCGCCACATTTACCGAAGTGGCGGCGTCGGCCTCGCTCACGTGTTGCTCCTATGCTTTGTGAATTGCTTCATGTTTTCAATGGCACTAGTGATTTCCATTACTCCAAGCCAACACCCTTTGAGCTCTCGCTTCAAGCTGTTGGCCCCGCGATCCGCCATATTCTGCGTCACACGAGACGATCCGAAGGCTGCCGGGCAGTGCTTCGTCACACAACCAGTATGCCCGTGAAATACGGCGGCGGGTCCATGGGGCGGCTACGCATCCGCCAGCGCGCACGGCTAGAGTGGCTGATGACGACTACGCCTGCGCGGGCAACCGCCCTGCTAATTACAGGCAGGCGTACCGTGATTGGACCTTGCCCGGCGCATACGACCGGGCTGTTGTAACCGATATGTCGCACACGTCGCGTTCACGCCAGGCAGTCACCCTGCCCGGAGCTGAGGGTGCCGATAGATGCGCTCAAAGAGAGGTTGGACGTGGCTGCAGGAGAAGATACCTCCCATATCCTCAGCGGGTTGACAAACCAGCTGCCTGATCGTGATCCGGAAGAGACCGCCGAATGGCTGGAGTCCCTGGATACCCTGATTCAGGAACAGGGCACCGAGCGTGCCCAGTACATTATGCGCAGCCTGCTCCWGCGGGCCGGGGCGCAGAGCGTGGGTGTTCCGATGGTCACCACCACGGACTACGTCAACAC
>NZ_JBFUJJ010000073.1:0-5402 GCF_056401435.1 Arthrobacter sp. P4_F10
AGTGACGGAAGCGACCCCAATAGAGGCGCTGTCAACTGTGGCACGGCATGCCATCGAGGTCCTCAGCGGACCCGACGTGCCGCTGCTCAAGGAGTGCGCGAACCACGAGTGCACCCGGGTCTACATCGATCGGTCCCGGGGAGCGCGCCGGGAGTGGTGCGCCATGGACCCCTGCGGCAACAAGATGAAAGCTGCCGCCTACCGTGCCCGCAAAAGAGAAGAGAGGCTCGTCCCTGCCGCCGGCAAATAACCGTGGACGGCTACGGGCCGGTCGGCGACATCGGCCAGTATGAGAACATCTGGCGCATAGCGGTCCGGAGGGGAATATCGTGTCCCTGGCCGAGCGGATCGACTGACCCGCCCTCACCCGAAGACGGTCCAGCCGCGCGGCACCTCGGATCTCTGAGGGCTCGGAAAGCTGATGGTAGTCCTTATTAGGCCGGCGGCACCCGCGCGTTCAGGGCCTCATTGACGGGGGCGAAGGCGACCCGGTCCAGGACAAGTTCGATCTCGCGGATTTTGCCTGCGTTGATGGTGAGTAACTCGATGCACCTCACGGCCCCAGCAGCCGTATCGGTGATGAAGTCATACACGACGCAGGCACGGTCCTGCGCGGTGAAGACCTCCCGGATCCCATTGCGGACCAGGGCCGGGAGCAGGCGCTTGAGTGCCGTGGTCCATCCGGCCTTGTCGAGGGTCGTGCCGGCGAAAGTGGCTACAAGATCCTCACCGAGCAGGTTTTCAAGGGCTTCCATATCGTGGGAGCCAACGGCCTGGATGTAGGAGCGTGCGATCCCTTCGACGCTGGAGTCCGGCATGAGGGACCTTTCTTGAGCGGCGGAGAGGCTCCCTAAGGGGCCAAGGGCAAGGCGACGCGGGTGTTGCTGGACAGAGGCGCTTCCGAACTGTCGCCCAGGCCCTGGCTGGGTGAGCGGCAACCCCCTTCCGCGAGCGACCTGGTCCAGCACGTCCTGTGGCGGGCCAACGGGACCGGTAGCGGAGCGGCGGTGGATGGTCTGGACTTGCGGGCGGGCCTCACCCTTATTTCAGCCGCCCGGGCCGAGATGGATGGTCTGGAAACCGCGCTCCTGTTCCTGGCACGGGCCGAGGGGCTGACCTGGGCACAGATTGCGCAGAGCCTTGGTCTCCGCTCGGCGCAGGCCGCGCAGCAGAGACTCGACCGGCTGTCCGGCAGGCCCGAGACGGGTGCGGTGGGCTGACATGGAATCTACCTCTCCGGCCAAAGCCGGGACAGAAAGTTTGGATCACGCCAGCGCCGTTCTCACCAGAATCGGTGCCAGCCCGGGTACCGCGTGCGGGACTGCGCGCACCGTTCAGAGCCTCGATCAATTCTCCGCGGTGACCCCTGGCGACGTCCTGGTCTGCCGCACGACTGACCCCGCCTGGACACCACTGTTCGGGGTGGTCGCTGCAGTCATCACGGAAACGGGCGGGATGCTTTCGCATGCCGCTATCGTCGCCCGCGAATACGGCATCCCCGCCGTGCTGGGGATAACGGACGCCCTGACCCGTATCACTGCCGGAACGACGCTCATGGTGGACGGAACTCATGGAACCGTCCACGGGAAACCGGCAAGTCCCGGAGCGGGTCCATGACGAGCCCGCAGCAACCATCAATGATGCTCACCCTCCACGCCATGAGGCTGCTTGGCTTCGCCGACACTGAGTCAGTTGCAGAGCGGTTCGGCCAGGATCCGCACCACGCCGAACGACTCCTTATTGATGCCGGCGCGAAAGGGTGGGCGTTGCGCTCCTCATTCGGGGGAACCCGGGGCTGGTCCCTGACAGTCGCGGGCAGGACTGAAAACGAACGGCTCCTGGCGGCGGAACTGGACAGCACAGGCGGTTATGCAGTTGTCACGGCCGTGCACGCGAAGTTTGCACCGCTGAACGCAGACGTCGTGGCCGCCTGCAGCAAACTCCAACTCCACTGGCTCGCCGATGGAGATCAGCCAAATGGTGGGATCGACGAGCAAACACATCAAACCTTCGCCCAGGCGGCGGCGTCCCTAAGCGATCTGGAAGTCCGCCTGACCGCGGTGTTATCGCGGTTCGGCGGATACGCGAAACGCCTCGAACAAGCAGTGGCAAACGCAGCCACGGAACCGGCTTGGCTCACAGCCACAGACCGTGACTCCTTCCACCGCGTATGGTTCGAGTTGCACGAAGACCTCATCGCCACCCTCGGCATCCCGAGGTGAACACTCCATGCAGACCCAAGACCTGCTCTCTCTTTCACTCTGATCGCCCTTCACTCATGACGGCCGCGGCTGATGCCGAACTGCGAGATGAGGCTCATCAGCGCGAGGACGACAGTCGCGCCTCCATATCCGACAACCGTCGGCATGAGGCCCAGCGGGGCGGCGAGCTGGCCAGCGATGATGACGGGCAGGCCGAACGCGATGTAGGCGACAACGTAAATGGCTGCCACGATGCCCGCCCTCTGCTGGGGGCCGGCCAGCGGCATGATCAGGCGCAGTGATCCGGAAAAGGCTGCCCCGAAGCCGACACCCGTAATGACCAGCCCGGCGATCATGAGCGCAAGGCTTCCGGCGAGCACGCCGGTCACGACGCCGATGGTCCCGGCGATGGACGCATAGATCCCAAGAGTCATACCGTTCCGAGGGCTAAGCCGCCCGAAGGCGACAGCCACGACAGCAGCAGTTGCCGGCGCAATGAAACCGCTGAGGCCGTTGACCAGGCCGCTGTTCAAGTGGAAGACGTTGCGTACGATTGTCGGCGCGAGTCCGAGGGACAGACCTGCGAGCATCCAGATTGCGGCTATCACGGGGGCGGCGGCGGCAAATTCTCTTCTGGCAGCCGGCGGAACGGAGATGCGCGGGATCAGGGAACTCAACGCCCCGGGTGTGCGGGTCACGCTCTCGGGAGAGAGCGCGACGACGACGATCCCCAGGACGGTCACGAGGGCGAGGACGGCAAAGATGCTCGTGTTCGCCTCGGGCGTGAACTGGATGGCGAACCCCGCAAGCAATGCGCCAACAGCGAGCCCTGCGGTCATGCCGACGCTGCCAAGGATGCTGCCCAGTTTCTTTCGGTTCGGCGGTGCGAGTTCGGCGAGGGCGGCTGTGAATGCGCTGGTGGCAGCGCCGGTGGCGAGGCCCTGCACAACGCGGGCGGCGATCACCCACCCGATGTCGGGCGCTGCCAGGAACATCAGGGTCGCCACGAGCTGAACGAAGAGTGCACCGATCAGCACGGGCCGCCGGCCTACATGGTCTGAGAGTGAACCGACGGTCAGCATGGCCGCAAGGAAGCCGATCGCGTAGACGGCGAACGCGAGGGTCAGAACCGCCGCGGGAAAGCCCCACCGCTCTTGGTAGAAAGCGAGCAGTGGCGTCGGCGCACCCGCCGCCAGGTACAGGCTGATGAAGGTGACCGCGCTCCCCGTGAAAGCTACCCCGGAAGGAAGCTTGGAGCGACGGGGAGCGGCCGGTGGACGAGTTTCGAGGGTTGTATTAGACGACATTGAAAGGCTTCTGTTCTGCCGGCCAACGATCTCCGGCAACGTAGTTGATTTGTATGTTGTGATCCGGCGCCCGGGGCAGCGCGGCGCTGACTGATCAGGCGTGCCCCTGCTCGATCCAGTTGCCGTTTGCGGCAATTTCGAGATCGTCGAACCCGAGCTGCGCATCCGATTCGATATGGGGTCCGATAACGACTGGAATGTCCGTGCCGCGTTTCACGAGGCGCAACGGGCCGCCGTCGTCGGACTGCAAATACCGGTTGCCCCACTGCATCAGCGCGAACACCGCCGGCATGAGATCCGCACCCTTCGGCGTCAGGACGTACTCATAGCGCTTCCGCTTGCCCTCTTCCTGGTACGGACGCTTCTCGAAGAGGCCAATATCCGTAAGTTGCTTGAGCCGGGCGGAAACTATGGCATCGGTGCCTTTTGTCCGTCGCACGAAGTCGTCGAATCGGGTGGTGCCGTAGATGGCCTCCCGCAGGATGAGCATCGATGACCGGGTTCCGATTATTTCCATCGTCATGGCGATGGAGCAGTTCTCCATCCGCCAGGCGCCCCGATCCTCGAGCGCGCCTTGGAGTTTGATTGACACCGACCCACCTGCCTAACTTCCAGTTGTAGTAGTTAGATGGTGGCGGCTGACTACCAAAATGTCAAGCTAGCCGAATGAAGGCTCCATCCAAACGTCACCCTCTTGACAGGTGACGGAATGGCATGTCAATATCGTTACCAGTTGAACCGGTGACGCAGAAGTGGTTGCCGCATTCTTCAGCACTTCCCCCCAAGATCCCGCCCCCTCCCGGGCAGCGGAAGCACGTAGACCGTCAAACCCACTGAGAAGGAACCACAAATGGCGCAGACCACCACCGAGATACTGACAGACGCACTCAAGCAGGCCGCGGCTGCTCACGGCATCTACGAAGCCGAAGTCCTGGGCGGGGTGTACGACACCGAATGGCCGCAGTGGTACGCGGAACACATGACCCGCGCTCTCGCCGCGGCTGGGCACCGGCTCACCACCGGTTAGGGTCTCCGCCTCCCCGGGCAACCGGCGCAGCCTGTTGCCGTACAAAAACCACCAACCCACTCAGCAAACTCAACACAAAGGATTAACATCATGGATTTGAAGCTAGAAGTACTGTTCGTTCCCGTTTCCGACGTCGACCGGGCCAAGGCCTTCTACGAGTCGCTCGGATTCCGCGTCGATATCGACTACATCGCCAGCGAGGACTTCCGGGTGGCGCAGCTGACCCCTCCCGGGTCGGAAGCATCGATCATGATCGGCAAGAGCATCACCGCTGCCGCACCCGGATCACTCCAGAACCAGATTTTCGCCGTCAAGGACATCCTCGCGACCCGGGCCGACCTCGCTGAAAAGGGCGTCGACGTCTCCGAGGTATTCCACTACGCGAAGGGATTCATCTTCAACCTCGACAACCAGCACCGCGTTGCGGGCCCGCACCCGGAACGCGCCGACTACCAGTCCTTTGCCTCGTTCAGCGACCCGGACGGCAACAGCTGGCTTCTCCAGGAAATCAACACCCGGGCGCCCGGACGTTGAGCACCCAACCAACCCACTCAGCAGACTCAACACAAAGGATTAACATCATGGATTTGAAGCTTGAAGTACTGTTCGTTCCCGTTTCCGACGTCGACCGGGCCAAGGCCTTCTACGAGTCGCTCGGATTCCGCGTCGATATCGACTACATCGCCAGCGAGGATTTCCGGGTGGCGCAGCTGACCCCTCCCGGGTCGGAAGCATCGATCATGATCGGCAAGAGCATCACCGCTGCCGCACCCGGATCACTCCAGAACCAGATTTTCGCCGTCAAGGACATCCTCGCGACCCGGGCCGACCTCGCTGAAAAGGGCGTCGACGTCTCCGAGGTATTCC
>NZ_JBFUJJ010000074.1:0-5262 GCF_056401435.1 Arthrobacter sp. P4_F10
GACATGGGCATCGAGCTCACGTCCGCGGCCAAGGTGCTCCTGGCGACCCGCGGCTACGACCCCGCCATGGGTGCCCGGCCGCTGCGCCGCACCATCCAGCGCGAGATCGAGGACCAGCTCTCCGAGAAGATCCTCTTCGGCGAGCTGCACTCCGGCGACATCGTGGTGGTGGATGTGGAGGGCGAAGGCGACGACGCGAAGTTCACCTTCGCCGGCAACGCCAAGCCGCGCATCCCGGACGCACTGCCCGCCGCAGGCTGATCGGAATACCGCCGCTGGCCACCGCCGGGGTGGGCTGATATCCGGTGGCTCACCGCATTGTCCTGCGGGCTAAGGCTTGCCGGACTCTTTAGGATCTAGCCGCTGCGCTGCTGCCTTGTGGCCAATGCGGCGGTGTGGTTCGTCCGGACCACCCTCTGGAATTCACCGCCACTGGCCCATCTGCCTTTAACAATCCCCGAACGAACATCACAGCCCAGATCATCAAAATTGTATGACTCGGCTTATGCGCCGCAGTTCCTTCCTTACTAGGGCTGCTCGTAGGCTCGCAGCGACAGGGTGTGGCCGCTGCTCTGGTAAGCACCCGGTCAAGATGGGACGATGCATGTATGGGCGAGAACAAGGGGCGCCGTCCGGACCGATCCGCTCCTGACTTCGAGGAAGAACACGAGCAGACGGCCCCTCCAGTCGATCACCGAAGGCCGCCCACGAACCAGATGCGCACCGTTGGCCAGCGCCGCCGCGATGCGGAAGACAAGCTGGAGCACCACCAGCGCGAAGCCCGGAGCAAACCGAAGGACGAGACCGCAGCCGGACAATAACTGGACAACTGGACGCGACCCCAAGGCTGCGCGGCCGCACCACGTGTTCGCACCTGCCAGGGCCCCTGACAGCAAACGCCTGAGGGGTTCTTTCGTCGAACGGATGCCTGAAAGGCAGCAGTGACTGAGATGCACATCAAGGAAGAATGGAACCGGCTCGATCCCGCCACCCAGCAGTGGCTGATGGATAACCCGGGATGCGTGGTCCTGCCACGCACCCTGACGGCCATTATCAACAAGGAAACCGGCGAAAACGCCGACGCCGACGCACACGGCGAAACCGTGCTGACCGGCGAGGACAGGGACTTCATCCAGGCCAAGGCACGCGAAGCTGCGGCCAGACGGACTCCTTCGGACTATCGCTTCTTTGACGCCTCGCAGCCTAACGAATCCCCCGGGTAAACACGGAGTTGCTGCTTCAGCGTCGGCCGGGGACGGCAAAAAATTGCCCGCAGTGGAGTTCAATGCTGACGAAACGGCCGCGCACAGGCTTGCTTAGCCTGTTGTTGCCACCAGCATGGACACGCTGTTGGGCGTGTACCTGCCCCTGCTTCAGGACGCAGCTGAAAGAACCCGCCAGGACTGGGCCCGCTGACAGCCCCGCCCCTCCTCATCTTGGACTGACCCGGGCATGGCCACTCGAGTCTGGCTCCGCAAGGACTCACCTCAAGACGTCAGCCAAGCGTTCGTGCGTATCCCACATATTTATCGGGAGACGCATTGACCTAAGGCTTTTGTTTCTCTTGCGCGGCGGCGAGGATCGGTAGGCGTATCGTCCCGTTGCTCACGTCGCATGCTAACAATAGGCGCGCTGCATGGGCGGAGGATTCAGGCGCGCGGAACTGGATTGTGAGCTAACGCGGGGCTTGCCGCGGCAGCTGGTGCGGGCTTGTCAGGCTGCCAGGACTAGTGATGGGGCCGCGGACGTCGCGTGGCCCGGCGTCAGGATGCTGATCCGATAGTCGCGCTGGAGCGGGTCGGCGTGCACCGGCAGGTGGTGCGACTTTGCGCACCTCTGAAGCTCTCCCATCGCGTCGGGGTCAACGTGTGCACGGGTCACATCCAGTTCCAGCGCCAGTCCGGAGGCGAGTGCGCTGGCGCGCTTGACCACGTCATACAGGCAGCCATGGACGCTCTGAGCCGTCACGTGGCCCTGGACCCTGACGTGGGCCTTGGCGCCGTCGAGGTCCACGCGGACCAGCACCCGCAGCTTCTCGTTCACAAAGTTCTCCGCTCTAAATCGGGGCCACCACGCTGTGGCCCCCGACAACGATAGACGCAATGTGACCTGGATAACAACACCATCCGTGAGTGGGGCGCAACCGTGCTGGCGTCTGCCGACACGCAGGGCGATCATGCCGACTTCCAGGCAGCCGAATTTCGTCAGTACTAAAAGGCGAGCAGCGCCCTACGGTTTGGGTGCGGTGGTCCGGTGGAGGGGAGTTGGGACGGCCAATCGAGGTGTGTACATTGTCCACGCTGCGGGCTCCGGATTGGGCCGTATGTGGATCGGACTGGGCCGTATTCCGCATGTTTCCGGGAGTTCCCATTGTTCGCGGGGCTGGAATGCAGTTCGAGGGGGTCCTTGCCTTAGCATGTGGGCATTAACCCGGGTTGGGTCCTTCTGACGCTTATCGCGGCCTGGTGCCTGGCCGCCGCGGTGGCCTATGAAGTTGTGTGGACGGCGGGTTCAGGGCGCTGGCTGGTGGGCACTCCGCCTGCTGGGATGTGCGGTCATTCGGCCTCCTTTCTGGCCTTCTTGTGTTGGCCGTTGTCGGTCTTGTACCTATTCATGTCGTGGAGTCCTGTCGGCGACATGACCTGCGGGGATTTCTTGGAGATTTTTCTCCGGATTTCTTGTTTACCGGCGGCCTGGGGGAGAGCTTGGTGCCGACTCCGGCTATACCGCCGGCCTACAACCCGCCCACGAGCCAGACTGCAGGCTGTCTTCGCCGCCAAAGACCACATGGCATTGGGCATGCTCCGGGCCTTCCGGGAAAGGGGAAATATAGGGTCCCGAAGACATCAGCCTCGCCGGTTTTGACGACGTGCCCGAAGCCTCGTCCTACGCCCCACCGTCCATAATGCAATCCAGTGCTTTTACCGGGGATCTGGATGCCCGACTCAATACGGCGGCATCTTTCGGTCCTAGAGTCAATGCCCGGACGGCATGAGATTCCGGCCGCAAGAGCACAGAGGACGACGGCGGGAGGTCCCGCCGTCGTCCGCAAACATGGTAGCCAGCGCCGCCCGGCTAGGAGTCCGACTCCGCTTTTTCAGGAGCGATGCCGTAGAAGGGCGTGAACCGACCTCTCGCTCCGGGGGAAATGTTGGAACGGACGATCGAGGCCTTCTCCAGCGCTGCCAGGTGGTATCTGACTGCGCCCCGCGAGGACGCGATGCCGTCGCTGATGTCAGCTACTTTGCTTGCACCATGGCTTCGCAGGTAGTCGATGATTTGTGACTTGATGGGTGCGCTTCTCGCTCTTTCCGTCCGCTCAATGCAGTGCACGTCCATCGGGCTCTGGACTTCAAAGTCAGCGGTCATTGGCGATGGCCTTTCATCCGGTGTGGGGGTCGGTTTGCAGGTTGATAATTGGTTGGCCGACCGGGTGCCGGTCAGTGCCTCGAAACGAGCTCGGGTTGCCGGCTGTCCTCAGTGTCTTGGCCGTCGTCGGAGGTGCCGGCGCGCGACGCCGTGAGGAGGGACGTGGACTTGTCGTGGTTCCGGCCGATGACCGCGGTGGCGATGGCATTTCCTAGGATGTTGGTGGCGGTGCGCCCCATGTCCAGGAGCTGGTCGATCACCAGCAGGACTCCAATTCCGGCGGCGGGGATGCCGAAGGCAGGGACCACGGCGGCGACGACGACGAGTGACCCGCGGGGCACGCCGGCCATGCCCTTGCTGCTGAGCAGGAGCATTGCGGTCATCGCGATCTGCTGGCCAAGGTCCATGTCGATGCCGTAGGCGTTGATCAGGAAGACCGACGCGAAGGTCATGTACATCATGGATCCGTCCACGTTGAACGAGTAACCCAGGGGCAGCACGAAGCCGGTGGTGCGCTTGTCGATGCCGAACTTGGTCAGGCCTTCGATGAGCTTGGGCAGGGCGGCTTCACTGCTGGAGGTGGYGAACGCGATGACCATGGGTTCGCGCACTATCCGGACCAGTCGGAAGGCGGCCCGTCCGAGGAAGGCGACCGCGACGGCGATCATGATCGCCCAGAGTGCGGAGAGGGAGATGTAGAATCCGCCGATGAACGACGCGTAAGTGGCAAACGCGTCGAGACCCTTGGAGGTGAAGGCTGCCGCGATGCCGGCGAAAACGCCGACGGGTGCCGCCTTCATCACATATCCGGTGACCTTCAGCATGACGCCCATCAGTTCGTCGATGGCATCCGCTATGGAGGAGCGGCCCATCTTCCGGAGGTTCAGCAGGGCGATGCCGAAGAGAGCGCCGAAGACAAGGATCTGAAGGGGGTTGTTTTCTGTCAGGGCGGCGAAGACGCTCGTGGGGATGATGTGGGTAACAAACGCCTGGTAGTCGAGGGGCTTCGTTTCCATCCCCGCGCCACCTCCCGGCATCAGGTGGAGCCCGTCACCGACGTTGAGTACATGGGCCGTGATGAAGCCGAAGGCGCCCACCAGGACGGAGGCGGACAGGAACCATATCATCGAGCGGCCAAAGAGCTTGCCCACGCCGGCGGATTTGGCCGCTCCTGCGATGCCGGAGACGAGGGTGGCAAAGATCAGCGGGGCAATGATCATCTTGATGAGGTTCAGGAACATGTGCGTCACGGTGTCGAGGACAGCCACGACAGATTCGCGCGCGTCCACCGGGAGCAGCCAGTGGAAGAGCAGACCGCTGACGATTCCGAACAGGAGCGCTGCCAGGATCCACATCGTTGATTTGTTTTTCATATTCAGTCCTTGGGTAGAGGCCGGGTTGGTGGCCCGGTGCTGGAACGGCCCTCGTCATCGAGTTCCGTTTCTCTGTGGTCGGTCGGGATTTTGGGCACGACGGTGTGCCCCTTGCTCCCTGGTCGGGCGGGGTCGTGGGTGTGCGGCGGTTATTTTCTCAGGTTGGCGAGGCGTTGTGGGCTGAGGAGCTCGGTGAGCTGCTCGGCGGTGAGCAGCCCGTGTTCGAGTACGAGCTCCGCGACGCCCTTGCCGGTGGCGAGGGCTTCCTGCGCGATGGCCGTGGCCGTGGCGTAGCCCAGGTGCGGGTTCAGGGCGGTGACGAGGCCGATTGACTGTTCCACCGTGAGGCGGAGGTGTTCGGTGTTGGCGGTGATGCCCCGGACGCAGCGGGCCGTGAGGGTGCGGCAGGCGGCTTCCAGGTGGGAGATGCTCTTGTGGAGGCTGTGGACGATGATCGGTTCGAAGGCGTTGAGCTGGAGCTGGCCGGCTTCTGCGGCCATGGTGATGGTGACGTCGTTGC
>NZ_JBFUJJ010000075.1:0-4336 GCF_056401435.1 Arthrobacter sp. P4_F10
GAGAAGACCTTCGTGATGTGGGATCTGATCCATGATCGGACCCACATGCGCGGTGACCTGCCCTTTGACCCGTTCATGATCAAGCAGCGGATGCCGTATTTCCTGTACTCCCTGGAGGAGCTCCGCTGCGACCTGACCGCCTTCCGCGAATCAGTCCTCATCGAGCGGGACGAAACGGCTTCCGAGGACGCCCGCAAGCACGCCAAGCTGGTCCAGTACGCCGTGATCTTCGACCGCATTTTCCGCTTCGCGATTACCGGGAACCGGGTCCGTAACTACGACGCCGTGGGCGGCCAATTGCTGTTCGCCTGGATGCACCAGCACCGGGTCCTGCACTGGACCGATGGAAAGTTGAGCATCGACTGGAAGGACGTCGCCGGCGTGGTTGTCGAGCTGGGTCTCCGCATCGAGGAACTCTACTGGCGTTCAATCGACCGGCCGAAGACCGCACACTGGCTGGCTGCCTACGAGCTCGTCTCGGAAACCCTCACCCCCCACCCGGCCTCCGTGTGGGCCAAGGGACCGGAGGCCCTTCCGCTCGACGGCCCTCCCCGGGGTCTGACGGACCAGATCCTTGATGACGAATTCCCCCTGTCGATGTTCTACGAGGCACTGGAGAAGAAGATGTCCTCGGTCATTGAATCAACTGCCGGGATCACCGGTAAGAGGCCTGTGAAGACTGAGGGCGAGGCGGGCGCATGAGCCAGGACCTCTCGGGGCGTACGGTCGTCGTCGCCGGTTCGACAAGCGCTGCCGGCGTCGCGGTAGTCCGCACCCTCTCGCAAGCAGGGGCACGCGTGGCCGGCGTGGACATTCTTGAGGACCGAGTGCAGGAGCTCTCGGTAGCGTACGACAACGTCACGGGCTATGTCTGCAACCTCGCGGACCTGCAAGCCGTTGAGGACTTGGCGACGTCTGTCCGGAACGATCTGGGCCCCGTGGACGGCCTTATCCATCTTGTAGGAGGGTGGCGAGGCGGTACCGGCATTAAAGGCCAGACGGATGAAGACTGGGACTTCCTGCACACCAGCGTCCTCACCACCCTGAGGAACACCAGCCGCGCGTTTTACCATGACTTGGCTACCTCCCCTGTGGGTCGCCTGGCCATCGTTTCCGCACAGTCCGCTTCCTCGCCGACAGCGGACGGCGCCGCCTATGCCGCCGTCAAGTCCGCCGCCGAGGCATGGACCCTGGCCGTGGCCGACGGATTCCGGCACCTGCAGGGAGGACCCGAAAGCCCCCTCTCCGCTCAGCACTCCGCCGCCCTGGTCTTCGTCGTCAAGGCTCTGGTCGATGACCGGATGCGCGCAGCCCAGCCGGAACGGAAATTTCCGGGCTTCACCGATGTCAGTGTCCTTGCCGACGCTGTACAGCGGATCTTCGACCTGGAGGCAGAACAGATCAACGGGCAGCGCTTGCCCCTCACGGCCGGCCACCTCGTGGGCGCACCGGCATAAGCGTCAGCGTTGATACCAGAGCAGGCGTCCCGCAGGTACTGGCGGGGCGCCTGCACGACCCGTCGCCACCATGCGCGCCTTCGTGCCCGGGATGGTCGAACGCCGGTGGGGACGCGTCGTGAATTTCGCGAGCATGGCCGGAAAAGACGGAAGCCCCAACCTGTCCATCTACTCCGCATCAAAAGCCGCCGTCATTGCCCTCACGAAATCGTCCGGCAAAGAACTCGCGACCACCGGCGTCCTAGTCAACGCCATCGCACCCGCCGTGATCGCGACGCCAATGAACGACAACACATCATCAGAAGTGCTCGCCCACATCACCAGCCTCATCCCCATGAAACGAGTGGGCAAAGCGGAGGAAGTCGCCGAACTGGTCGCCTGGCTCTCATCGGAAAAGGTCAGCTTCTCGACGGGAGCGGTCTACGACATCAGCGGCGGACGGGCCACATATTGATGGTGTAGAGCCCTGTTTAGCGCGGGCCTTGCCTGAGCTGGTCTTTTGCTAGCCCAGACGACAATTTCCTTATTTGTTCTGCCCGCTCAAGCACGGCAAAGGTCTGCCCAGTTCGGTAGTGCCCCCTGTTCCGCTGCGGGAGTTTGCCCTGGTGTAGGCATCACCGGTCCAGCGCAGGGTTTCCTGATAAGGCTGCGTAGGGCTGGCGCACCATAGGTCCCAGTCACGACTCGGCGAGGCACTCCCTAGCAGGGTGTGCCTCGCCCCTGGCAATAGCGGTACGTACGCCCGGCGGCCCGCCAACCGCCTTGCTAGCGACGCCGATGCGCCAGCATCAGTGGAGATTGCATGCGCCCTCAAGATCCATCGCGGGAACGTGGCCCCGGCGATGGACACCCGAAACTCCCTATCTCACGTCTTCGGGAACATTCAAATGAACGCGCGCATCTCACGGTCCGACTTGACAATGTTACTGAGTGCACTCAATATTGAGTAGTCTCATTTTTAGGCTACCGCACGTCATAGAGGAGCAGCACGCCATGAGGGCATTCGTCGTCACCAAGTACAAGGAGCCGCTGCGCGCAGCAGACGTCCCTGAGCCGACCGTCGGCGACCGCGATGTGCTGGTCCAGGTCCAGGCAGCTGGCCTCAACCAATTGGACGAAAAGATCCGCCTGGGTGAGTTCAAGCAGATCCTCCCGTACAAGCTCCAGCTGATCCTCGGCAACGATGTCGCCGGCACAGTCATCCGTGTCGGGGAGAGCGTGCGCGGCTTCAAGCCCGGTGACGAGGTCTACGCCCGCCCCGACAAGGACCGCATCGGCACGTTCGCCGAGCGCATCGCCGTCACCGAGGCCGACCTGGCACTGAAACCCGCATCGATCAGCATGGAGGAGGCCGGCTCGCTGCCGCTGGTTGCGCTTACGGCGTGGCAGGCCCTCGTTGAGCAAGGCCACCTACGGCCGGGGCAGAAAGTTCTCATTCACGCCGGGGCGGGCGGGGTCGGGTCGATCGCGATCCAACTCGCCAAGCACCTCGGCGCCACCGTCGCGACCACCGCCAGTGCCTCCAACGCCGACTTCGTGCGCGACCTCGGCGCGGACACTGTGATCGACTACCGTACGCAGGACTTCGAGCAGCTCCTCGCCGGGTACGATCTGGTGCTCGACAGCCTCGGCGGGGAGAACCTCGTGAAGTCTCTGCGCATCCTCAAGCCCGGCGGGAAGGCGATCGGAATCGCCGGTCCGCCGGACCCGGCGTTCGCGCGCAAAGCCGGTCTGAACCCTGTGCTGCGCCTGGCCATCGCGGGGCTCAGCAGCGGGATCCGGCGGCAGGCGAAGAAGCTCGGCGTCAGCTACGAGTTCCTCTTCATGCGTGCCAGCGGCGACCAGTTGCGCCAGATCACCGCCCTGGTTGAGGACGGCGTGCTGCGCCCGGTCGTTGGGGAGGTCTTCGACTTCGCCCAGACCCCACAGGCGCTCGAGTCGCTGGCCAAGGGCGGCCTCCGCGGCAAAGCCGTCGTCACCCTTCCCTCCTGAGCCGCCGGCAGCCATTCACCTCACAGACCACCCAGGAGGACTACCAGCATGAGCAGCACCGACACCCCGAACGGCTCTGTCGTCACCTCGTACGCGAAGGCGGCCACACGCTCGATCACTTCAGGTGGCGTCACCTACGCTTACCGGCAGCTGGGGCCCAAGGCCGGCATTCCCGTCGTATTCTTCGTGCACCTTGCCGCGACCCTGGACAACTGGGACCCCCGCATCATCGAGCCCATCGCGGAGAACCGCCACGTCATCACCTTCGACCAGCGCGGTGTCGGCGCCTCCACCGGGCAGGTTCCCGACAGCATCGAGGCGATGGCCGACGACGCCTACACCTTCATCAAGTCCCTCGGGTTCGACCAGGTCGACGTCTTCTCCTTCTCAATGGGCGGCATGATCGCCCAGGACCTGCTCCTTAAGCATCCCGACCTTGTCCGCAAGCTCGTGCTGGCCGGTACCGGGCCGCGCGGCGGCAAGGGCATCGACAAGGTCGTCGGCACCACCTACCGGGACGTCCTCCGCGCGACCCTGACGCGCGCGGACCCGAAGGAGTTCCTGTTCTTTAACCGCAACGCGACCGGCAAGCCGGCCGCGAAGGCGTTCATCAAGCGCCTGCAGGAGCGCACTGTCGGCCGCGACAAGCCGATCAGCACCAAAGCCTTCCAGACGCAGCTGAAGGCAATCCGGAAGTTCGGCCGCTCCGCGCCGTCGGACCTGTCAAGGCTCACCCACCCCACCCTCATCGCCAACGGCGACAACGACCGCATGGTGCCGTCTGTCCTGTCCGGGGATCTGCACCGGCGCATCAAGGGATCCGAGCTGATCATCTACCCCGACTCGGGCCACGGCGGCATCTTCCAGTTCCACGACCGGTTCTCCCC
>NZ_JBFUJJ010000076.1:0-4190 GCF_056401435.1 Arthrobacter sp. P4_F10
CCGTCGTAGTCTGCACCAACGCCTCGGAGAAGACCCCGGCCGAGTACGCGGCGCACCTCCGCTCCCAGGGAATCGGAATCCGCGACGAGGATTTTGTTACCGCCGGCAGCGCAGCCGCCGAGTACATTGCCCACCGCCACCCCGGGGCCCGGGTGCTGGCGCTCGGAGCGGAGGGTCTGGCCGCCCCATTGCGCAGTCTGGGCGTCAACCTGGCCGATCCCGCACAACCGGAACTGGCCGACGTCGTGGTTGTCGGGGCTGCAAACGGGTACAGCACTGAACAGATCAACGCGGCCAGTTTGGCCGTCGACGCCGGCGCCCAGCTCTACACCACCCAAGACCATCGTCATGACAGGCCGGCACAAGGCCGCACTCATCATCTTCGGGCTCGGCATTGCGTTCATGATCTTCGCGATGCTCATGTGGAAGTGGGGCATCCCCCAGCTCACCGGATACTTCGTGTTGATCGCCATCCTGATCGGCATCGCCAGCCGGCTGAGGCCAGGGCAGATCGCTGACGGCTTCGTGGACGGTGCACGCCAACTGCTGTTCGCCGCACTTCTGGTCGGGTTCGCCCGGACTGCCCAGATCGTGCTTGAGCAGGGGCAGGTCATCGATTCCGTGATCAACGGCCTCGTCCAGCCACTTGCCGCACTGCCGGCAGTGCTGGTTCCGGGCCTGATGGTGGTGGTCCAGAGCCTGATCAACCTGGTCATCCCCAGCTCGTCGGCAATGGCCGTTGTCACCATGCCCATCATGACCCCGCTGGCGGATCTGCTCGAGATGCAGCGGCAGACCGCCGTGCTGGCCTACCAGTACGGTGACGGCATTACGAACCTTATCCTGCCCAGCTACGCAGTACTTATCGGTGCCCTGGGCCTGGCCCGGGTTCCGTTCAACAAGTGGTTCCGGTTCATTTGGCCGCTGACCCTGATCCTGCTCGCCACCGTATTCGCCTTGGCCATAGTCGCTCAGCTCATCGGTGTTGGTCCGTTCTAACCCGTTGAAAAGCACGTAACCCCTGAAAAGGACTACGCGGCGCCCCTGAAAAGAGGCGCCGCGCAGAGCTGCTTTGGTCGCCGATACTTGCGCCCCATTGGATCGACAATTCGATAGAACTGCGCCGGTGACAACAACTGTCCCGGTGAAGCTGGCCCACAACGCACCAACCACTGCCGGTCCGGGGAAAACCATGACACTGAACCCAGCGACCGCCCGCAGGCATGATGATTGGCACCTGCTGATCAACGCCCGGCCGACCCGAGGAACTCGACGTTCACCCAAGAACCCGGAAGCGGTAGAGCCAATTGCGGCGCCGTTGTCCCACACCCCCGCTCAAGCACCGAAGGGCGCACACGGTCACCGCGGCCCAGTTTTCGACGGTCCCCATCATCGCAGGGTGGGGCCAGTTTTAACCGCCCCTTCCGTGGCCAGAAATACTTGACACAGTCATTGTGTCCTGATCGCTGTTGCTGGCCCAATGAAGGTTCCAAGGACGTAGCGCGCGCTCTTGAAATCTGAAGGGGGCTGGACGTCAGATGGTGTCAGACAACCACACCCAAGGAGGCCACCATGACGGTCACTTTCAACCACACCATCGTCTACGCAACGGACAAGCGCCGTTCGGCGAAGTTCCTGGCCAACGTGCTCGGGCTGCCGGAACCCCAACCTATGTGGTCTTTCATGACCGTGCCCCTTGACCATGGAGTGGCCCTCGATTTCGCCACGGCGAACCGGCCCATCTCCCCGCAGCACTACGCCTTCCTGGTCAGCGAGGAAGACTTCGACGGAATCTTCGCAAGGATCCAGGCCGAGGGCATCCCCTACTGGGCAGACCCGGGACGGTCCCGCCCACAGCAGATCAACCACAACGACGGCGGACGCGGCGTCTACTTCGCGGATCCTGACGGACATTTCCTCGAGGCGATCACGCGCCCGTATGGATCGGGTGCTGCATGATTCCCAGTTGCCGGGTTTGATGTAGTTGGCGCGAGGCCAGGGTCCTGGATGAGCGGGACAAAGGCCGGGGAAATTTTCGACGTCGGATAAGTCGGCTACTTCTTAGCCTGCTTCGTACGCCGCGGTTTACCCTCTTCGTTGGCAATGGGGTTCACCGTGGGAACGGGTTTTTTCGCGAAGACCTTCGCGCACTTGGCCTCAGTCTCCTTGTCCCCCACCAAGGCGTCGCCCTGGAGCACTAGACCTTGCGGACCTTTTCCGTTGTGAACAACACCTGAGTCCCCGGGGGGCACTCCCTCACCGGGCGAGCCCCGGCCCGGCCATGACGCGCTAGAAAAGGGACGTAGAAACCCGCCGGAAAGTCATGTCACACAGACTTCCAGGGTGCATGAACTCGTGTCAGCAGAATAGGCAACGAGAGCATCACCGATGAGCAACGGCATCACGTGGACACGGGTGTGGACGGTAATGATGGACCCCACATCCGCGGCAAACGTCTCGGACGGAGTGGGCGCGACCTTGCCCCTCACAAGGCTCATCCCACATGGCGCCATCATGAACCCAGCGTTCGCGTGCAAATGACAGCTACGCGTCGGCCCGCGACAAGGTTCATTCCTGCATACGCCGGTCCCTCAGGGCAGAAAGCCGGGACCCCTGTTGAGTAAGGAGTCCCGGCTTCCTCAAGCGTGGCCATCTGACCAGACTGCGTCAGCGCAATCTAGGATTGCCGGACAATCGGACCTTCTGATGGTCGGAATGACTGTCCCGCGGTGAGCAGATCCACGTACTCCCGTGCGAACTCCGAGTATGCTTCGCGTGCCTTCCTGACGATGGTTGCGGCGCCGGTTGCAAGTGTGGTCAGTATGCTCAATGGCTTCTCATTTCACTCCGCTGTGCGCCGCGGTGCGCCGCGGAGTTGGTTTGCCGATGGTATCGAGGTCAAGGTCCTTGGATTCCTTGGCTGCAGCGACTGCCGTCACGGCGATGAGGGTGGTCACGACGATGATCACGACCAGCGGCCAGGTGCCGCCGGACCAGAGGACAAGGGCGCTGGCGATCACCGGAGTGAACCCGGCCAGAAGGATGGCTGCGGTCTGGTAGCCGACCGAGATACCGGTGTACCGGACTTCCGTGGGGAACAGTTCGCAGTAGAAGGCCGGCAGCACGGAGTAGACCGCTGCGTGGCCCAGGGTGAGGAAGATCGCGACGCCGCCGATGATCGTGAACGGGTTTCCGGTCTGGATCATGGCGAAGATCGGCCAGGCGCTGACGATGATGACGGCTGCGCCGAAGAAGAAGGTGTTCTTGCGGCCGATGCGGTCAGAGATGGCGCCGAAGACCGGAATCATGGCGATGTTCAGTGCCGATCCGATCATGACGGCCACCAGGCCGTAGGATGCCGGGAGCTTCAACGTTGTGGCCACATAGGAGAGCAGGAAGACGGTGAAGAGGTAGTAGTTCCCGGCTTCCGCGAAGCGCGAGAACAGGGCAATGACCAGAGCCCTGCGGTGCTCCTTGAAAACCACGGGAATCGGAGCCTTTTGCTTTTCCTGTTTCCGCTCGGCCTCGGCTTTGGCGGCGAGAAAGGCAGGGCTTTCACTGGCGTTTAGCCTGATGTAAAGCCCGACGGCGGCGAGCAGCACGCTGAGGAGGAAGGGCAGACGCCAGCCCCAGACGATGAACTGGTCCCCCGAGATGGCTTGGGCAATGGCGACAGCCCCGGTGCCAAGGAGCAAGCCGCAGGAGACACCGATTTGCGGCCAGGATCCGAAGAATCCGCGTCGTCCCTTCGGCGCGTTCTCGACGGCGATGATCGCCGCTCCTCCCCATTCGCCGCCGACGGCGAACCCCTGGGAGAGGCGGAGGATGCACAACAGGACCGGAGCCCAGAACCCGACGCTCTGGTATGTGGGCAGCAGGCCGATGGCGGCCGTGGAGATGCTCATGATGAGGAAGGTCAGGATCAGGGTGGATTTGCGGCCGATCCGGTCACCGAGGTGGCCGGAGACGAAGGCGCCGACGGGGCGGGCGAGGAAGCCGACGCCGAAGCTGGCAAGGGCGGCGATTTGGGATACGCCGGGTTCGCTCGAGGGGAAGAACAGGGTGCCGAAGACGAGGGCTGCGGCGGTTCCGTAGACAGTGTATTCGTACCATTCGATGATCGCTCCGACGGTGCCGGAGATCAGGCTCTTGCGGCGGACCTGGTTAGGGGTCAAGGCGCGGTGTGTTGT
>NZ_JBFUJJ010000077.1:0-3860 GCF_056401435.1 Arthrobacter sp. P4_F10
GACATTGTCATGCCGCGGCCTCCGCCCCTTGGATGGCGCCTACGAGTTCCCACTCTTCGTAGCCGGCGTTGAGTTCGGCGTGAATTTCGCCCTTGTACATGACGATGACCCTGTCGCAGATTTCCAGGTCGGTGTCGTCGGTGGAGACGATCAGCAGCGCTCGTCCGCTGTCACGCAGCGCCCGAAGTGATTCGTAGATGGATTCCTTCGCTGTCACGTCGACACCGGCGGTGGGGTGGACGAGGACGAGTGTGTCCGGGTTTGAAGCGAGGGCCCGTGCGAGCACGACCTTTTGCTGGTTGCCTCCGGAGAGCTCTTCGACGGCCTGGGTGGGTCCGTCGCATTTGATGGACCACGCGCCGGAGAGTTCCGTGAAGCGTTCGCGGCGCCGTCCCGAACTGATGAGGCCGCCACGGCCGCGGAGCCGGTCGACGATGGTCAGGGTGGCGTTTTCTTCGACGGACAGTTCCGGGACGTAGCCGTTGACGTGGCGGTCTTCGGGAACGAAGCCAATTCCGGCGTTGATCGTTTTGATGACGTTTCCGTGCCCGAGGGTGTGGCCGTTGTGTTCAACGGTTCCCGCATCGAGTGCCAGCTGACCTGCGATGGCCTGGGCGAGCTGGACGTGGCCTGCGCCATCGAGACCTGTGAGGCCGACGCATTCGCCAGCGCGGACCGTCAGGGTGGCTTCCAAGACGCGGGAGCCGACGGCGACGCCGGTCACGGTGAGTCGCGTTTCGCCAAGCTGGTCCTGGCGGTTACTGGTGGCGGCAGTATCTTTCCTAGCAGCTGCAGCTTCTTGCTCCGTCACACCGGCCATGACGTTGACGATCCGGTTGACGGTGAGGTCGGCTGTCTGGGCGGTCAGGACGTCGCGTCCGTCGCGCAGGATGGTGACAGAGTCGCAGACCTTGAAGATTTCTTCCAGGTGGTGGGAGACGTAGATGACGGTCACCCCGCGCTGGCGGAGGCTGTTGATCTGGGCGAATAGTTCATGGGAAGCCCCCTCGTCGAGGCCGGCCGTCGGTTCGTCCAGAAGGAGGATCCGCGGTCCCCGGGACAGTGCCCGGCATACTTCGACGATTTTCTTTTCCAGCGGTTCAAGGTCCTCGACATTTTTGTCGACGATGCGCTCGTAACCCCAGTCCTTGAGCTGGTCGGTTGCTGCCTTGCGCATCGCCGGCCAGTCCACGCTCCCCCACCGCTTGCGTGGGTAAGCGCCAAGGCTGATGTTTTCCGCCACGGTCAGTTCCGGCACGAGGGTGCTTTTCTGATACACGCAAGCGATGGAATCGGATCCGGGACCTTCAGTAATTTCACCGTCCGCGCCCTGGATGTGGATGCTTCCGGCGTCCGGAGTCACCAGACCGGTAAGCATCGCAATCAAGGTGGACTTTCCGGCACCGTTCCGGCCGAGAAGGGCCCGGGATTCGCCTGAACGGACGATCAGGTTGGCATCTGTCAACGCCTGGGTCGATCCGAAAGACTTCTGCAATCCACGGATCTCGATGGCGTTCTGGGTGTTAGCTGTGACCACGATGTCACCCTTTCTGAAATTCAGTCTTCACCTTGGCCCTGCTCGGCCGGGAGCAGGTTATTTTTTGTTTCCCCAGAGGTTCTGGTCATCAACGTTGTCTTTCGTGATGACCGGAGAGGGAAGCATGTCCGCGAGATTGCCCTTGTAGTCGACGATTTCGCTGCCGTGCTCGGACGGACCGACCTTGTATTCCTTTCCGGCGATGGCGTCCTTGAGGTACTGGACGGCGTACTTTCCGTAGAGATCTACCGGCTGGGAAACGACGGCGTCAACGTGTCCGGACYGGATCGCATCCAAGGATCCCTTGGAACCGTCGATGGTCACCAGGGGGACGTGTCCGGGCTGACCGGCGGGGGCCCACTTGCCCTGGCCCTCCATCACGGTCTGCACGCCGGAGAGCATCACGGAGTCGCTGGCCAGGAAGACGGCGTCGATCTTCGATGTGCTGAGAACTGTCTGGGCGTTTTCCACTGCCTTGGCAGATTCCCAGTTGGTGTCCTTGCGGATGATATTTACGTCCGGGAACTTGGAGGACATGCACTCATCGAAGCCCTTGTTCCGGTCAAACCCGGACGTGGTTGACAGTGCGCCGTGCAGTTCCAGGACCGTGCCCTTGCCGCCGGTCAGCTTGCCGATCTGTTCACAGACGCTGGTGCCCATGGCAACATTGTCCGCCCTGATGTTCATGTAGATCTTGCCGCCATTGGCTGCGGTGTCCACGGTCACGACGGGGATGTTTGCGGCGTTCGCGGCCTGGATGGCCGGGATGATGGCATCGCTGTCCCGGGGTATGGTCACCAGACCTTTTACATCCTGGGAGATCAGGGTGTTGATATCGGTCACCTGCTTGGCCGGGTCGCCCTCGGCGTTGGAGGCCGGGAGCATCTTCAGGCTGTTCGAATTGGCCTCGGTAACGACGGAGTCCACCAGACCTGCCGTAAAGGGGTTATCGAGGACACCGGCGGAGAAGCCGACGGTGGGCGCGTCGCCACTTCCCGATGACGCACTCCCGCCGCAGGCGGAGAGCGCCAGCGTGGCGCCAGCGAGCACGGCGACACCAACGTGGCGGCGGCTCAGTTTGAATGCGGAGGCGCCTTTGCGATCCTGCACCATCAATTGCTCCTAATTAGAAGGTAGACATACACAAGTGGAATTCTTGCTTCGGTTGCTGCCGGGGTCCTCGACTTCGAGTCCGGCGCTCCGGAAGCTGTGGCCGCTGCGCCGACGGGCTGGGAGATCCCCCGCCGTTGTCAGCTCTCGCGGCTTCATCACCCTTCCAATGTAAAGTGATACACCGCACACTGTCAAGTAATACAGCACATAACACTTTACATTCGGTCGCTTCGGACGCTTCCGAGATTTTCCGCCGTAGTTAGGCGTAATAACTGTGAAGTCTGGGCAATTTTGCGGTAGGGGAGCTAAAGTGGTGTGTACGCGAACTGTACACTTGTGGCTGGTTCCCCGGTCCATTGGTGGACATACATAACAGCGGTCCTCTCTTTGCCGGATTGGATCGCCGGAAAGGCCGAGGATGAGCATTCAAGCCACTGCACCGGTTACCCAGGAGGGTCGTGCCCAGCTGGGCAGTCAGCTCAGGGCTGCCAGGATGAAGGCGAAGATCTCCCTCAGGGAGCTCGCCCGGAGGGTCGGTATCTCCGCGAGCTTTATGTCACAGGTCGAGTTGGGCCGTGCCGTCCCTTCCATCGGAACCCTGTACACCATCGTTTCGGAGCTTGGGCTCTCCTTGGACACGCTCATGAGTGGTGAGCACTCGGCTCCTGCCCCCGAAGGAAATGGCGCGACCGTTGATTCAACTGTCAGCGAGCCGGCCGGCCTTTCCGTCTTCGCCCCGTCTGCAGGCCCGGCAATCCCGGGAATCCAGAGGGCAGGGGACCGTCCGGAGATCAACATGGGAGGCGTCCGCTGGGAGCGGCTCACGGAACGGGCGGACCCATTGGTTGAGTTCCTGCGGGTCACGTACGGGCCCGGGAGCGAGTCCTGCGCCGCGGACGCACTGATGCGCCACCCCGGATGGGAGTACATTCATATCCTTTCCGGCCAACTTAACGTCCAGGTCGCTTTTGATAGCGATGTTCTCGGGCCTGGAGACAGCATGAACTTCGATTCAAATGTGCCGCACCGTCTCAGCAACACCTCCGGTGAAGACTRTGTCGCCATCTGGGCCGTGGTCGGCCGTCAAGGCTTCGCCCATCCCCTCGACCTGGCCAGGGCCGGCCAGGGATCAAACGGTGAGGACTCCGCGACGATGGAACACTCCCACTCTTAGCATTCCTCCCCTTTCATGGGATGGACGTGTCGTGCC
>NZ_JBFUJJ010000078.1:0-3707 GCF_056401435.1 Arthrobacter sp. P4_F10
GCCGGCGGCGGTGTGCGGGCGGCGTCGTTCACGATGGAGAGGGCGTCGCCGTCGTAGTCATCCCCGGCTATTTTGGTGTGAACGAGGGAGTAGATGGCCTCCCGGATCACGATGGCCTGCTCAAGGTCGGCCGGTTGAAATTGGGTGTCCCCGTCGATAATGCCCGATTCACGGAACCAGGCGTCCAGGCTCTCAGGCGACGAGAACATCTCCAGCGGTGTCCCGAGCCGTGAGCGCACCGTTGCGGCGAAGTCGAGGGCCGGATTGCCGCAGACGAATGAATGTTTCATGTCACCAGTTTGACAGGTGACGGCATTCAGTGCAACGATTGCGTCACCTGCTTAACCGGTAACGGTTCCGAAGGTTGTGGAGAACGAGTGACGGTCGTACCGGCCCTCAGTAAATTGTTAACGGTCCGCGTAACGAAACCGCGGACGCCCCTCCACCAAACAAGCAGGCCGCGTGTCTATTCGAATTGGCGCATCGCAGTTATTTAATTCACCGTTTATCTATTGATTGGAAAAGCAAAATGAAAAAGGTCCTTATGGTCATTTCCGGAGCTACCATCTGGGAGTTGAAGGACGGCTCGAAGCATCCGACCGGCTTCTGGGCGGAAGAGTTCGTGGTTCCTGACCGCATGTTCCGGCAGGCGGGCCTGGACGTCACCATCGCCACGCCCGGGGGCGTCACTCCGGTTGCGGACGAGCTCAGCCTGGCACTAGAGATGAACGGCAGCGACAAGCAGAAGGTAGAGGAGTTCCGCGCTTACCTCGCCGACTCCAAGGAGAACCTGGCCGCCGCCGTCGCTCTGGAGGAGGTCGATCCCAGCGAGTACGACATCGTCTTCGTCCCCGGCGGACATGGTCCCATGCAGGATCTCTCGACCAATGCCGATATCGCACGGATTTTCGAGGCAACCCTCGATGACCCCACCAAGGTTGTCGCCTCTCTGTGCCACGGGCCCGCCAGCTTCAGCACAGCAACCCGCGACGGGCAGTGGCTGTTCAAGGGCCGGCGCCTGACTGCGTTTCTGGATGAGGAAGAAGCCCAGGCTGGCTTCGCTGACAAGGCACCCTGGCTTCTTGAATCCCGCCTACGCGAGTACGGCGCCATCTTCGAATCCGGCCCTGCCTGGGGTTCGTACGTCGTCGTGGACGGCAATCTGGTGACCGGACAGAATCCCGCATCGGCCGAGGAAGCAGCTAAGGCGGTCCTCGATCTGGCCGCCCGGGCCTGATCTTTCCTCACGCACCGGCGCTGGCACTGCACCTGCAGCTGCCAGCGCCGCCACCAACACCTCTCCCCGGAGACATCATGAGCAAAAGCAAGAAAATAGTCGCCATCACTGGAGCCACATTATGAGTCAAAGCAGGAAAACAGTCGTTATCACTGGAGCCTCACAGGGAATCGGTGCTGGCCTTGTCCAGGAGTTTTTGAAGCGGGACTACAACATCGTTGCTTCCGCACGAACCATCGAGCCCGTCGATGACCCAAGAGTCCAGGTCGTCCGGGGTGACATTGCCGACCCTCAGACCGCGGATCGGATTTTCGAGACAGCCATGAAGCGCTTCGGCCGCGTAGACACGGTCATCAACAATGCCGGTCAGTTCTTGTCCAAGCCCTTCACCGCGTACAGTGCCTCCGAGTTCGACCAGCTCGTAGCGGTCAATCTCGCCGGGTTCTTCCATGTCAGCCAAAGGGCGGTCGCCATCATGGAGGCGGCGGGATCCGGGCATATCATCAACATCACCACCACTCTGGCCGACCAGCCGAGCGCAGACGTGCCGGCGATGCTCGCCGCGCTGACAAAGGGCGGACTGAATTCGGCCACAAAGTCCCTCGCCACCGAATACGCAAGCCGTGGGATCCGGGTCAACTCCGTGTCTCCGGGCGTCATCAAGTCCCCGATGCACCCGGTAGAAACACACGCGCAGCTTGCGGGACTGCATCCTATGGGCCGCCTGGGGGACATAGACGAGATTGTCCATGCCGTCGTCTTCCTTGAAGAAGCCGAGTTTGTTACCGGTGAAATCCTTCACGTCGACGGCGGCCAGCACGCCGGACGATGACCACATACCTCTACTGAAGAACGGACTAATCTGTCATGCCTATTGTCACCATTGACATCACAAAAGAAGGATCGATTCCGGCTGCGACAGCCGCCACCGCCGCCGAAAAGGCCGCCATCATCAGGGGCGTCAGCCAGGTGCTGCTTGACGTCCTTAATAAACCCCTCGCCTCCACGTATGTCGTGATCAATGAAGTGGACACCGACAACTGGGGATGGGGCGGGCTGCCAGCGCTCGAATACCGGCGGACTCTGCGCGACGCAGCGTAACGAAGGGGCCGGCATCATGAACACGTCCACGAGGAATCAATCCCGCTTCGATATCGCCGCCCTGCCACTGCCTGTCATCCAAGCCCCGATGGCGGGCGGCCCGTCTACTCCACAGCTTGCGGCCGCCGTGAGCTCCGCGGGAGGACTGGGGTTCCTGGCCGCGGGATACAAAACAGCGAGCAGTATGGGCGCCGAGATCAACGCTGTCAGGGAACTCACCGACGCCCCATTCGGCGTCAATCTCTTCGTCCCCCAGCCCTCGACAATACGGCCGGACGTCTTACAGCAATACGCACTCTCCCTCGCCGGCGACGCATCCCGCCTTCACGTCGACCTCGGCGATCCCAGACACGATGATGACGATTGGCAAAACAAACTCGACGTCCTCTACGAACTTGCCCCCGCCGTCGTTTCTTTTACCTTCGACGTGCCGGAGGCGGGTGTCGTCACCGCGCTGCAGGAACGAGGGGCATCAGTGACAGTGACGGTCACCTCGCGCGCCGAAGCGAAGCTGGCGATAGCCGCAGGGGCAGACGTGCTCTGCGTCCAGGGGCCCGACGCTGGTGGGCACAGGGGTACGTTCGATGCAGCCGGGCCGGCAGGGACCACACCCCTGCACGTGCTGCTCAATGACTTGTCCGACCTGGAGATCCCGTTGATTGCAGCAGGCGGCATTGTCACGGGGGCAGATACGCGGGCTGCGATTTCGCGGGGTGCGGTGGCAGTCCAGGCCGGCACTGCGTTCCTGAGGGCAGACGAAGCGGGGACCGGAGCGGTGCACCGGGCGGCCCTGTCCTCCGATGAATTCCCGACGACAGCCGTCACGAAGGCCTTCTCCGGGAGGTATGCGCGGGGTCTGTATAACGACTTCATGAGGCAGCACGACCTCGAGGCGCCCTTCGGATATCCGGAAATTCATCACCTAACCCGTCCGCTGCGGGTCGCCGCAGCCGGGGCAGGTGATCCCCACCGTATTAACCTCTGGGCGGGCACCGGATTTGACCGCTCCATCGTCGGTCCAGCCCGATCCATCCTTGCCCGGCTCACCACCTGAGCGCAGGAAGCGGGATCCCTTCGCGTCAATGCCTTAGCTTCAGTGCTTCCTCCGCTGAGGCGCAGCGGCTATTTGCCGGCGGCAGGGACGAGCCTCTCTTCTCTTTTGCGGGCACGGTAGGCGGCAGCTTTCATCTTGTTGCCGCAGGGGTCCATGGCGCACCACTCCCGGCGCGCTCCCCGGGACCGATCGATGTAGACCCGGGTGCACTCGTGGTTCGCGCACTCCTTGAGCAGCGGCACGTCGGGTCCGCTGAGGACCTCGATGGCATGCCGTGCCACAGTTGACAGCGCCTCTATTGGGGTCGCTTCCGTC
>NZ_JBFUJJ010000079.1:0-3575 GCF_056401435.1 Arthrobacter sp. P4_F10
CCAGGGGCTTGCGACTAATGCTCTCTGTGGTGCCAGTCCCGCCGCAGGGATTCAAACAGTTCCTCCTAGCACACCGATGGAGCGGCCAACTGTTGGGTGTAGTGCTGCCTGTCCCAGGGCTCCGATCACCCTGGCGGCGCGGCTTTTTGTGAGCGGGTTCCGTCGCAGCTCGCAGCACCTCCGCTAGAGTCGCCACATGGAGCCCATCCGTCGATTCTCATCTGCCCTTTACTCGGCTGCCCTCGAGCCGTGGTCGTTTCTCGACCTCGCTGGCAAAAGTCCGCTCTTCGCATCACCCTTTGGCGACGTCTTTTTCCAGGCAGACAACGGCTTCTGGTTCCTTGATGTGCTTGCGGGTGAACTGCGTCATCAATGGTCGAACCAGGATGAGCTGAACGCCGAACTGAAATCTCGTTCAGGGCAGGATGAGTACTTGATGATCACTTTGGCCGGCCAAGCTGAGAGCTCCGGTCTGCAACCGGGCGAGTGTGAGGTTTACAGCTTCCGCGTCCCGCCCGTGCTGGGAGGTTCGACCGACGTCAGTAATATCGAAGTCAGTGACTTCGTCGTGGCTTTGGACATCGCCGGACAAATCCACAAACAAGTTCTGATGCTCCCGCCAGGCACACCCATAAGCGGCATCTCTCTGTCCTAACTATTGGCCTCGTCCAACCGGGATTTGGGCTGTCCGCTCGGTCAGCCTTGCCGACACACCGAGAGCGACGTCCTCCGCCGAAGGTGCCCCTTTGTGTCTGGGATGCGCCGGTGATCTAGGCTGATCTGAATTTCACGCAGGCATCCAGACCGGTGGCTCCCATTGCCGTCTCGGAAGTTCTGGGCGTCAGCGAGGCCTCGGCGCCGCTGGCCCGGGCCAGTTGGTGCACGATGGACAGGCCGAGGCCGCTGCCCTCGCCGCTCTGCGTGCCGCGCCAGAAGCGGCTAAAGGCCCGCTGCAAACGGTCCGTCTCGTCAAGGGAGGCAGCCACCATGCGTCGGCCCGCTTCCGGGTCGATGGGGATCGTGTCGACAGCATTCTCGAGCCTCAGCCGCAGCCCCGTCAGGGGGGTACGGAGTTGATGGGAGGCATCGGAGGCAAATCCCCGTTGTTGCTCGAGCAGGTCTTTCAGCCGGTCCGCCATCCGGTTGAAGGAACCGGCGAGGGCTTTGAGCTCGGGCGCACCTCCTTCGTCGGTACGGGTGTCCAGATTGCCATCGGCGAGTAGCTCTGTGGCGGTCCGAAGCCTCTGGAGTCTTCTGGTTACGGCGCCCGCCAAGAAGTATGCCAGGATGCCGGCGAGCAATACCGTGGTGCCGGCGACGGTCCAGATGGTAGGCAGCTGGCCGTTTACCTTCTCGGTCACCACCGACGCAGGGAACGTCGGCCGCACGACGCCGGAGATCGTCTCACCGCTGAGGACAGGGACGGCGACGTAGAGCAGATCGAGGCCCAATGTCTGGGAATACCGCTGGCCGGCGTTGATCTGTCCGGTCAGCGCCGCGGCTATTTCCGGGTGTGAGCTGTAGGTTGATCCGGTGGCCGCCTGATCGTCATCGGAGGTCGCCAAGGCCGTCCCGCCCGGCGTCGATAATCACCACACGGGCGCCGCCCGCCTCCCCGTATCGCCGCACGTCAGCGGCTACTTCCGCGGGTAGGGGGCCACCAGCTCTTAACGCGTCGCCGGCCCGGCCGGCAAGCAGAAATGCGTCGCGTTCAAGGGAGGTGGTGAGGCGCTCACGTTCACCGCGGACCAGATAGTTCCCCAGCGGAATGTCCTGCACCAGGACCACGAGCAACGTGATGAACATGAACGCGCCGATCAGCCTCCATCTCATCCAGGCACTCCCAGCCTGAACCCGACGCCCCGGACGGCCTCGATCCAGCGTGGATCACCGAGCTTCTTGCGGATCCCGGCTATGTGGGCATCCACGGTTTTCGTGGTGCCGTACCAGTCGCCGTCCCACACAGCGCGAAGGATTTCGCGACGCTAGAACACCGCACCAGGCTCGGCTGCAAGGAAGTACAGGAGTTCGAACTCTTTTGCCGTCAGAGAGACCTCCACTCCGTCGAGGACCACGCGACGGGACCGCTGGTCAATGCTCAGGCCGCCGATTGTCCTGCTGATGTCCGTCTCGGGACGGCCGTCCGGGAGCCGCTCTTCGGAGCGGCGGGCCACTGCCCGGATCCTGGCGATGAGTTCCCGCATGCCGAAAGGCTTGACCAGATAGTCGTCGGCGCCCAGTTCCAACGCCAGCACCCGGTCGATCTCTTCATCCCGTGCACTGACAACGATGATCGGGGCCCGAGCCTGGCGACGACAAGCGCTCAGGCAACGATGACTGAAGCCATATCCCACAGCCGGGGCCGGGCTGCCGTCAGTCTGAAGTGGACGGCCTGTCGAACCCAGCGCATCATGCAGTCCGAGAGACCCCTGACCGCACCAGTCAGGCCGAGGCCCGGTACTACAGCGGCGCTTGTTGGCTGGGTGCCCCGTCCCGATAGATGTGGCGCAACCGGGACGCGACAGCGAAAATCCAGGCCATCACCGTCACCAGAATGACGCGCTGCACCAGGCCCTTCCACTCGAACAAACCGCTGTCGGGCTGCTGGCTTAACTTGAGCAGGCCAATCCCGAGAGTCAGGACAACGCCGGCGGCCAGTGTCCACCCCGCCATGGGGCGCCAGGACCGGTCGCCACGGAAGCGCCGGTAGAAAACGAAACAACTAACCGGCGCTAGCGTGAAGAAGAGCGCCCCGAAGATTCTATGCACGACACCCTGCGCGGTGGCCTGGCTGAACATCGCCGACGGATCGGTGGTGAACAGTCCTGACACCATCAGGCTGACTCCCATGCACTCCACCAGCACCGGCCCGGCCCGGGAAGCAGCCCCGGTGCTGAAGTGGGCGGCGAGGCCGCGACCGAACACCACCACCAAGGCACCGGTCAGCACGAAGTTGAGCATCTGGACCCAGCCGTAGGGCCCAAGCGACAGTTCGCTGACGAACATGGAGTTCGGCGTGTAGCCCGGGCACAGCCACCCGTAGACGGTGAAAACGGAGACAAAAAGGACTGCCCCCACCATCCCCGCCACAGCGGCCAGTCCGACGCGCCGGCGTCGGACCGCTGCGTGGCCCTGGACAGAACTCGAGATCACAAGCTGAAGCCTAGTGCGTCAAGGCGGAGACCTCGACGCCCACATGGTTACTGACCTCCCCGACGGCTGCGGCGCCGGGCGTGAATGAGCGTGCGCGGAGGCACACCCAACCGCTCCTATCGCGAGGCGAGCCGGTCCGCGTTGTTGCTCATGCGTTCGAGGACGCTGACAGCCATGGCATACTCATCCGCTCCGATGCCTGCCGTGAGCTCACGGCGGGCAGCTTCCACCAGCCCGGTTGCCTCCGAATGCAGAGCGGAGCCGGCCTCGGTCAGGGCGAGGCGACCATCCAGCAGGAGCACCAGCCCCCGCCGAACCAACGCGGCCAGGTCCCGCTCCTGCCCTCCGCCGCCGTCCGCTGCGTTGAAAGGCCGCAGGATATCCCGCATTTCCGCCGGCGTGACGGGGGCGGAGCCCAACGT
>NZ_JBFUJJ010000080.1:0-3505 GCF_056401435.1 Arthrobacter sp. P4_F10
CGCCGCCAGCGTTCATCCTGAGCCAGGATCAAACTCGATCAAACTCTCCGTTGAAGTAAAACAGACACAACACGCGCCCCCGGGAAAACGGGATGCACGCACTGCACAAAATTTGAAACCAGCTGTAAAAACCAGACCACACCACGGGGTGGCGCAATCCAGTCAATTCAACCAATCCATATACAATAAATTGGTATCAACAAACTTGGCACACTATTGAGTTCTCAAACAACAGACACACCCGGCACCACCACAACCACATTTCGGTCGAGGATCGCTCCGGAGCAACTTTTCAAACTTACCCGAGTCCGGAACACTTTGCAAATCAGCGTTTCCGCGACCCGCAAACCATCCGACCCGCCCCATCCCGAACCCGGAGCGCACAAAACGCCGACCAGATCCGGTCTTGAAATTTAGGGGATTGGCCGCCTCCGGTTCCCAGCTTTCCGCTGGTCTCCCTCTCGGCGACTTAGAAAACAATACACCCACCCACGCCCCACCGCAACTCCACCCCACACACCCGCCCCACCACCCCAAAACCCCGCCACCACAGGCCACAACCACCCAAAAACACCCCAACACCCGCCCCGCCGCCCCAACCCGGAACTGTGCACTGCATCACCACAGCACCAACCGCAGCCAACAACACCGCCGCCGGCACCACCGAAAGAACACCCCGCCGGCACTCTGTCGGGAACCGACGTTGTCTTCGGGCACGCCATGGTGTTCGCAACGAACACCGGGCGCAATGGGCGGCCTGGCACTGAGCGGCTGGCGAGACAGTTCTTATGCTCACGGAGTCTTATGCTCACAGAGGCAAGCTGCGGGACGTCGCTACCGACCAGAAGGGCCTGGCAGTTCTGCTGCGACTTTCTGCTCTTGTGCAGCCATTTTGGTGTCCGGGACAATTCGGGGCAAGCGGAACTTAGGATTCGGGGCCGGACTGTGACGTCACTCCCCGAGCTGCGGGGCGGCCGGCCCGACCCGCCGCCTCATAGCCCGGCTCACTGCAGTGGAAGGAGGGGGCATGAACCAGCGTCGGGTCGATGAAACATTCAGCGTCAATGAAGTCAATGAAACCGTCAGCCCTGCACGCGCTAAGCGCACCCGGCTGTGGCTCGCGGCGGGCGCACTGGCCGGCGCCAGCCTCCTGGGAGGCGCGACTGTCGCCCCTGCAGGGATGCTTGCGCTCCCCGGCAGCCCGCAGTCCACCTCACAGCAGACAGGGACTCAGCCTTTCGGGCCAGCCTCCTACAAGGCTGAAGATACTCTGGCTGCCTTCGGCCGCATTACCTACGACTACGAGCCCTTCCGTTCCCCGGCGGCGCTGGCAGCGGCGAGCCAGGTGATCGTCCGGGGAGCCGTGGTGGGGGTCCGGAAAGGAAGGGTCGGCACCGGCATCCACTCCATTGTTCTGATCCTGCGCGCTGACACCGCGATCAGGGGCGGACTGCCACAGGGCAGTGACGGGAATGTCTATCTTGAGCTGAATGGTGCAAGGAGTTCGGATCCCCTGTACTTCCTGAAGGCCTTTCCCAAGGGGGCCGCTGCCGTTGCCTACATGGTGCCCGCTGGGGACGGTACACCCAGAGAAGGAACGGACGTGACGGTAGAGAACCCGATGGCGGGCCGTCCGGACGGGCAGGCGCTGTTCATGGCACCACCGCAGGGTCTTGTCCTTCAAGCCGGCGACCACGACGTCGTGTGGCCGCTCATCGGCGAACGGGCACCGGGGAAGATCGTCGATACGCTGCCCGGGGGCAACCTGATCAGGGGGTAGCCGCCGAATGTGCCGACGGGCAGGGTCTTGTGTTTTGGGGGCTTAAATGCGCAAGGACCCCCAACGTGGTTGGGGGCCCTCGACCTCAATGATGTTCCGGCGGGAACCTAGCACTGGGGGTCCTGGTGGTTGGGACACCGCCGTTCCCGGCCTTCCAGGCTGCTCTGGCGGATTGTTGTGGGGGTAAATGGCCCATCACAGATGAGGGTGTAGCGGACGGCGGCGCGTTCGACAGGCGCACTGCAACCGGCTCGATGCCGATTGCGCACCGTGTCGCTGGTGTGCGATCATTCCCGTGATCGTGATCCATCGGCAGGAGGTGAGACCCATGTATGCAGTATCCGCAATGGGTGCTCCCCACAGTCCACGATCGCGCGACTGAGCTAGTCGCCACCGGGAGCGCCCAACAGCCAATTCGCGAAAGGCGACTCCCATGAACACCACACCCTCTTCAACTCTGCACATCACCTCGATGACAGCCTCCGACCGGCCGAGGTCCGACCAGAATCAGCCGCAGGTCGACGCCACAAAGCAGGTGCGCGCTGCGGGCGGGCGCGCGTTGGTGCTCGGTGGCGGCGGATCGACAGGCAACGCGTGGCTGATCGGCGTCATCGCCGGCCTCTTCGATGCCGGGCTGGATGTGACTGAGGCTGATCTGGTCATCGGGACGTCGGCCGGCTCGACCGCCGCGACCCAGATAACCAGCGGGATTCAGGCGACCGAACTGCTTGCCGCTATTCTTGCCGCGGCGCCCCAGCAACGTACCGGTCCGGTCGGATCCGACCGTGGACGCGTTCCGATCAGGCCGGCGGCGGACCACATGGAGAGAACGAGCAAGATCATCGCCGCCGCTGAGGATGCGGCCGACATGCGCCGCAGAATGGGCGCCGCGGCACTCGATATGGCTGCGGCGTCGGACGGCTCCAGGCAAACGCGGTGGCGCGCGACCGTCGCCGCGCGGCTGCCCAGTCAGCACTGGCCGGAACGAACAGTGCTCATCACGGCGGTCAATGCCCATACCGGCGAACCGGTCGTGTTCGACCGCCACAGCGGAGTCGACCTGGTGGACGCCGTCGCGGCCAGCTGTGCCAGTGGCTTCGCCTACAGGATCGGAGACAAACGGTATATCGACGGCGGCTACCGACGCAACGAGAATGCAGATCTGGCAGCCGGAAACGGGCGGGTGCTGGTGCTGTCGCCATTCGGCGGCAGAACACGGACGCCGTTGGAGTGGGGCATGCATCTTGCAGCACAGGTCGACGAGCTACGCGCGCGCGGCAGCAAAGTCGAAACGATCTTCCCGGATAGCAACTCTGAGCATATGTTCGGCGCCAATGCGATGGATCTGTCCCTGCGTCCGCCCGCCGCTCAGGCTGGTTACAACCAAGGCAGAGCCCTTGCCGAACAGCTCACCGATTTCTGGCGCTGACGCTCTCGAACCTGAAACGAGGTCAGGCCCCGACTACATCCTCGGTCATGAAGAGCCGGTTAAATGCGGGAGGACCCCCGACCTGTGGTTGGGGGTCCTCGACCGTGAATGGTGTTCCGGCGGTGACCTACTCTCCCACACCCTCCCGGGTGCAGTACCATCGGCGCTGTGGGTCTTAGCTTCCGGGTTCGGGATGGGACCGGGCGTTTCCCCCACGCTATGACCGCCGTAACCCTGTGTCCGCACCCTGCCGGCCGTGCCGGGGGTGGGAAATCTGGTGGTTACAACATCTGTGG
>NZ_JBFUJJ010000081.1:0-3466 GCF_056401435.1 Arthrobacter sp. P4_F10
TCAGCCGGCAGGTCCAGGGAAGTGATGTCGGCAGCAGCTTTTAGGACGCGACGGAACCGGGCAGCTTCGCGGTCCGCGAAAATGCCTCCCCAAGTGAAGGAGGGGGTGCTCCGGACCGCTACGCTCTCGGGGAAGAGAACCGCGGAGTTCGTGTCATAGCCGGGCGTGAAATCGACGAAGCTGATGGGGACGAACAGCTTGTTGGAGTAGTTTGCTGCCTCCAGTTCAGCGACGAAAGAAGGCCAAATGACCTCGATGAGGACGGCCTCGAAGTAGCGGTTGGTGCTGCCGTTCTGCGTGTACATAGGGAACACAACCAAGTGCGCCAACCCATCGATGCGCCACTGCTCGGGGTGGAAGGCCACCAATGAGTCGAGGAAATCCGGTACGACGAAGCCCTCGGACGCCCACCGCTGGAAGTCCTGCACGAGCAGTTCAAGGTAGTCCGTGTCGTGGGGGAGGTGGGGGCGCAGGTCGTTGATTGAGTCAGTAATGATGCCGACATTCTGGCGGGCCTGGTCATGGTCAGCGGGTTCCGGAACGGAACCGTCCTGCACTTGAACCTGCTGCAGTCCGATGACGGCTGCCTTCAGAGCCTGCCATGCCGGGAGCGACTTGAGGTCTTCTGCCCGGGTGGTTGTCACTTCCGGGTTTGCGATTACGGACATGCTCGTTCCTTCCGTTGAGGGGATCCCTGAAGAAGCTAGCACTGCGTAAGCATACGTGAAGGGTTATTCCATCATGCATAAGAAATTCTTTTGCTCGATGCCGTCTCTTCACTGCTATGCCTGCGCCTGACCTTAAGGTCGGGTGTCTTTAGGACATCCCATAAACGGCGCATCACGATTGAAGAAGCCGCACTATCGGGATGATCCGAGGTTCAGCTCCTGCCACTCGTGTCGATCAGTGGATGCCTTGGCAGTAGGACCGCACCGGCGCTGCTGCGTCTGTCTCTGGTTCAAATTCCCGCTGATACTCCCAGTGGGACAACGGCGTTGACCGGTTGCTCATCTGTCGGGGGCTCCGGCGTTGTTCGGGCGGCTCGCGGACGAAGTGCGGCAGCCCCGGGTTCCTGGCGATCTTCCTGGTTTACGTGATGACGGCTCCTTCTGCGCCCGGCACGGCCAGAGTGTTTGCTGATCAGCGGGGCCCGTGCGGCCACCCCTGGATATCCAACTCGACAAGTTGGGTGTGATGGCCTTACTCGCCGCCTATCGACGCGGCAGGTCGTTGCAAAGCAGAAAGGGCATCCTCTGGGGCGAGTTTGTGAGGCGCTTGCTGGTCGAACCGGTAAGTTCATCGAGGTGCACGCCCCGCTTGACGAGATGCTCCGACATCTCTTGTGCATCTTTACCCCTGGCATCGTTCGCCTAACGCCGGCCGCCTGCCATAGCAGATCGTCAGAGCTGCTTACTCGCCCGGCGAAATCAAATCAGCAACTCTTACGCTCAAATCGGGTAACCCATGCCTATGCGTAAGTACTTGACCCGTCGGACGTGCAACATTCGCCACGCCAAAGGTCGCTTCCTTCACGTGTGTTAGCTTGATCACCATCCTTCCCGGCCCGGGGGCTCCGGAAGGCTTAAATCCACCGCAGCTACCTTTTCGGAGGCACCATGGGACTTAGCTCCCACACGCAAAAAAACGATCGGGCTATCGCTCCCCGCATCCCTGAAACCGATCTGTGTTTCGGTGCGGGACTCTTCCTCAGCTCGGGAGACAGCACCGCCGAGGCGAGACCTGTCGGGACCATTTTTTCCTACCAGCTCGCCACGGCAGTCGTAGACGCCTGCACCGGTCGAGCCGTCACCGGCACCAAGAACTCAAGCCGGATCGCAGCGATGCACCTTGGTGGTGTTGCATGACGCCAGTCAGTGAAACATCCGTAGAAATCACACCCGATGCAGTGGCACAACGCGGTTCATCCCCCGAGACAGCGGCAGTCCGCGCCTCGGGCGAAACCGGCAACGAACTCAAACGCGGGCTAAGCAGCCGCCATCTGCAGATGATCGCTATCGGCGGTGCGATCGGTACCGGGCTGTTCGTGGCCTCGGGCGCCACCATTTCCCAGGCGGGTCCCGGCGGTGCGCTGGTCGCCTACGCGCTGGTCGGGCTGATGGTATTCCTGTTGATGCAGTCACTGGGCGAGATGGCGGCCAAAATTCCGGTCGCCGGATCCTTCCAGTCCTTTGCCACCCGTTTCGTGTCCCCGTCCTTTGGGTTCGCGATCGGCTGGAACTATTGGTTCAACTGGGCCATCACCGTGGCCGCCGAGCTGGTCGCGGCCGGAATCATCATGGACTTCTGGTTCCCGGGGGTCCCAGGATGGATGTGGGCTGGGTTATTCCTGCTGGTGCTGACCGGGCTCAATGCCCTCTCGGCGAAGTCCTTCGGAGAGTCGGAGTTTTGGCTCTCCCTGATCAAGGTCAGTGCAGTGGTGCTCTTCCTGATCGCAGGCGTGCTGATGATTTTCGGCATCCTCGGGGATAACTCTCCGGGACTGAGCAACTGGGAAAACCGCGATGACGTGTTCCACGGGGGATGGGTCTCGATCATCTCGGTCTTCATGGTTGCCGGGTTCTCGTTCCAGGGCACCGAACTCGTGGGAGTCGCCGCAGGCGAAGCCAAGAACCCGAGCCGCGAAGTGCCGAAGGCTATCCGCACTGTCTTCTGGCGCATCATGCTCTTCTACATTGGTGCCATCTTCATCATCGGCTGCCTGATCCCGTTCACCGATCCGAGCCTGCTGGCTTCCGGCGAGTCCGATATTGCAACATCGCCGTTTACCCTCGTCTTCTCGCGCGCCGGAATTGCCTTCGCAGCGGCCTTGATGAACGCCGTGATCTTGACCGCAATCCTGTCTGCGGGCAACTCGGGACTATATGCCTCCACCCGGATGCTTTACGCCATGGCCCATGACGGCATGGCACCGAAGATCTTCGGCCGAACCAATGCGCGTGGCGTGCCGATTCCGGCGTTGCTGGCCACCGCGGCCGTGGGACTCTTCGGGTTCCTCTCCGCGATCGTCGGTCAGGGCGCAGCTTACTCCTGGCTGCTGAACATGTCAGGCCTATGCGGCTTCATCGTCTGGGCGGGAATCGCGGTCTCCCACTACCGCTTCAGGCGCGGCTTCCTGGCCCAGGGGAACAAAGTCAGTGACCTGCCGTACAAGGCGTCCCTGTTCCCCATTGGCCCACTGCTGGCCTTCGCCCTGCTGATACTGGTAATCGCGGGACAGAACTACGAGGCTGTGCTTGCCGGGCGGGGCATGGAGGTGCTTTCCTCCTACATCGGGTTGCCAGTCTTCATCATCCTGTGGCTGGCTCACCGCTTCATCACCAAGTCCAAAGTGGTGCCGCTGCTCGAGATGGATCTCACGGCACCTAAGGACCTCGAGGACGAACCTTGGGGCGGCACCCAGTAACCATGCTGCGCGGGCTACCCCACGCATTGCGGGGCCCCGCGG
>NZ_JBFUJJ010000082.1:0-3344 GCF_056401435.1 Arthrobacter sp. P4_F10
CTTTTCCCATTGCACGGACTCCCACCAGAGGAGCCCAACGGAACGGTAGCGTCGGATTCACGGTGTTGGCGCTCGGCATACTCGATTACCAAGCCCAGCGGCTCTCAATACCCGTCATCGGGTGGGTAGGAGAGTGCGTCACCGTATTCCTGCCCGCCAAACCAGGCGAGGAGCACGGCGGAGACATCGTTCCGCCAGAGCATCAGCACCGGCGAGCCGGAGTTGACGATGACGACGGTGCGGGGGTTCACGGCGGCGACGAGTTCGTCCTGTCGGCCGGGAAGTGCGAGCGACTCCCGGTCGTATCCTTCGGATTCGACCTTCGCGTTGGTGCCGACCACGACGACGACGGCGTCTGCCTGGCGGGGGAAACCCGCGCTAGCCGCCGGTTCTGGGTGCGAGGAGGATCTGCACGGCCTCGATCCGTTTGCTCATACCCGATGTGCCCGCCGTTCCGCCGTCGGCGACCCATGACTGCCAGCCCAAATCTTGCACGTGGGCGCGGTAGTGGATCCTGTAATGGTTCGCCATCTCACCGGTAAGCCTGATTTCAAACGCTTCCAAACGTAGCCCTTGCCCGGCCGTGCCGATGGGATTGGCCAAGGATGTCCACGGCTGCCAGCCGATGTTCTGCACATGCCCCCGCCACGCGATGTCCCCGGTATAAGCCGTGCTGGACACGTTGAGGCGCAACGCCTCGGCCCGAAGGGCCCGGCCCGTGGTCCCGGCGACGGTCCCATCCGAAACGTTCGCCATCCAGCCGAGGTTCTGAACGTGGGCGGCGTACACGGCAGTGAATGCTGGTGCGACCTTCGGAACCAACTCGATCGTAACGGCCTCCACCCGCAGACCTTGCCCGACGGTGCCGGCCGTGGCTCCGTCGATCCCGTACGGCTGCCAGCCGACGTTCTGCACATGGGCGCGATACCTGATGCTGTACAGCGAGGCCAGATTCCCCGTCAACCGCAGCTCGAACGCCTCCAGGCGCAGACCGCGCCCGGTCGTTCCGATCGGGGACGCCGACATCGTCCATGGCTGCCAGCCGATGTTCTGCACATGCCCCCTCCACAGAATGTCGCCCGACAGGCGGTCTCCTGCCACCGACAGGCGCAACGCCTCCATCGGCAGTGACCGGCCGGTCGTTCCTGCGGTGGCGCCGTCCGAGACGCTCGACTGCCAGCCGATCGTCGCGACGTGGGCCTGATAGACCCCGATGCACGTCATGTCGTAGTCGTAGGTGTCGTCGGTCCATTGCGCGATGTGGACGGTGCCACCGGAGAAGCTGCGATTCACACTGAGGTCGGATGCTTCACTGGCGAAGTCGAGACGCCCTGCCGGTGACCAGACGGGCACGTCGGGAAGCTGCCACGATCCGGTGATGGCCTCCCAAGCGCTCAAATAGGAGTAGATCCCGTGCGGGTACCCGGCGTCCGCCAGTGCGGCCAGGAGCCCGGAGATGACGTACCGGTTCTCCGGCCGCTGGGCTGCTGCCGAGCTGGGCCAGGGCTGTTGCGGGCGGGGCTCGACGTCGACCCAGATTCTCTCCGGTCGCCATCCCACCTCATCGAGAGACGCGAGAGCCGCGCGACCCTCGGCGTACCCGACGTTGCGCAGCCGGTCCGGCCTGGTGCTTGCGGGCCAGGGGCCGTCGTCGCCGTAGGTGTCGTATTGCACGGTGGTGGGGAACGTAGCCATGGTGTAGGCCTGAGCCCGGACGCCGCGGTCGAGCACCCACTGGAACTGCCAGTCCAGGCAGGGGTTTTCGGTGAACGCGAGTCCCCTCGTCAGCCCCACGACCACGAACTCCGTGTCTTCCGGCGGCATCGGAAGACCGCCCGGACACTGTGGCCACGAAACGTCATGTCCGTAGTCGACTGCTCGGGCGGGTGCAGCGAACAGCACGCCGAGTGCGAGCACAAGTAAAACCGCCAGGAGCCGGGGCATGGATGCCCGGGAGCGGCGGCCAGGTCGAAGAGCACCAAGGCCGGCCATGATGGCCCCCTATTCGAAGGATGACCAAATTATCCCACTCGGCCACCTTCGCCGCACGGAAACTGCCCCGGGTGCCGTCCGAGAGGGACGCCTTCACAATGCGGCAATCAAACAGGGCCGTTCGTAAGACGTATCGGAACCAGCGTCTGTGGACGGGACACTTGACCGTCACCGACTCGCCCTCGAGCATCTCAAATATGATCAATTACTGAGACAGCTTGGTCGTTCAGCCATGGGTTTCGAAAATCCCCGTCGCGAGACGGACACTGCCCGTCTCGAAATGCCGTCCAAGAACAGGGAGTCTCATAACTGAGAATTGGTCGGGATAAAGAGAATCTGGAGGCGGCGATGGCCGTGATCGGCTACGCGAGGGTTTCCACCACGGAACAGAACCTCGATCTGCAGCTCACAGCACTCAAGGCCGCCGGCGCAGCCAGGATATTTGCCGACGATGGAGTCAGCGGGTCCACGACGGAACGCCCTCGGCTGTCCAGGGCTCTGGACCGGCTGGAGGCCGGCGACGTACTCACCGTGTGGAAGCTTGACCGCTTGGGCCGCAACACCCGGCACGTTCTTGATCTTGTTGAGGACATCAGGGAGCGGGGAGCAGGTTTCCGGTCCCTGACCGAAGGGCTGGACACAACCGGACCCATGGGCACCGCCATGCTGACGATCATGGCCGCGTTTGCTCAGCTGGAGCGCGACACGATGATCGAACGCACCAAGGCTGGCCTCGCTGCGGCCGCGGCCAACAACCGCCACGGCGGAAGGCCCCGCAAGGTGGACGACGCTGCTGCTGCCCGAGCTAAAGAACTCAAAGGCAAAGGAATCAGTGCCTCCGACATCGGCAGGATGCTCGGAGTCTCCCGCGCCACGGTGTACCGATACCTTATATAGGCAACACGGAGAGCGGTCCCGACAACCCGGCGGTGACATCCACGCGGTCCGCCGCCGTACCGGAAGTTGCACGTGTGACGGATCATTATGGCGGTACTTTTGGGCTAACTTAACGGACGACCAGACTACGCGGCATTCTGTGGATTCGGGTTTCGGGGTCAAGGATGCCCGCACTTTTGACGGCGACGGTGTTGATAAGACTGGCTGTGGCCTCGGTCAGTCTTTCGTCGAGTCGCGCAGCTTCATTCAATCTTATGTGTACCGAACCCGGGGTAGATTTTGGTGCCTGGGTTCCTTCCGGGGGCCTCGCTCGTCTGGTCTGCCAGATCGGCAGCTTGTTCGATCGGCACTACGTGGATGCCCTCGGTATGCCCGAAAACCTGCCGGGTCTGCAAGCTGTCATCACGTAGAATCCACACTGCGCTGGAATTACTGGTCTTCGTTTCAATGACGGC
>NZ_JBFUJJ010000083.1:0-3242 GCF_056401435.1 Arthrobacter sp. P4_F10
GAACAAGACTACGCAGTATCCTGCCGATCAGCGGTTATCGGTGAAGGACTCGCTGTCCGCGGAGAGGAAGTCAGAGACGCAATGCCAGCCGCCGAATCTTGGCTGCACCGGATAGGACTCTTCGAAATCTATGTCTCGTAAATCAAAAGCTTTTCAAGACACTGTTCCGGGCCCGGGAAGGTGTTAGGTGTGAATCGCAGAGCTAATTGGCAGTGAATTCGCAGCCCTTAGTGGCCGATGAGGAGGGTTTCCCTTACGGCGTCGATGATCTGTGGCGTGAGGTATCGAGGTGGTAGAGCGATTGGATGCGGCGGACGAGCGTGCCAAGCTGTCGCCGAGACGGAAGATTTCGCCGGTGATTCGGATGATGGTCGCCGCCCGCGGGCGACCGAACGCCCCGTGCGGGACGCCATCGGTGTCGGTTACCGGTCCGTCGACACCCCTCGCTTCCGCGGCGGCCAAGGGTCCCCGGTACCGGAAATGGGAAAGCCCCTCAGGTGAGGGGCTTTCCAGGAATTTGACAGTAGGTTGGCGGTCTTGGTCAGCGGTGATGCGCGCCTCCTCCCGGGGCGTTGTGGGCCCCTGCCAGAATTCGATACTGCAAGACATTAATAGCTGATCAGCGGATCGTCCAGCCGCAGGCCGGGGTGTCTTAAGGGCCGGTCCTTCTGGCCGGGAGCATGCTTCGCCAATCGAACAGCGTATGGTGCGGGACTCCTCGAGGCCCGACCCTGTATTACCGGGCGGCCATCTGAGGGCTCGCGCGCTTGGGGTCGGATTTCGGCAGTGCACCAACCGTGTTGGTTGGCGCGATCGCCAGAACCGCGAGAGCCACGGCAATGATGCCAAGCCCTACCCAGCCAACTGTGCTGAGGCGTTCACCGACGATGGCCACGGCCAGGACCGCGGCAATGGCCGGCTCACTCAGGGTGATCGTGGTTGCGGTGCTGGCCGTGACGCGCTCCAGACCATATCCGAAGAGCAAGTAGCCCAGAAACATCGGGATTAGAGCCATGTAGGTTGCGACGGCGAACGCCTGCGAGCTCGCGATCAGCGGCGCGCCGGTCAGAAGCAGGACCGGCACAAGCAGAATGCCGCCGGCCCCGAACACTGCCCCCATCGAGGCGGCGCGACTAGTGCCGCGGCTCATGAGGCGTTGGGCGCACCACGAATATGTTGCGTACGTGGCGCCAGCGACCAGACCGAGCCCGATGCCGGCAAGCGTCGAACCGACATCGCCGGGGTCGTGGGCCATCTTGGAAAGACACAGCAAGGTGCTGCCAGTTACGCCAAGCCCGGCGGCCAGCATCCACCACCGGCTGAGCGGGGTGCGTTGGACGAACCATTCCAGCACACCGGAAGCCAGCGGTGCCGAGGCCAGGGACACGACGGTGCCGAGCGCCACCCCGGCCAGGTGCATCGAGCTGTAGAACGCCAATGGGTAGATCGCCACCGCCACCGCGCCCAGAGCGGTCAAGGGCAGGTTGGCGCGTAGTTGCCTGCGGCTGGCGCGTAGCGCAGGGATCGCGATGAGAGCCTGTAAGACGCCGCCGATCCCCAGGGCGGCGGCTCCGATGGCCAGCGGGCCGGCACCGGGCGCGAATGTTGCGGCGGTACCCGTGGTGCCCCACAGCATTGAGGTGATGGTGATCGCCGCGATGGCGATCAACCTCTCGCGCCTCACGGCGTATCCACCAGCGAGGCGGCGATCGCGCGGGCATGGACCAAGCGCTCCACAGAGCCCTCCAGGCCGGCGCGGGCTACTGCACCTTCGAGCACGAACGCCAACTGCTCGGCGAGTTCTGCGGCCCGATCGGCGTCGACGATCCCGGCCAGACCAGCGGCAAGGATCGCCTCGACCTGTTCCTTGTGCTCGCGGACCGCCACCCGCCCGGGCGCGCCCGCAGGCAGCTCGGCGGCTGCGTTGAGCAGCCCGCACCCGCGAAACCCGTGGACGTAGGCGGCGCCGGCATGGTCGATATACGCATCGAACACCGCCAACACCCGATCGCGCGAAGTCTGTGCATTGACGACGCGCAGCTCGTACAGCCCCAGCCACTCCTGGTGGCGTTCCCGGATATAAGCGAGCACCAGATCGTCCTTGGACGCGAAGTTGTTGTACAGGCTCTTCCGCGCCACACCCGCCCTCTCGGTGATCGCATCAATCCCGGTAGCGGCCATCCCATGCGCATAGAACAACTCAGCGGCGGCCGTCATCAACCGATCACGCGCCGGCCGCTCCCGGCCCACACCATCACCCACAGCATCACGCCCTTAAGTAGGTAGCCCAGTCTACCTACTTAAGACGAAGAACACCATCCTGATCCGCCACGAAAGGGGAATGCCCGTTCTCGACAGATCGAAACTGGTGTGCGCCGCGCCGCCGGCGCACCCCGAACAACTCACCAGGACTCATTTGCGCGCTTCGCAAACGACCGGTCACAAGACAGTGTCGCGCCGGCATCCTGACTCGCCGCGCCGTTTCTCATGAGTCGTGTCAGCGAACTGTGTATAGGAATCGGCGTTTCCGCGGCTGGCCAAGTGTGACTTTTCGGTGGGAATGGCGGTTTTTTCACAGCCTGGTTTGGCGGTTTGGCTGAGGCCGAACGGTGTGCGGGAAACGACCCTTATCGGGCAGGCCGTGTAACGGGCAAACGGACTAAGCGGAGCGAAGGGAACTCTAAGCGGGCAGGAGGGCGGTCCGGGCGCTATCGATATACTCGCTGGATGCGGATCCGCCCAATAGATCTCGTCGACGTGCTGGTCTATCTCGTGGTGCTGGGAGCGTTCATCCAGCTGTTTCCCGACGTCATATCCGAAACATTCCTGTTGGCGCTCTTGACGGCGATCCTACTGAAGGTCGTCCTTGAAGTCGTGCTGTGGGCGAAGAAGAAAATCGTTGCGCGGATCCGGTCGGCTGATACTCGGCGGGTTCGTATCGTCAGCGCGATCACCCTGTTGCTGGTGCTGCCGGGGAGCAAGTTCATGGTGCTCGGACTGGTTGACCTGGTATTCGGCGACGCTGTCCGTCTCGGCGGCTTCTTTCAAGTGACTGCACTGATCATCGTTCTGATGCTCGCGCGAGGCGGCGTGCGATGGGTGTTCAGGCGGCCGTTGGGCAATCCGTAAGGACGTCCTGTCCTCGACTTCTGCAACTGCCCCGCCTGACCGCCCGCTGCACGATCGGCTAACGGGGCGGCCGGGGTGACATTTAGCGCTGTGAAAACGCCGCCACTTACCGC
>NZ_JBFUJJ010000084.1:0-3040 GCF_056401435.1 Arthrobacter sp. P4_F10
GCGCTCATCGCGGCGATGCGTTCCGAGCCTTCCAGGATGTGGCCTGCAGGGCCGGCGTAGGTCCAGTTGATCTTCATGCCGAACCAGGCCACGGCGGACATCACGGTCAGGATGATGATGGTCGGCGGGACGGTCCATTTCTCGAACGCAGCGATCGCCTTGTAGCCGAACCAGGCAATGGTTACCTGCGCCGCCATGATGAACGTGGCGATGCCGATCTTCCATGCATAGTTGTGGGCCTCCGGGTCGACCCATCCCAGGGTTCCGAACAGCGCCATGACCAGATCCAGGATGATCCACGTGTTGACGGCACACCAGCCGATCACCAGAAGGGCCTGAATGGCCGCCGGCAGGTAGTTTCCGCGCCGTCCGAAGGCGGCGCGGGCCAGCACCATGCCGGTGGCTCCCGTTTTTTGGCCCAGCAGGACAAAGCACCCGAAGAGCAGCATTCCGATCAGGTTTCCAAGGACGAGGACGGTGACCGTGTCCGCGAACCCCAGGCCGAGCTGGATGCCGAGCGCTCCGAGCACCCAGTTGATCGGGGCGAGGTTTGCTCCAGCCCAGATCCAGAACTGGCCGGACACTTTGCGGGTCCGCTCTGATTCGGGGATGGGGTGTAGCCACGCTTCGTGGTCTTCACCGGCTACCGGCGCGGTGCCGGCTGGGGCCGCTGGGGTTTTTTGACGCATTGGGAGCCTCCGGGGGTGTGTGGGATTCCTTCAAGATTATGTGTCGCAGGCCACATTCGACCATATACAATGTGTCCAAATAAACGTAGATCAACGCGACGGAGTGTCATGTCCATTCGTCTTGAAGACGCCCTGAACCATCCGACGCTGGCGGCCGCCGATCCCATCATCCGGGCAGCGGCAGGGGCTGCCGCCAGGACCCAGCTGCGGTGGATCCACTCCAGTGAAATCATCGACATCGCGCCCTTGCTGGCCGGCGGGGAGCTTCTGCTGACAGGCGGGGAAGCTCTCGCCCTCGCCTCTGAGGAGCGGCAGGTCAATTACGTTCGCCAGCTGGCAGAGCGGGGTGTGGCGGCCGTAGCCATCGAGACCGGGGCGGCCCTTCCGTCGCTGCCGTCCTCGATGGTGGCGGCCGCCGAAGCAGCCGGCCTTCCGCTGATCGAACTTCGCGGGGTGGTGCCGTTTGTCGGGGTCATGCAGGCCATCAATTCGATGCTGGTCAGCGACTCGGTGTCCCAGTTGCGGCGGGCAGACGAGGCCAGTCACGCGATGGCCGTCGAGCTGGCACACGGCGGCGGCCTGGACCGGATTCTCGCCGTGCTGGCCGGTATCACCCATGCCGAGGTGACCCTGACGTCCGTCTCAGGTGCGACCCTGGCCAGCGCAACCCCGGGACAGCCGGAGGCCGCCGACGCCGACGCCTCCGCCCTGGGGCCGCAGGAGCAGGCACGCCTGATCCACATCGACGTTCCGATCCGCGGCATTCTCGCTGCGCAGCTGTTGCTCCGGATCCCGCCGGGCGAGGACGAGAACCTGGCCCGTACAGCCGGGAACCGCTCAGTGGACATCCTGGCCCTGGCACTGTTGCAGCGGATGTCTCCCGGGCTCAAGGAAGTCGCCGGGGCGGCCCTGCTTCGCGCGATAGATTCGGGCAGCCAGGCCTGGCGGCTCCAGCAGCTGGCTTCCGCGGCGGGGATTCCGCCGGCTGCCGCGCTCCTGGCCATCGTGATCCGGTCCGACATGCTCCAACAGCTCCGGGCTCCCGTGGAGCGTCTTCTGACCCGCGGGGCGCAGCCGAGCGCCACCTATGTCGATAACGCCGAGCTCCTGGCGGTGGCCGTCCTCCCGGGCGATAATCCGCGCGAAAGCCGGCACGCACTCCTGGCCGGCCTGCGTGGGCTGCCCGCACTGGCCGACACGCTCGTTGCCGTTGGCCCGATGTCCGCCGGGATATCGGAAGCTCCCTGGTCCCTGTCGGAAGCCAGGCTCACGCTGGAGTTGGCGGACACGCTGGGACAGTCACCGGCGGGGGCAGCAGGCCCGCACTGTCCCGTGATCGATTCCGAGGCCTTCGCCGTCGAACGCCTCGCGGTGGGAAGCCTGGATACCGAGCAACGGCGGAACTTCGTGCGCCGGCAACTTGGCGCACTCCTGGACCATGATGCCCAACGCAATTCGCGACTGCTCGATACCCTGGCCACCTGGCTGGATTCCGGATGCAACACCGCCCAGGCGGCCAGGGAACTGCACGTGGAACGGCAGTCGATGCATCAGCGGCTGCAGCGGATCTTCGAGCTGTGCGGCGGCGACCCCCGGCGAACGGGCCGGCTCGCGGCGCTGCATTTGGCCACGCGGCTGGCCCGGCTGAACTGAGGCGGGTGGGCTGCGCTTGCCGGCCCGGCGTCAGTCGCTGCTGCGGGACGCGCGGCCGCCCAGCCGCCTGGTGATTTTGTCGGCCGCAGCCGCGCACGCTTCGCCCAGTCCCTGCAGCCGTTCGCGGGAGACGCGGAACCGGGGCGCCGAGATCAGGACAGCCGCCACGACGTCGCCGCGGTGGTCATAGACAGGAGCAGCCACGCCCACTTCGTCGATGGAGGATTCGCCATAGTTGATGGCCCAGCCCCGGGCCGCCACATCCTTGAGCTTCATCTCGTAGCCGTCCAGGCCTGCGTCATCGAGTCCCGGGTAGCTGATCGCTCCGCTGCGCAGGAGCGTACGGACACGTTCGGCGGCCTCGGCAGACAGGAAGACCTGCACGGAGGCGCTCATGGCATCCGTGTACCGGGCGCCCAGCGGGGTGGCGTGCTTGATCTGGTGGTGGCTGGCGATCTGCTCCACGCACATTGATTCGGCGCCGTTCCACACCATGAGGGCGCCGGTTTCGCCGGTCTGTTCGGTGAGTTCACGCAGGACCGGGAAGGCCACACGCCGTTCTTCCAGTTCGGCCAGCAACGGTCCGGCGACGGCGATCAGTCCCAGCCCCAGCCGGAAGCGGCGGGTTTCCGGGTCCCGTTCCACCAGGTGTTCCTGTTCGAAGGTGGCCAGGATCCGGGAAACGGTGCTCTTGTGCA
>NZ_JBFUJJ010000085.1:0-2643 GCF_056401435.1 Arthrobacter sp. P4_F10
CGGCCCGGAGTCTGGTGGAGGCAGGCCGGCCCTTCGCCGCTCATGAGGTACTCGAGGCCCGGTGGAAAGCCGGGCCGGCCGAAGAACGCAACCTTTGGCAAGGTCTCGCCCAGATCTGCGTCGGGCTCACCCACGCCGCCCGGGGGAACAGCATTGGTGCGATCCGGCTCCTCGAGCGCGGTGCGGSCCGMCTCGAGGAGTACGGTTCCGGCGACGGGCCGACCTACGGGCTGGACTTGTCCGCCGTTGTGAGKTGCGCACGTGACCGGATGCGCACCGGCCACTGACCGGCGGCCGGCATCCCCGCGGCAGGCGGCGGAGGCACTAATTSCGGGGGACTGYKGAGAGTTTGCTTGACCATTGGCCTGTCCAATAAGCGGGTCGTTCAGCGGGAGCGGGTTCTCCTGGGCACGACCTTCYGGTCCGTTTCGGCGACGAGGAASACATCGATSGAATCCTCGTGCTCGTGGACGAATCCGGTGCGTTCGTAGAGGCGTCTCGCCGGGCTGCCTTGGAGGACGKTGAGCCGGAAAGGCCGGTGATCGCGCTTCGCCTCCAATACGTGGCGCAGCACCGCGGTCCCCAGACCCTGCCCTTGATACTYGGGGGCCAGATAGAAGTGTTCGATCCATTKCTCATCCGATTCGGGGCGGACMGCAATSACACCGGCCGCGGAGGCTCCGACGTCGATAACAAACGTATGCGCCGGGTGAAAGCCCGTGAGGAAGCGCTGTCTGACGCGCACCGGATCCCAGCGTCCGAGGCGCTCGAGATCGGGACGCATGACYTGRGCGCGGAGCTCGGCAATCCATGATGCGTCAGAGGGAAGGCTTTGGCGCAATGACCAGACGGGAGGCATGTAGCCATTGAAGCTGAAACTACCCGGTACGACGAAATCGAGCAGGATCCMCGCCCCGTAGCTGAAGAGTGCCATCTGAACGACTGAACCACTCTCGCAACAACGGCAACTGACCAGTATCGCTAAGTCGTCCCCGGGGGCCTGCTCGCAAGACCGCGACTCGAAGTGCGATTTAGAAGGAGATGGGCAGGGTGTCAGGGCCAGGGACTAGGGGCCTGAGTGGTCCTGATTCAAGCCGTCTCAGTGGTCCTGAATCGGGCTGACATACTCAGGAGCACATCCACCGGACTTCGCCGCGTGCTTGGTCCCAGTCATAGAAGCGGAAGGATTCCCGGACTTTCGCGGCTGCCCCGGGTGGGAGGACGGCAAAGACGCCATTGGACTGTGTTGCTTGCGTCAGTGAGACGCCGTTAATGGCCGAGATTCCTTCGCTGAGACGTTGAGCCATCTCGTTGGCGTGACTGGCGGACCGCAGCCACAACCCATCCGTTAGCAGGGCTACCAGCTGCGCAGAGACGAAACGGATCTTTGAGGCAAGCTGCATGTTCATCTTGCGCAGGTAGCTCATGCCTGGGTCGGACTGTGGGTTGAGCCAGATAACGGCTTCGCCGAACAGCAGCCCGTTTTTGGTGCCGCCAAAAGACAGGACGTCGACACCGGCGTCGGTGGTGAATGCCTGCAAAGGAAGCCCGAGATGTGCTGCAGCGTTGGCCAGCCTTGCTCCGTCCCAGGTGCAGTTTCATTCCCTTCGCATGGACGTGTTCAGCGATCCGTTGGATTTCTTCCGGCGTGTAGCAGGTGCCGAGTTCGGTGGTTTGGGTGATCGATACGGCCCGCGGTTGCGCCCGGTGCTCGTCTCCCCACCCCCAAGCTTCGGCGTCTATCAATTCCGGGGTGAGTTTGCCATCCGGTGTGGGGACCGGGAGGAGCTTTATTCCGCCAACCCGTTCCGGGGCGCCGTTTTCGTCGGTATTGATATGCGCTGTTGCTGCGCAGATGACAGCGCCCCAGCGCGGGAGCAGGGCTTGCAGGGCATGGACGTTGGCCCCTGTTCCATTGAAGACCGGATATGCGGTAGCAGTTGTCCCGAAGTGGGACTGGATGACCTCTTGAAGCGCTGCTGAGTAGACATCTTCGCCGTATGCGGTGACGTGGCCTTCGTTGGCTGCCTGAACTGCTTCGATGATTTCGGGGTGAGCCCGGTGTAGTTATCCGTGGCGAAGCCCCGGTATGCCGGGTCCTGCAGGCGCCCCGCCAGTACGTGCGGGACGCCTGCTTTGGTATCAACGCTGACGCTTATGCCGGTGCGCCCACGAGGTGGCCGGCCGTGAGGGGCAAGCGCTGCCCGTTGATCTGTTCTGCCTCCAGGTCGAAGATCCGCTGTACAGCGTTGGCAAGGACCCTGACATCTCCGTGGTGCTGTTCGACGAGGTGGAGAAGGCGCACGCCGATCTCTTCAACTCGCTGCTGCAGATCCTGGAAGACGGCCGCCTGACCGACTCCCAGGGCCGCGTGGTCGACTTCAAGAACACCGTGATCATCATGACCACCAACCTCGGTACCCGGGACATTTCCAAGAGCGTCGCCACGGGCTTCCAGTCCGGCACGGACTCCCAGACCGGCTACAACCGGATGCGCGCCCGGGTCACGGAGGAGCTCAAGCAGCACTTCCGCCCCGAGTTCCTGAACCGTGTTGACGATGTTGTGGTCTTCCCGCAGCTGACCCAGGACGAGATCATCGAGATCGTGGACATGTTCGTTGGCCGGCTCAAGAAGCGCCTGAA
>NZ_JBFUJJ010000086.1:0-2283 GCF_056401435.1 Arthrobacter sp. P4_F10
GTAGCACGGCGGGGCAAACCAGAAGCCGATACACCAGCCGTATGGCTCGGTGTACTCCGTGCCATCGCCACAGCAGAACTTTAGTGTCTGGATGAATCCGAAGCATGCCGTGCCCGCGAACCAGCAGCCTGGTTTAGGGGCTGGAGGATTGCCGGCTCCCACGAATACGAGTCGGCGGTTGAGTGCATCTGCTCGGTCTTGACAGCCTGCGCATGTCGGTAACCTGAGTCGAGTTGTGAGTTTCCTGACGAGGGTCCCGGCGCCAATCTCGCCCTCTATTAGCCTGCTCGGGATACTCACTCGATGTGGCAGAACGCTTGGTGATCGGCTGCCGATCCGTTTCACAAGCATTGACGTACCTCCCGAAGGTGGTTCACTGACTCTTGGCTCTCGTGAGCAATGCTAGGCCGGGCCCGTTATCGCGGCGTTATCGTGCTATTCATGGTCCCTGCACAGGCTGTGGACCCTGTTCTCGCCCGCAGCAAGGCCTTTCTCGGGGAGTTCGTCGGCGATGAAACGGTAGCCCAAGGCGATGATCTGTGCGGGCAGGTGCAACGGTCGCGATTATTCAACTCGGGCGGGAGARTTTTGCAGGCGGGGGTATACCTGAATCCAGGTTTCCAGTATCTGTACTGGATTTCTCGCAGCGCCAGTGCAGGCTGGGAGGTGTCGCGGTGGCGGACCGGCTTGTGCGGCAACTAGAAGTCATCTCTGGGTGAGGCCCGGCGTCTTTGTGTGAGCACGCGGCGAAGAGGATGACGAGGGCGCTGCCACCAAATGGGGCGGTCCATTCGCCGGCCTGCCAAAGGGGGATCGCCGCACCACTACACAATCGGGAACATACGGTATTCCGGGGGTGTGGTGATCGGCGGGAACCTGGGCCGGGAGGGGAACACGCACGGGGCGGTCTGGGCCGCGGATCTGCGCGAGGCGGCCGGCCCCCGACCGGAGATCAAGAAGCCCATCTGGCAGGTCTCCCTGYGTTGCGCGCCCGGGGACCGGCGGCTGAGCGATGAGCAGTGGCGGGACGCGGGCACGATCATGGCCGAACGCATGGGCTACGAGGACCACCCCTGGGTGGTGGTCCGCCACGGGGAGGACCACGTGCACATCGTGGTCAGCCGCATCAGCGACACCGGGAACGTCTGGCACGCCCGCCAGGACTTCCGGGCCGCCCAGGCCGCGGCCACCGCGCTGGAGAAGCACTTCGGGCTCGAGCAGGCACCACGGCAGAAAACCCCGGGCCGGCCCCGGACCAGCCAAAAAACTGTGCACGGGCACCAGCAGGAAACCGCGCAACGGATCACCGCTGCCCGGGCCGAAACCCTGGCCCAGGCACGCGAAATGCAGCGCCTGATGGCCCAAAGCTTCCCCACCCCGCCGAAACCCTCCCAAGGCACCCCCGGCACCGGCCCGCGTGCCAAGGACCGGCCCGCGGGTCGGGAAGGAACGCCCGGATAGGGCCCGGACCAGGGCCTGGGCCGCTAACGCCACGGGCTGCCGCGCAACGCTCCGGGGGAATCCTTCGAAGGCTACGAAACTCCGACCTGTAACGGCTTCGTAACGCCCAGCTCCTACTCTCGTAGTTACCGGCGGATATCCATCAAGCCGGTTTATGACCACGAAAGGGAGAATCATGACCCGACAGATCACAGTAAATGTAGACGCCGATGGTATGGATTTTGAGGACGTCGGCGTGAATCAGCGCGGGACGCTTCGGACTCGGCAGGTCACCTTCCTCGAGGAGGGTGACAGGGACGTGCCGATTCTTAACGCCGTCTTCTCCTGGGGGGGCGAATGCCGGTCGGACATCTTCCTGAAAGGATCTGTCTCCGGCGGCAAGTTCTTCGCGACCGGGCTGACGCGGCTCTTCGAAGGAACCAGCGAGGACACCGGCGACCTCGACGGCCAGCTAACGATCAACTTCGATGTAGGCAAGGGTGAAACCGAAAACTTTGCGTTCACCGTGACCAACACCGATGAGAACGCTCAGGACCGGGCAACATGGCGTCTGGCGGTGGCAAATAACATTACGGAGTAGAGACTGCGGTTCGGGTCTGGATCTCTGATTTGCGACTTGCCGGTGCCCTTTGAGAAATCGGGTCGGTTGACGCGCATCGACCGTTAACCGTCACACGCTGGTCAATGCGGTAATCGGTTGCGGCCACGAGCCGCATGTCGGCGGCGGACGATTGGCCTCGAATGATTTTAAAGCCCGGGCAGCCCGGGCAGCCCGGGCATCGGCAAGTCTGCCCCTGCCGATTTGGCGCCTTGGAGGTTGGT
>NZ_JBFUJJ010000087.1:0-2269 GCF_056401435.1 Arthrobacter sp. P4_F10
CCTCCGTGAACTCCGCGGCACCGAAGCCGCGGGTGGCCAGGGCCGGGGTGCCGATCCGCAGACCGGAGGAGACCATGGGCGGGCGGGGGTCGAACGGGACGGCGTTGCGGTTGACGGTGATGCCGATCCGGTGCAGCCGGTCTTCGGCCTGCTGCCCGTCCAGTTCCGAGTTCCGCAGGTCCACCAGGACCAGGTGCACGTCGGTGCCGCCGCCCACCACGGAGATCCCGTATTCGGCGACGTCCGGTGCGAGCAGGCGCTCGGCCAGGATCTTGGCCCCTTCCAAGGTGCGCTGCTGGCGGTCCTTGAACTCATCGCTTGCGGCGATTTTGAAGGACACGGCCTTGGCCGCGATCACGTGCTCCAGCGGGCCGCCCTGCTGGCCGGGGAACACGGCGCTGTTGATCTTGCGCGCGTACTCCTCCTTGCTCAGGATCACCCCGCCCCGCGGGCCGCCGAGGGTCTTGTGCGTGGTGGTCGTGACGACGTCTGCATAGGGGACCGGGTTCGGATGCAGTCCGGCCGCGACGAGTCCGGCGAAATGCGCCATGTCCACCATCAGGTAGGCGCCCACGAGGTCCGCGATCCGGCGGAACTCGGCGAAGTCCAGCTGGCGCGTGTAGGCGGACCAGCCGGCCACGATCAGTTTGGGCCGGTGTTCCAGCGCCAGAGCCTCCACCTCGGCCATATCCACGGTCATGTCGGAGTCGCGCACATGGTACGGAACCACGTTGTAGAGCTTGCCGGAGAAGTTGATGCGCATGCCGTGCGTCAGGTGGCCGCCGTGGGCCAGGGCCAGTCCCATGATGGTGTCGCCCGGTTCCAGCAGGGCGAACATCGCGGCGGCGTTGGCCTGCGCGCCGGAGTGCGGCTGGACGTTCGCGGCCTCCGCGCCGAACAAGGCCTTGACCCGGTCGATGGCCAGCTGCTCTACGACGTCAACGTGCTCGCAGCCGCCGTAGTAGCGCTTGCCGGGGTAGCCCTCGGCGTACTTGTTAGTCAGGACCGAACCCTGCGCCTCCATGACCGAAGCCGGGGCGAAATTCTCCGAGGCAATCATCTCAAGGGTGGACTGCTGGCGAGCCAGTTCATGGTCGATGGCACGCGCGACTTCAGCGTCGGCGCTGGCCAGGGATTGGTTCAGGGTGCCCGTCATGGCGGCCTCATTTGGTTGAAGGAAACATAAAGACAAGTGCAACAGTGTTGCGTGTACTGCAACTCTAGGGGCCTAGTGGTGTTACGTCAATCACTTTCCTTTAATGCGATGGCTCTCGGTTAATGTCCCGCGTGCCCGCTATATAGGCCTTGACTGTGTGGCCGGTCACGGATAGCCTGATGCAACAGTGTTGCTTTGAACGCAACTGCTTAGTTCTCTTGACGAAAGGCACCACCACCATGACCATCACCACATCCGGCAACGCTTCGTCCATCGCCGAACTGGAGCGCCTGAAAGTCCTGCACAACGGGCAGAAGGAAAAGCTGACCTTTTCCAACGCCGAATTTGAGCGCCGGCTCGGCGGACTGCGCCGCATCATGGCCGAGAAGGACCTGGACGCCGTCGTCCTGACCAGCTACCACTCCATCAAGTACTACTCTGACTTCCTCTTCACCTACTTCGGTCGCTCCTACGCCATGGTGGTCACCAAGGACGACACCGTGACTGTCACGGCCAACATCGACGCCGGCATGCCGTGGCGCCGCAGCTACGGCGACAACGTCGTCTACACGGACTGGCGCCGGGACAACTACATCTTCGCCATCCAGGAGGCGCTGCGCACCCGCGGCATCAACCCCCGCAGGCTCGGCGTCGAGGACGATTCGCTCCCGCTGGACAACCGCAACAAGATCCAGGCCGCCTTCGCCGGGGCAACGCTGGTGGACGTGGCCCAGGCCGCGATGCGCCAGCGGATGATCAAATCGGCCGAAGAAATTGAAGTGATCAAGCACGGAGCCCGCATCGGCGACCTCGGCGGCGAAGCCATCCGCGACGCCATCACCGCCGGAATCACCGAATACGAGGTCGCCCTGATCGGCACCGAAGCCATGGTCCACGAAATCGCCCGGACCTTCCCGGATTCGGAAATCCGTGACACCTGGGTGTGGTTCCAGTCCGGCATCAACACCGACGGCGCCCACAACTGGGCCACCACGCGCAAGATCCAAGAACACGACATCCTGTCCCTGAACTGCTTCCCCATGACCTCCGGCTACTACACCGCACTGGAGCGCACCCTGTTCTACGGCGAACCCGACGCCCGCTCCCTGGAAC
>NZ_JBFUJJ010000088.1:0-2231 GCF_056401435.1 Arthrobacter sp. P4_F10
AAACTTGACCACAAAAGATCAAGGAGTAATTTTCGAGAGAACCATGAAAACCACACCGCACACCAGCCACACCCCAAGGGGCACAACCAGAGCAACGGCACAGATCCAGGTTCATATTCTTGGAAATTGCTTCTTATAAAAGATGCTCGCGTCCACTATGTAGTTCTCAAACAACAACCCCGTACCACACACCCCACACACGCCCCGCCCCAAARGACAGGAACAACCGTATGATCGGTGCAGCCAGGAAACCAGAAACACAAGTCCCACAGCACAACCACGCACCCCCCCAAAGGAAGAGCAACGCGGCCGCGCCATGGTCCTGTTGCCTCAGGACCCAACAGTGTGCCAAACACTACCCGGCAGTTCATTCCGGCGAGCGTTCCAGGACACTCTCAAGAGAGCATCCGTACTTGCTGCCGGCCTGTGCCGCCAGGCACCTATTTGCTGATATTCCACCCGTGAGCACCCGCCGCAGAACAATCGTCTGCGCAACGGGCGTTACTCCTGACAACCCCTCCACACCCGCATACACGGGGCAAGGTGACTGTAGGTGCTCCTTAGAAAGGAGGTGATCCAGCCGCACCTTCCGGTACGGCTACCTTGTTACGACTTAGTCCCAATCGCCAGTCCCACCTTCGACAGCTCCCTCCCACAAGGGGTTAGGCCACCGGCTTCGGGTGTTACCAACTTTCGTGACTTGACGGGCGGTGTGTACAAGGCCCGGGAACGTATTCACCGCAGCGTTGCTGATCTGCGATTACTAGCGACTCCGACTTCATGGGGTCGAGTTGCAGACCCCAATCCGAACTGAGACCGGCTTTTTGGGATTAGCTCCACCTCACAGTATCGCAACCCTTTGTACCGGCCATTGTAGCATGCGTGAAGCCCAAGACATAAGGGGCATGATGATTTGACGTCGTCCCCACCTTCCTCCGAGTTGACCCCGGCAGTCTCCCATGAGTCCCCGCCATTACGCGCTGGCAACATGGAACGAGGGTTGCGCTCGTTGCGGGACTTAACCCAACATCTCACGACACGAGCTGACGACAACCATGCACCACCTGTGAACCGGCCCCAAAGGGGAAGGACTGTTTCCAGCCCGGTCCGGCCCATGTCAAGCCTTGGTAAGGTTCTTCGCGTTGCATCGAATTAATCCGCATGCTCCGCCGCTTGTGCGGGCCCCCGTCAATTCCTTTGAGTTTTAGCCTTGCGGCCGTACTCCCCAGGCGGGGCACTTAATGCGTTAGCTACGGCGCGGAAAACGTGGAATGTCCCCCACACCTAGTGCCCAACGTTTACGGCATGGACTACCAGGGTATCTAATCCTGTTCGCTCCCCATGCTTTCGCTCCTCAGCGTCAGTTAATGCCCAGAGACCTGCCTTCGCCATCGGTGTTCCTCCTGATATCTGCGCATTTCACCGCTACACCAGGAATTCCAGTCTCCCCTACATCACTCTAGTCTGCCCGTACCCACCGCAGATCCGGAGTTGAGCCCCGGACTTTCACGGCAGACGCGACAAACCGCCTACGAGCTCTTTACGCCCAATAATTCCGGATAACGCTTGCGCCCTACGTATTACCGCGGCTGCTGGCACGTAGTTAGCCGGCGCTTCTTCTGCAGGTACCGTCACTTTCGCTTCTTCCCTACTGAAAGAGGTTTACAACCCGAAGGCCGTCATCCCTCACGCGGCGTCGCTGCATCAGGCTTGCGCCCATTGTGCAATATTCCCCACTGCTGCCTCCCGTAGGAGTCTGGGCCGTGTCTCAGTCCCAGTGTGGCCGGTCACCCTCTCAGGCCGGCTACCCGTCGTCGCCTTGGTGAGCCATTACCTCACCAACAAGCTGATAGGCCGCGAGTCCATCCAAAACCACAATAAAGCTTTCCACCCCCCACCATGCGATGAGGAGTCATATCCGGTATTAGACCCAGTTTCCCAGGCTTATCCCAGAGTTAAGGGCAGGTTACTCACGTGTTACTCACCCGTTCGCCACTAATCACCGGYGCAAGCACCGGGTCATCGTTCGACTTGCATGTGTTAAGCACGCCGCCAGCGTTCATCCTGAGCCAGGATCAAACTCTCCGTTGAAGTAAAACAGACACAACACGCGCCCCCGGGAAAACGGGATGCACGCACTGCACAAAATTTGAAACCAGCTGTAAAAACCAGACCACACCACGGGGTGGCGCAATCCAGTCAATTCAACCAATCCATATACAATAAATTGG
>NZ_JBFUJJ010000089.1:0-2211 GCF_056401435.1 Arthrobacter sp. P4_F10
TGGTTCAGGCGTCTGGAGTGGTAGGGGAGCGTCGTGTGGGCAGTGAAGTCGCGGTGGAAACCAGCGGTGGAGCCTACACGAGTGAGAATGCAGGCATGAGTAGCGAAAGACGGGTGAGAAACCCGTCCGCCGGATGATCAAGGGTTCCAGGGTCAAGCTAATCTGCCCTGGGTAAGTCGGGACCTAAGGCGAGGCCGACAGGCGTAGTCGATGGACAACGGGTTGATATTCCCGTACCGGCGAAAAACCGCCCATGCTGAACAGGGGACACTAACCGCCCGAAACCTGCCTGMCTACCCTTCGGGGTGGAAGGGTTTTGGTGGAGCGCGGGACCTGATCCTGGGAGGCAAGCGTATTAACAGGTGTGACGCAGGAAGGTAGCCGAGCCGGGCGATGGTTGTCCCGGTCTAAGGATGTAGGGCGAACGGTAGGCAAATCCGCCGTTCATGATGCCTGAGATCTGACGGGACCCCCGTATGGGGGGATTCGGTGATCCTATGCTGCCGAGAAAAGCATCGACGCGAGGTTTTAGCCGCCCGTACCCCAAACCGACACAGGTGATCAGGTAGAGAATACTAAGGCGATCGAGAGAATTATGGTTAAGGAACTCGGCAAAATGCCCCCGTAACTTCGGGAGAAGGGGGGCCCCAACCTTGAACACCACTTGCTGGTGGGAGGGGATCGGGGCCGCAGAGACCAGGGGGAAGCGACTGTTTACTAAAAACACAGGTCCGTGCGAAGTCGCAAGACGATGTATACGGACTGACTCCTGCCCGGTGCTGGAAGGTTAAGAGGACCGGTTAGCCGCAAGGCGAAGCTGAGAATTTAAGCCCCAGTAAACGGCGGTGGTAACTATAACCATCCTAAGGTAGCGAAATTCCTTGTCGGGTAAGTTCCGACCTGCACGAATGGAGTAACGACTTCCCCGCTGTCTCAACCATAAACTCGGCGAAATTGCAGTACGAGTAAAGATGCTCGTTACGCGCAGCAGGACGGAAAGACCCCGAGACCTTTACTATAGTTTGGTATTGGTGTTCGGAGTGGCTTGTGTAGGATAGGTGGGAGACGTTGAAGCCCGGACGCCAGTTCGGGTGGAGTCATCGTTGAAATACCACTCTGGTCACTTTGGACATCTAACTTCGGCCCGTAATCCGGGTCAGGGACAGTGCCTGATGGGTAGTTTAACTGGGGCGGTTGCCTCCTAAAAAGTAACGGAGGCGCCCAAAGGTTCCCTCAGCCTGGTTGGCAATCAGGTGTCGAGTGTAAGTGCACAAGGGAGCTTGACTGTGAGAGAGACATCTCGAGCAGGGACGAAAGTCGGGACTAGTGATCCGGCGGTACATTGTGGAATGGCCGTCGCTCAACGGATAAAAGGTACCTCGGGGATAACAGGCTGATCTTGCCCAAGAGTCCATATCGACGGCATGGTTTGGCACCTCGATGTCGGCTCGTCGCATCCTGGGGCTGGAGTAGGTCCCAAGGGTTGGGCTGTTCGCCCATTAAAGCGGTACGCGAGCTGGGTTTAGAACGTCGTGAGACAGTTCGGTCCCTATCCGCTGCGCGCGCAGGAAATTTGAGAAGGGCTGTCCTTAGTACGAGAGGACCGGGACGGACGAACCTCTGGTGTGTCAGTTGTACTGCCAAGTGCACCGCTGATTAGCTACGTTCGGATGGGATAACCGCTGAAAGCATCTAAGCGGGAAGCTCGCTTCGAGATGAGATTTCCATACACCTTGYGTGTGAGAGGCCCCCAGCCAGACCACTGGGTTGATAGGCCGGATGTGGAAGCGAGGACTAACGACTCGTGAAGCTGACCGGTACTAATAGGCCGATAACTTACACCACACACCCATCCCGTGAACGGATTCAAAAGACGTTCACACCCCGGGAAGGGTACAAAGAAACAAGACTGCTTGCGTCCACTATGTGGTTCCCAAACAACAAACCCGTCACCGACGGCACTGTTGCACAGGAACCGACAACAAAATAACAACACCACAGATGTTGTAACCACCAGATTTCCCACCCCCGGCACGGCCGGCAGGGTGCGGACACAGGGTTACGGCGGTCATAGCGTGGGGGAAACGCCCGGTCCCATCCCGAACCCGGAAGCTAAGACCCACAGCGCCGATGGTACTGCACCCGGGAGGGTGTGGGAGAGTAGGTCACCGCCGGAACACCATTCACGGTCGAGGACCCCCAACCACAGGT
>NZ_JBFUJJ010000090.1:0-2207 GCF_056401435.1 Arthrobacter sp. P4_F10
GACCCCTGACGCCGCCGTGGAACGCTTCCTGCAGCACATCGTGGATATCCATCCGTGGGAGGTACCGGTCATCGAACTGACAGGGCCAGTCAGCGTCTCCAGCACAGCCCTTCCGGCAGTCTTTGAGAGCGAGGCCGCATCATGATTGARACCACCACGACCCGGCTTTGGGACGATCTGCAGCCGTTGCTGGCGGGCAGGTCATTCACCGACCTGACGCACGCCTTCCACCCTGGCCAGCCTCATTTCCCGGCATTCCCGGACGAAATCAGGGAGGCGGTGTTCGATCTGGAGAAAGGCAACGGTTTCACGGCTCACCGTTATTCGATCATCGGCCAATGGGGGACGCACGTTGACCCTCCCTCGCATTTCATCCGCGGGGGACGGACCTTGGACCAGATTCCTGTGGAGGATATGGTCCTTCCGCTGGCCATCCTCGACATCACCGCGCGGGTCACCGCAAATACGGACGCCACTCCCACGATGGAGGACGTCCAGGCATGGGAGAGCCGCAACGGTGCCATCGCCCCCGGGGCCTTTGTGGCGTTGCGGACAGGGTGGAGCCATCGTTGGCCCGACGCCGACGCCATGGCGAACAGGGACGATGAGGGGGTCAGCCACACGCCTGGCTGGTCGCAGGAAGTCCTCTCCTTCCTGATCGAGGAGCGGTCGGTAACTGCCGTCGGCCATGAGCAGACAGACACAGACCCGGGACTGGCTACGTCCCGCCAGGATTTCAGCTTGGAGACCTATGTTTTGGCGCGGAACCGGTGGCAGATCGAGCTGATGGCGAACCTGGACGGGCTTCCAGAAGCCGGCGCGATCCTCATTGCAAGCTGGCCGAAGCCCCTGCACGGCAGCGGTTTTCCAGCCCGGGTCTTCGCCATCCACTAAGACACGTTCTCCAGTGACTAGAATCGGATCCATGTCTAAGACGTCCAGCATGGGCCGGGGAATCATGGCTGTCCTCGCGGCGGGCTCCCGCAACGCAGAAGGCCTGTCTGGCGGAACGGTCGCTGATATAGCAGCCGATCTGGGCAGGGACCGCAGCCAGGTTTCGCGCAGCCTCCGGACCGCCGAGCAGGAGGGGTTTCTGGCACGCGGAGACCATCGGTCCTACACCCTGAACTGGTCGCTCCTGACAGACGCACAGCTGTTGACAGAGCAACGGCTGCAGACCGACGGCGTAACCGCTTTGGAAGGCTTGGCCGGTGAAACTGACGAAGGGTGCTTCCTCGGAGTTATGAGCGGAAACAGTACTGTCACCATCGGTGAGCGTGTTCCGGCAAGTAGCAACATGGTCGGTTCGTGGCTGGGCCGGCCCTACCCGGCGTTTTGTAGTGATGCCGGCCAGGCCCTGCTGTGGGAAGCCTCGGACGCCGAGGTCCGAACCATTTTCTCCGGCGTTCCCTTCGTGCGCCATGGCCCCAATACACCGCTTGACGTCGAGGACTTCCTGTCACGACTGCGCGGGGCGCGGGCACGGGGGTACTCCATTGTCGATGAGGAAGCCGAACCAGGACTTTACTCCCTGGCCGTTCCGATTCGCGACTTTAAGGGCGATGTGGTGGCAGCGCTTCAGGTCGTAGGCGCCAAGACACGTTTGGAGCCGCGGCTGGGGCTATGCGCGACGGCTCTCGTGTCCTGGGGCAAGTGGCTTGAGTCAACGTTGGGTCACGCGTCGCCGCAGAACCGGCTCTAGCTGGCTATAGGTCGTGTCAAGTGCATGCCCCGGGCGTGAAGGTTCGCCCCGTGTGTCTGGCGGGCGTTCTGAAGTGTTGTGGAGGGGCGGTTTGGCGGCTGGACCGGCGTTGGTCTGTGGGCGCCCACGCTGACTTATGCGACCTCAGCTATTTCACCCGGGTCATCTGGCGTCGTTCGGGTTGCCCGCGGGGCGAAGGGCCGGGCGCCAAGCTAGAGACGGCGTAACGCGGAAGGCGTCCGCCATAGCTGTATCGGCGTCTGGTCCGGCCCTTCGTCGGTTCCAGCGTCTCACCGCCGCTCCGGGTTGTGAAGGGATGCTGCGTGCACCTCCTTTGGCTCCGGGAAGGGGATGTCTGGTTGGCCTCATGGTGTGCCGCGGTTTGTCACTTCCAGCGGCCGGGGTCGTAGATGGTCTGGTCCCGGACCATGGCGTAGGCGATCCGTGATGCGCGGTGCGCCATCGCGCAGGCGATGACGCCGCCGTGCTTGCCTCTGGTCCTGAG
>NZ_JBFUJJ010000091.1:0-1928 GCF_056401435.1 Arthrobacter sp. P4_F10
GAGTGTTCCTGGAACGGTGTGGGGTCAGTGGGGGCGGTTTAGTGTTTGGCACACTGTTGGGTCCTGAGGCAACAGGACCATGGCGCGGCCGCGTTGCTCTTCCTTTGGGGGGGGTGCGTGGTTGTGCTGTGGGACTTGTGTTTCTGGTTTCCTGGCTGCACCGATCATACGGTTGTTCCTGTCTTTTGGGGCGGGGCGTGTGTGGGGTGTGTGGTACGGGGTTGTTGTTTGAGAACTACATAGTGGACGCGAGCATCTTTTATAAGAAGCAATTTCCAAGAATATGAACCTGGATCTGTGCCGTTGCTCTGGTTGTGCCCCTTGGGGTGTGGCTGGTGTGCGGTGTGGTTTTCATGGTTCTCTCGAAAATTACTCCTTGATCTTTTGTGGTCAAGTTTTTAAGAGCACACGGTGGATGCCTTGGCATTAGGAGCCGAAGAAGGACGTAGGAATCTGCGATAAGCCTGGGGGAGTCGATAACCGGACTGTGATCCCAGGGTGTCCGAATGGGGAAACCCCGCCAGGGGCGCGAGCTGCCTGGTGACCCGCATCTGAACACATAGGGTGCGTGGAGGGAACGCGGGGAAGTGAAACATCTCAGTACCCGCAGGAAGAGAAAACAATAGTGATTCCGTCAGTAGTGGCGAGCGAACGCGGATCAGGCTAAACCGTTCCATGTGTGATAGCCGGCGGGCGTTGCATGGTCGGGGTTGTGGGACTTCCCATTCTGTCTCTGCCGGGACAGTGGGGTGAGAGTGCAGGCATAGGTGAACGGTCTTGAAAGGCCGGCCGTAGAGGGTGTGAGCCCCGTAACCGAAATGTTGTGCACCGCCTGGTGAAGTATCCCAAGTAGCACGGGGCCCGAGAAATCCCGTGCGAATCTGTCAGGACCACCTGATAAGCCTAAATACTCCCTAATGACCGATAGCGGACCAGTACCGTGAGGGAAAGGTGAAAAGTACCCCGGGAGGGGAGTGAAACAGTACCTGAAACCGTGTGCTTACAATCCGTCGGAGCAACCGCAGCTTGCTGTGTAGTTGTGACGGCGTGCCTTTTGAAGAATGAGCCTGCGAGTTAGTGTTACGTCGCGAGGTTAACCCGTGTGGGGAAGCCGTAGCGAAAGCGAGTCTGAATAGGGCGTTGCAGTGGCGTGATCTAGACCCGAAGCGAAGTGATCTACCCATGGCCAGGTTGAAGCGACGGTAAGACGTCGTGGAGGACCGAACCCACTTCAGTTGAAAATGGAGGGGATGAGCTGTGGGTAGGGGTGAAAGGCCAATCAAACTTCGTGATAGCTGGTTCTCCCCGAAATGCATTTAGGTGCAGCGTTGCGTGTTTCTTACCGGAGGTAGAGCTACTGGATGGCTAATGGGCCCTACAAGGTTACTGACGTCAGCCAAACTCCGAATGCCGGTAAGTGAGAGCGCAGCAGTGAGACTGTGGGGGATAAGCTTCATAGTCGAGAGGGAAACAGCCCAGACCACCAACTAAGGCCCCTAAGCGTGTGCTAAGTGGGAAAGGATGTGGAGTTGCGAAGACAACCAGGAGGTTGGCTTAGAAGCAGCCATCCTTAAAAGAGTGCGTAATAGCTCACTGGTCAAGTGATTCCGCGCCGACAATGTAGCGGGGCTCAAGTACACCGCCGAAGTTGTGGATTTCAGACAATAGCCAAGCCCTTGTGGTTCAGGCGTCTGGAGTGGTAGGGGAGCGTCGTGTGGGCAGTGAAGTCGCGGTGGAAACCAGCGGTGGAGCCTACACGAGTGAGAATGCAGGCATGAGTAGCGAAAGACGGGTGAGAAACCCGTCCGCCGGATGATCAAGGGTTCCAGGGTCAAGCTAATCTGCCCTGGGTAAGTCGGGACCTAAGGCGAGGCCGACAGGCGTAGTCGATGGACAACGGGTTGATATTCCCGTACCGGCGAAAAACC
>NZ_JBFUJJ010000092.1:0-1573 GCF_056401435.1 Arthrobacter sp. P4_F10
GTGGAACTTCTGGTACCCCTCGTGGCAAGTCGCCCTGGCGATGAACTCCTGTTTACGACCCCTAAGGGCGAGCGGATTATCCACAAGCTCTAWTGGCACCATTACTGGGTTCCTGCGGTCCAAGCAGCTCAGGCACATGGGCTGAAGAAGTCGCCCCGCATTCATGACCTCCGGCACACGCATGCGTCCTGGCTGATCCAGGACGGTGTGTCTCTGTTTACGATCTCGCGACGCCTTGGCCACGCCTCAACCCGCACTACGGAGCAGGTCTACGGCCACTTGATGCCGGAGGCGTTGCAGGCCGGCGCTGACGCCACTGAGAGGTCGATTACAGGGTTCACGCGCTGACACTGGACTTTGTCCCCGTCGCAGTCATGGTTGCTGGTTGCTGACCGGCGCGAGGCGGCGCTGGGCCCTCGTGCCGATCAGCCGTTCCCGCGGGGTTGACCCGGCATGCACCGGGACCTCGCGCAGACGGGCGATTTCCGCAATGTGCTCTGAGGTGAAGATGATCTTCCCCTTGCCCCAGCATACGTGCGGAAATTTGCCGCTGGCCGCGCCCTCCCGCAGCCAGGCCTCCGTGCACCGCATGAGGGCCGCCGCCTCGGCCGGCTCATAGAACTCAAGGTCCATAGAAACTCCCAGGTCGCGTGGTTCGCTTGGAAGTTCATGCGGCGCTCAACCGGCCCGGACATGACTCCTTTCGGAATGCGTCAGCCATGGTCGAAGTCTGAGCCACTTCGTGGGCAGCGGCCCGCGAGCGGATGACAAACGAAACGGGCCAAGTGATGGAGACGTCTACTGACACCTGAGTATGTTGCTACTTGAATCGCCGCGGCGGGTCATGCAGAACTCATGATCGTCATGGGTTGCAGTGAGCATGATGTTTGTGCGCTCAACCCGAGATGTCTTCTTTCGACCACCGACGCAGCGGCACGGCCTCGTTCTTGCCGCTCTGGTGGAAAATGCTCCATCGCCCGGTACTCGCCCCAGGCAGGTTCGACTTTGTCTCGAAAGCATCCGTGGTTAGTGGCCTGCGTTCTCGTCGTCCTTATCACTAAGCTGACCTTGGTTGGTGAGGGCATCAGCGATCTTGTTGAGGAGGTCGGCCATCGCGCGGAGGTGTTGGGCGTGGCTGAAGTCGCTGAGTGGACCGTCGTCTCCCTCATCGTCTGGGCTAAGTACGTCCAGAGGATCGTCAGTGAAGTCTGGGTCATCATCCTTCGTGCCATGAGTTACGCTTTCAACGAATTCGCCACTCTCGTGTCCGGCCTCTCTGCCGTGGTTGGCCGAATCGGTGGAGTTCGCGGTGGTGACTTGTGTGCCGATGTCCGGACGGAGACGGCGGCGAGTCATTGCCTGCCGCTGCAATCGAACAAGAAGCGTGTGTGCTTCACTCTCCATGTTGGCGGCGACTTTGTCGGCCGTTTTTATCCACTCCTGATTCGCTTCCTCCGCATCCTGGGCTGCTAGCACGATCAGACGTATTAGGGTCTCACGGGTAAGGTTCTCCAATTCGGCTGCAGTGGTCACCAGCGGAAGCCCGGAGGCACTTGGGTCTGTAGGCTCGGTG
>NZ_JBFUJJ010000093.1:0-1480 GCF_056401435.1 Arthrobacter sp. P4_F10
CGAGCCGAGCGCCTTGCCCTCGAGCACAAGCCGGCGCTGATCGTGGCGGGCTGGTCCGCGTACGCCCGCCAGCTCGACTTCGCCGAGTTCCGCCGGATCGCCGACTCGGTGGGTGCCTACCTGATGGTGGACATGGCGCACTTCGCCGGGCTGGTCGCGGCCGGGCTGCACCCGTCCCCGGTCCCGCACGCCCACGTCACCACCTCCACGACGCACAAGACCCTCGCCGGTCCGCGCGGCGGGATCATCCTGTCCAACGACGCCGAGATCGCCAAGAAGATCAACTCCGCGGTGTTTCCCGGCCAGCAGGGCGGGCCGCTGGAGCACGTCATCGCGGGCAAGGCCGTGGCGTTCAAGATCGCCGCCTCCGAGGAGTTCCGGGAGCGCCAGGAACGGGTGCTGGCCGGGGCCAGGATCCTCGCGGACCGGCTGGTCCAGCCGGATGTGACCGCGAAGGGGATCAGCGTGATCTCCGGCGGCACCGATGTGCACCTGGTCCTGGTGGACCTGCGCGACTGCGAGCTGAACGGCCAGGAAGCCGAGGACCGCCTCGCGGCCATCGACATCACGGTCAACCGCAACGCCGTCCCGTTCGACCCGCGCCCGCCGATGGTGACCTCCGGGCTGCGGATCGGCACCCCGGCGCTGGCGACCCGCGGCTTCGGCGAGGCGGCCTTCGCCGAGGTCGCCGACATCATCGCCGAGGCCCTGACCGCCGACGCCGGCGCGGACCTCTCCGGCCTGCGCACCCGGGTGGAGGCCCTCGCCGCCGCCCACCCGCTCTACCCTGCCCTATAGCCCGTCCCGGTAGTTGAGCCCGTCGATGCATTGGGGGTTTGACGGGCTCAACCACCGACATTTGAAGCATGACCTAGTGAGGAACCGACAATGGCTGTTGGAGTCTTTGACCTGTTTTCCATCGGAATAGGACCATCCAGTTCCCACACGGTGGGTCCGATGCGGGCCGCCGCCGTGTTTGCCGAAGAACTTAAGTCCCTCGGCAAGCTGGCAGAGGTGGCGTCGCTGCGGGTGGACCTCTACGGCTCGCTCGCTGCCACGGGCCACGGCCACGGCACCATGACGGCCATCCTGCTCGGGCTCGAGGGCTTCCATCCCGAGCAGATCCTCCCCGAGGAAGTGGAGGGCCGGCTGGCGGCGATCGCCGGGACCGGCACCCTGCAGCTGGCAGGGGCTGTGCCCCTGCCGTACGGGGTGAAGGACATGGTCCTGCGGCCGCTGACCATCCTGCCCCGGCACACCAACGGGATGACGTTCACCGTCTCCGACGCCGGGGGCGAAACCCTGCACAGCGCCACGTTCTTCTCCGTCGGCGGCGGCTTCATTGTCCGCGAGGGCGAGGAGGACGCGGCCCTGAAGGAACTCGACGAATCCAAGAAGGAACTCCCGCTGCCGTTCCGCACGGCGGCCGAACTGCTGGAACACTGCCAGTCCCAGGGCCTCTCGATCGGCGAGATCATGC
>NZ_JBFUJJ010000094.1:0-1213 GCF_056401435.1 Arthrobacter sp. P4_F10
GCCGGGTGCATTCGGAGCCGCCGATCAGGAAGGTCGCTTCCTTGTCTTCCCAGCATTCGAAGATGTTCGGGCAGCCGGCCTCTTCACACACGGTGTGCAGGCCTTCCTTCTTGACGAGGTTCTTGAGCTGGACGAACTCCGGGCCCATCTGGACCTTGGCCTTGATCCATTCCGGCTTCCGTTCCACCGGTGTGGCCGCGTTTCGCTGCTCAATGCGCAGCATCTTCCGGCCTTCTGGTGCCAGTGTCATAGTTCTCTTTCCTTCAGCATTCGACGACGTTGACGGCGAGGCCGCCCATGGCCGTTTCCTTGTATTTGGAGCTCATGTCCTTGCCGGTTTCCCGCATGGTCACGATGACCTCGTCGAGGGAGACCCGGTGCGTGCCGTCGCCCCAGAGCGCCATCTTGGCGGCGTTGATGGCCTTCGCGGCGGCGATCGCGTTGCGCTCGATGCACGGGACCTGGACCAGCCCGCCGATCGGGTCGCAGGTCAGGCCCAGGTTGTGCTCCATCGCGATTTCCGCGGCGTTCTCCACCTGYKSSGGCGTGCCGCCCATGACCTCGGCCAGGCCGGCGGCSGCCATCGAGGACGCCGARCCCACCTCGCCCTGGCAGCCGACCTCCGCGCCGGAGATCGAGGCCTGCTCCTTGTAGAGCACCCCGATCGCGGCCGCGGTCAGCAGGAACTTSACCACCACRTCGTCCCGGTCGGCCTGGGTGGCCTGGTCCATGCCGGGGGCGAAGTGCAGCGCGTAGTAGAGCACGGCCGGGATGATGCCCGCGGCGCCGTTGGTGGGGGCGGTGACCACCCGSCCGCCCGAGGCGTTTTCCTCATTCACGGCCAGCGCGATCAGGTTGACCCATTCCTGCCAGTACTTCGGGTCCCGGTCCTTGTCCTCCTTCAGAAGCCGCTCGTGCCAGTCGGGCGCGCGGCGGCGGACCTTGAGCCCGCCAGGCAGCAGCCCGGTGCGCTTGAGGCTGACCTCGACGCAGCCTTCCATCACCGAGTAGATGTGCAGCAGGCCCTCCCGGATCTCCGCCTCGGTGCGGGAGGCGCGCTCGTTGACCAGCATGATCTCGCCGATCGAGAGGCCCTGGGACTGGCAGTGTTCCAGCAGTTCGGCCGCCGTGCGGAACGGCAGCGGGAGTTCCTTCTTGGATTCGTCGAGTTCCTTCAGGGCCGCGTCCTCCTCGCCCTCGCGGACAATGAAGC
>NZ_JBFUJJ010000095.1:0-619 GCF_056401435.1 Arthrobacter sp. P4_F10
GCACACCAGCACCAGCCACACCCCAAGGGGCACAACCAGAGCAACGGCACAGATCCAGGTTCATATTCTTGGAAATTGCTTCTTATAAAAGATGCTCGCGTCCACTATGTAGTTCTCAAACAACAACCCCGTACCACACACCCCACACACGCCCCGCCCCAAAAGACAGGAACAACCGTATGATCGGTGCAGCCAGGAAACCAGAAACACAAGTCCCACASCACAACCACGCACCCYCCCAAAGGAAGAGCAACGCGGCCGCGCCATGGTCCTGTTGCCTCAGGACCCAACAGTGTGCCAAACACTAAACCGCCCCCACTGACCCCACACCGTTCCAGGAACACTCTCAAGAGAGGATCCGTACTGGGCAAGGAGAAAGAAGCTGCGGCCGCTATTTGCTGATATTCCACCCGTGAGCACCCGCCGCAGAACAATCGTCTGCGCAACGGGCGTTACTCCTGACAACCCCTCCACACCCGCATACACGGGGCAAGGTGACTGTAGGTGCTCCTTAGAAAGGAGGTGATCCAGCCGCACCTTCCGGTACGGCTACCTTGTTACGACTTAGTCCCAATCGCCAGTCCCACCTTCGACAGCTCCCTCCCACAAGGGGTTAGGC
>NZ_JBFUJJ010000096.1:0-558 GCF_056401435.1 Arthrobacter sp. P4_F10
GGACGGCGCCGAGCCCTCCGAGGAACTGCTGCGCCAGCTCCAGGGCGCCTTCATCCGCCGCCGGCGCCACGGCCTGCACCACCTCGAGATCTTCGCGACCACCGAACAGTTCGAACACCTCCTGACCGTCATGAACACCGCCACCAACCCCCGCACCGGCAACACCGGAACCTCCCCGGCCACGGACACCGCCGAGAGGTCCGCCGCCGGCGCCACTGCTGCCGGTGACGGCTGGACCGCAGGCACGGCCGCCGGCGCCACTGCTGCCGGCGGCGGCTGGACTGCCGGCGCGGCCTCCGGTGACGGCTGGACTGCCGGCGGCGGCTGGACCGCCGGTGCGGCCTCCGGTGACGCTTCGGTCAGTGCTGCTGCCGCCGGGGCATCGGCCTGCGTATCCCGTGCCGACTACGCCCCGTCCGGTGCAGGCGCTTCTACTCCCGACGTTTCGACCGGTGCAGGCGCTTCGGCCGCCGCGACCAGCCCGGAGCACCAGCCCGGCCCCGGCGATGAGCCCGCCGCGGATGCGGACCCCGCGCTGCCGGCCCTGGACCTCCGCTC
>NZ_JBFUJJ010000097.1:0-524 GCF_056401435.1 Arthrobacter sp. P4_F10
TCCCAGTGTGGCCGGTCACCCTCTCAGGCCGGCTACCCGTCGTCGCCTTGGTGAGCCATTACCTCACCAACAAGCTGATAGGCCGCGAGTCCATCCAAAACCACAATAAAGCTTTCCACCCCCCACCATGCGATGAGGAGTCATATCCGGTATTAGACCCAGTTTCCCAGGCTTATCCCAGAGTTAAGGGCAGGTTACTCACGTGTTACTCACCCGTTCGCCACTAATCACCGGCGCAAGCACCGGGTCATCGTTCGACTTGCATGTGTTAAGCACGCCGCCAGCGTTCATCCTGAGCCAGGATCAAACTCTCCGTTGAAGTAAAACAGACACAACACGCGCCCCCGGGAAAACGGGATGCACGCACTGCACAAAATTTGAAACCAGCTGTAAAAACCAGACCACACCACGGGGTGGCGCAATCCAGTCAATTCAACCAATCCATATACAATAAATTGGTATCAACAAACTTGGCACACTATTGAGTTCTCAAACAACAGACACACCCGGCACCACCACAACCA